>CAZAAR010000001.1:0-61003 GCA_964483415.1 uncultured Oscillospiraceae bacterium
ATGATCCATTCTGCATCCCCCTTTTGCGGATTTCAAGTCACGCAAGGTAAAAACAGGATCCGGCTTTCGCCTCACCCATTTTTCATGCCGGTTGCCCGACACGGTCACGAAGCAAGGTTGAACAAAATTTTGCTCCGTGGTGTTAAAAACCTGTTGACCCACCGCGCTTTTTGGAACCGACCCCGCAAAAGGGATGTTTTTCTAAACGTTGCTGTGACGCCCGGTTTTAGAAGGCTCCTGTGGCGCAGTGTTTCATATTTCCACAAAAAACGGCAGAACACGTTTCATATCGCATATTTGCCCGCGGGCTATCGGCGATCGTGTCACCTCCCTTTGGCCGTTTTCTTCAGGAAACTACAACAGATGCAAAATTAACGAATTTACTATACCATATAATCCGAAAAAGTCAATCGCTTCTTGCACAATCCTGTATTTTTGACGGAAACTGATCCGCTTTTATGCAAAAAAATCCCGGAAGCATAAAAAAGCGGCCCGCTCTTTCAAGGCGCGGGCCGCGGCTCAGGATTTTGATCCGAAAAGTTCCTCAAACTGCGCGGGCTTCACATACAGGGTCTTGTAGCGGTCGTAGATCACCTTGCCGGGCGCGGCGCCGCCGGGTTTTCTCACATAGCGAATTTCGGCGTAATCCACGGGTACCAGCGCGGCGTCCCTCGCCTTGGAGTTGTAGGCCGCGACGACCGCCGCCTCGAGGATCGTTTGCTCGGGGACCTCCCGGTCCTCCGCCGCGACGACCGTATGCGAGCCGGGGATCTTCTGCGCGTGGAACCAGAGATCCGTCTTGCGGCTGTCCTTGAGCGTCAGGCGGTCGTTTTGGAGGTTATTCCGGCCGCAGAGGATCCGGAACCCGTCGGAGGACGTGTATTCCATCGGCGGCAGCTTCGGGAGCTTCAAGTTCCGGTTCCCGTGGTTTTTCAGGTACCCCTGCTCGAGCAGCTCTCCGCGAATGGCGAGCAGCTCGTCCTCCGTCCGCGCGCGGGAGATCAGATCAAACACGGAATCGACGTAGGCGAGCTCGTTCTCGCCCTTACCGATCAGTTCCTTTAGGATCTTCTCGGCGTTGTCCGCCTTGCGGTATTCGGTATAATAACGCTGCGCGTTCTGCGCCGGCGTGAGCCGCGGGTCGAGCTTAATGGCCAGCGGGCGGTTCTCGTCGTAATAATTCTCCACCGTCGCGGAGGCCATGCCCTTTTGCAGCGCGAAGAGGTTCGCGTGGATCAGCTCGCCGCAGACGCGCAGGCTCTCCCGCTCGGCGGACCGGGCAAGCTCCTGCCGCTGGACCTCAAGCTTTCGCGCGAGCCGGTCCCGCAGGTTCGCGATGAAGCGGAACAGGTCGCCCGAGCGCTGCTTCATGCGATCCGCGCCGGTGCGGTCGGCGTAATACCGGTCGAGCAGCTCGCTGAAAGACGCGCAGGGCTTCGTCTCGCCGCCGTCCCCGTATTGCCGCACGTCAAGGAACGTGAAATCCAGCGGGCGGCCGTCCGGGTCGCAGACCATATAGGGCCTGACGGAGCCCGCGCGGAGCGCGTCGCCCACGGCGGAGATCGCCTCGCGCAAGCGCTCTTTCTGCGCGGCGGAGAGCTCGGCGGAGACGGGATCGAGGTCGCCGGCGGCCCGGAAAGAGAGCTCCCGGCAGACGATCGGCGAGACGCCGTCCAGATGCTCGAGCAGCGCCTTCGAGAGCGGGCGGGCGGCCCCCTCCGCGAGCCGGCGCTCGAGTTCCGCGAAATCCAAATCCCGCGGGTCCAACTTATCCTGCGCGGGCGGGAAGACGTAGCGCATACCCGGCAGGACCTGCCGGACGCTCGACATCTCCTCGGTGACGCGCTTGATGGAATCGACGACGCGGCCGTCGTCCCCGATCAGGATGATGTTGCTGTGGCGGCCCATGATCTCGACCGCCAGCTTCAGGATTACGGGGTCTCCAAGCTCGTTATAGGTCGAAAAAGAGAGGTGCAGGATGCGCTCCAAGCCGAACTGCTCGATCCCGACAAGCTTCGCGCCGCCCAGATGTTTCCGCATGAGCATGCAAAACATCGGCGGCGCCTTCGGGTTGTCGAAGCCTTTTTCCGTGAAATGAACGCGCGGCGCGGACGCGGCGGCGGAGAGCATCAGCTTCCCGCTCCCGCCGTTCCACCGCAGCGCGAGGACCAGCTCCTCCTTCGCCGGCTGGTGGATCTTGTCGATCCGCGCGCCGAGCGCCTTCTCTTCGATTTCATTTTTTAACAGATGCAGCGTGATGCCGTCAAGGGCCGTAACGCACGCCTCCCAACTTTATTTTGTCCAGTAGAGCGCCGGATCCTCGCAGCGCGCGGAGACGAAAACCTCCGCCTCCGGGAACCGCTTGGCGAGGCGCTGCGCCAGCGGCGCGATCACCGTGTTTTCGGTGCGGTGGTGGCCGGCGTCCAAGACGCAGAACCCCGCGCGGCGGATCTCGATCCACCGGCTGTGCTTGACGTTTGCCGTCACATAGGCGTCCGCGCCGCAGGCCATGGCGTCCGGATAGAATTCCGCGCCGCCCCCGCCGCAGACCGCGACGGTTTGAATCGGCTTTTTCGCCGGCGTGTACTTGATGCCGCCGCTGCCGAGCTTCCCGCCGACATGGGCAAGAAAATCCGGCAGCTCCATCGCCTCCGGCAGCTCGCCCGCGCGCAGCATCCCGGCCTCGTCCCCGCATTTGCGGACGTTTCGCAGGCCGAGCGCCGCCGCGAGGCAGTCGTTGACGCCGCCGTCGGCGACGTCGAGCGCCGTGTGGGAGCAGATGACCGCGATCCCTTTTTGCGCCGCGAAGTACGCCATGCTCGAGGAATGCAGCTCCTTGATCGGGTTAAAGATCACCGGGTGGTGCGTGATCACGAGCTCCGCGCCCATTTTCGCGGCCTCGCCCAGCACGTCCTCGGTCGCGTCCAGCGCGACGAGCGCCTTCGTCACGTCCGCGTCCCAATCGCCGACCAGAAAGCCGGAATTGTCCCACGGCTCCTGCGCGGAAAACGGCGCGATCTCGTCCATATACCTGTAAAAGTCTGATACTTTACACATCCTTATTTTCCCCTATCTGCTCCCCGATCTGTTCTTCGATCATGTCCGCGAGCGAGTCGTGCCGGACCGCGCTCTCGGCGCCGTTCGGGGAGCGCTCAAGCCCTCTCGCGATGGCGCGCTGAATCGCGGCCTGACGGCGAAGGTACTTCCCGGCGGATTTGGAGGGGTCCCCCGGAAGCTCGCCGATATAGCAGTAAAGCAGGTCCGGGGTCCACTTGTCCCCGCTATAATAAGCGCTCATGACGCTGTATACATGCCCCTCGGCCTCGGCCGCCGCTTCCGCGTCGATGTGGAAACCGTGTTCGCAGAGCCATTTTCGGAGATATTCCGGCCTCGTCATCGCCTGCATAATCAGGTGCACCGTCTCGCGCTTTACCCACGCGCCCTTTTCGAGAATCCCGGCGATGGTCTCCCCGCCCATGCCGCAGAGGATCACCTCGTCGATGCCGCGCTCGGGCAGCTTTTCGAGCCCGTCGGCGCGCAGAAGCACGATCCGGTCCGAGAGGCCGCGGGACTCTATCTCCGCGCGGGCGTTTTCGAGCGGGCCCTCGTTGATGTCGCAGGCGTAGCCCCTCACGCAAATTTTCTTCTCGATCAGGTGGCAGATGAGATACGCGTGATCGGTGCCGATATCGGCGGCAACCGTGCCTTTTCTGACAAAGCGGGCCGCCGCCCTGAGCCTTGCATCCAGCTTTTCCATCGTTTTTGCTCCGTTTTCCCGTTGGCAAGGAAAGCAGCCGCGAAGAATCCCCCGCGGCTTCGCCCCTTTTATTTTTTTGCGCTGAAGTACTCGTTGAGGCTTTTTAACAGCTTGCCGCAGTCGATGCCGTGCACCATGCTGGCCTCCTCGACGGTCTCGCCCCTCGCCGCCGGGCAGTCGAAACAAAACATGCCCATCGCGAAGAAAATCTCCGCCACGCCCTTATCCTTGGCGATCACGTCGCCGATCAGCATATCCTTCGTCACTTCAAAATCCATGCTTTCGCCCTCCGTTTCCTGCGTTTATTATACCGGTTCCCCGGCTTTTTTTCAAGATCCGTCACTGAAGAAGGCCGTTCTCTTTCAGGAGTTTGTATTCGATGGAGTCGACCAGCGCCTGCCACGAGGCGTCGATGATGTCCGTCGAGGCGCCGACCGTTGTCCAGACGGCGTCGCCGTCCGTACTCTCAATGAGCACGCGGACCATGGCCGCGGCCCCCTTGCCGCTGTCGATGACGCGCACCTTGTAATCGACAAGGTGGATGCCGCCGACCTCCGGGTAAAAGACCGCGAGCGCCTTTTTGAGGGCTTTGTCGAGGGCGTGGACCGGGCCGTCCCCCTCTTCCGCCGTGATCTCGTAGCTCTCCCCGACCCTGATCTTCACCACGGCCGCGGCGGAGCGGTCGGTGTCGGGCGCGGGCTGCTCGCCGATCGTCTTAAAATGACAGAGCGTAAAGAAAGGCCGGTAACCGCCGAAATATTTGAGCGCGCGGATCTCTATGCTCGCCCCCGCCGACTCAAACTGGAAGCCCTCGTATTCGAGCTCCTTTATATTCTGCGCAAAATCGGCGAGCTTTTCGCTGTCGCGCGCGAGGCCCCCGTCGATTTTCGCGAGTCTTTCCGCGAGGGCGCTCCGGCCCGCCACGTCGGAGAGCAAAATGTTCCGGTCGTTGCCGACGCTCTCGGGCGGGACGTGCTCAAAACTGCGGCTGTTTTTCATCACGCCGTCGATGTGCATGCCGCCCTTATGGCTGAACGCGGATTTCCCGACGTAGGGCATGATGTTGCTCAGGCGGATGTTACTGATCTCGGCAAGATACCGCGCGGTGGGGGTCAGATTCCGCATCTTATCTTCCGGGATGCAGGCGTAGCCCTTTTTGAGCTGGAGGTCGCCGATGACCGTCGAGAGGTTGGCGTTGCCGCAGCGCTCGCCGATGCCGAGGAAGGTGCCCTGCACCTGTACGGCGCCCGCCTCCACCGCGGCAATCGACGCCGCGACCGCGCAGCCGGTGTCGTTGTGGCAGTGAATGCCCAGCGGCACGGCGGTCTTTTCGGCGACGCCGCGCACGATCTCAGCGACCGTATCCGGGAAGCAGCCGCCGTTGGTGTCACAGAGAATCAGGCGCTCCGCGCCCGCCTCCTCCGCGGCTTTGAGCGCGGAGAGCGCGTAATCCGGATCGTCCAGATACCCGTCGAAGAAATGCTCGGCGTCATAGAAGACGTGTTTCCCTTTTTGCACAAAAAAGGCGACCGTGTCCCGGATCATCGCGAGATTTTCCTCCGGCGTCGCGCGGAGCACGTCCCGCACATGGAAGAGCCAGCCTTTCCCGAAGATCGAGACGTAGTCCGTATCCGCGCCCAAGAGGGCGAGGCAGTTTCCGTCCTCCTCGGGGCGGGTCCCGCGCCTCCTCGTGGAGCCGAAGGCCACGATCTTTGTCCCGAACTCCTTGCCCCGGACGGCGCGGAAAAACTCCGCGTCGCGCGGGTTGCTGCCCGGATTCCCGGCCTCGACATACGGGATGCCGATCGCCGCGAGCGCCTTTAAAATATTGAGCTTGTCCGCGACGGAGAAGCTGAGGTTCTCCCCCTGCGCGCCGTCACGGAGCGTCGTGTCGAAGATTTCGATCTCCCTCATTCATTCTCCCCTTCCGGCTTTTTCAGGCTTTGGTAATAGGCGCAGATCTCTTTGAGCACGCAGCGTTCGCACTGCGGCCGCCTCGCGACGCAGACCGCCCGGCCGTGGAGCACAAGGCGGTGGCAGAACATGTTGGATTCCACGGGATCGAGCACGGCGCGCAGCTCCGTCTCGCATTTGGCGGGGTCCTTCGTCGCGGTGAGCCCGAGCAGGTTCGTGATGCGGATGCAGTGGGTGTCGCAGACGATGGCGGGCTTCTTATAGACGTCGCCGACCACGAGATTCGCGGTCTTTCTGCCCACGCCCGGCAGCTTCGTCAGCTCCTCCACAGTGTCCGGCACGACGCCGTGATAGTCGTCGCGCAGCATCCGGCACATCGCCACGATGTCGCGCGATTTCGTTTTATAAAACCCGCAGGAGTAGATGATCTCGCCGATGTCGCTCTCCTCCGCCCCGGCAAGGGCCTCAAGGGTCGGGTATTTGTCGAATAAAACCGGCGTAATCAGGTTGACGCGCGCGTCCGTGCACTGCGCGGCGAGGCGCGTCGCGATCAAAAGCTCGTGCGGCTTTATGTAATCGAGCGAACAGAGCGCGTCCGGGTATTCCCCTTTGAGCAGCGCGGTGGCTTTTTGGGCCTTCTCAAGATTCGTCATTTCCTATCCCTTTCCATGCGGTTGATCGCGGAGACCAAGGCGTTGACCGAGGCGGCCATGATGTCCCCGTGGAGGCCGATCCCCCAGATCGTCTCGCGGCCGCCGCCGCTGATGCCGACATAGGCCGCGGCCAGAGAGCTTGTGCCTTTCTCATTCTCCAAGGCGTGCTCGGAGTAGCTCGTCAGGTGGAACTGATAGCCGAGGTTCTCCTTGAGCGCGTTCGCCACGGCGTTGAGGTGGCCGTTTCCCGTGGCGGAGAGCTCCCGCCGCTCGCCGTTTTTCACGACGACGATGCGGGCGGCGATGCGCTTCTCCGGCAGGTTCGTAAAATACGCCTCCGTGATGTCCAGCGGGTCAAAATAATTGATATATTCCTTCCGGAAGATCTCGTAGACCTGCTCGGGCAGGAGCTCTTTTTGGAGCGCGTCGGAGGCGGATTTGACCGCCCTGCCGACGTCGGGCATCATCTTCGGCGGGATGTGGTAGCCGTAACTTTGGGAGATCAGGTAGCCCACGCCGCCCTTGCCGCTCTGACTGTTGATGCGGATCACGCTGTCCTCGAGCCTTCTGCCGATGTCCTCCGGGTCGATCGGGAGATACGGGACGTTCCAGTGAGAGCTTTTGCCCTCTTTGTACCGTGCGATGCCCTTGGCGATCGCGTCCTGATGCGTGCCGGAAAAGGCCGTGAACACGAGCTCGCCGCTGTAAGGCTGACGGTCGGGGACCGACATGCCGGTACTCTCCTCGCTCATGTGCACGAGCGCCGGCAGATCGGAGAGATCAAGCCCCGGGTCGACGCCCTGCGAGTAGAGGTTGAGCGCGAGCGTGACGAGATCGACGTTGCCGGTGCGTTCGCCGTTGCCGAAGAGGGTCCCCTCCACGCGCTCGCCGCCCGCGAGCAGGCCCATCTCCGCGTCCGCGACGCCGCAGCCGCGGTCGTTGTGCGGGTGCAGGGAGAGCACGACGCCGTCCCGGTAAGGCAGGTTTTGGTTCATATAGGCGATCTGGGCGCCATAGACGTGCGGCATCGAGAGCGAGACCGTCGAGGGCAAATTAATGATTGCCTTTCGCTCCGGCGTCGGCCGCCAGACGTCCAGCACGGCGGAGCAGATCTCAAGCGCGAAGTCCGGCTCCGTGCCGGTGAAGGCCTCCGGCGAATACTCGAACCGGATGTCGCCCTCAAAGCGCGTCGCCGCCTCTTTGATCCAGCGCGCGCCGCTCGCCGCGAGCGCCAGCACTTCCTCTTTGGTTTTATGGAAGACCTGCTCCCGGTGCGCGGCGGAGGTGGCGTTATAGAGGTGCACGACGACGTTTTTCGCCCCTTGGACAGCGGCGAACGTCTTTTCGATCAAATCCCGCTTCGCGGGCGTCAGCACTTGGATCCAGACGTCGTCGGGGATCAAATTTTCGTCGATCAGGCGGCGGATGAAGCGGTATTCCGTCTCCGAGGCGGCCGGAAAGCCGACTTCGATCTCCTTGAAGCCGATCCTCAGCAAGGATTCAAAGAAAATTTGCTTTTCGCCGATGCTCATCGGGACGACGAGCGCCTGATTGCCGTCGCGGAGGTCGACGCTGCACCAGACCGGGGCTCTGTCGAGATAGAGCTTCTGCGTCCAGCTCATGTCCGGATGCTCCGGCGCGATGAAATTCCTCGTATATTTCTCAAAATTCTTCATGCTGTCTCCCCAAATTCCCCGCAGGGGCGCGGTTACAGAGAACGGCCGGTTTTCGATGATATGCCCGTTTTCCATCCGCACGCCCCAAATGATAGATATTCTAAGAATATCCGTTTTTTTGACAATGTCAAGGTTTCGCTTCCCTAAAAGGGAAAGCGGCTCTTGTAAACACTCCGGGAACAGGATATAATTGCCTTATGGACAAGAGGGGGGCTTTTTTATGGCGGAAATCACAATGAAGATCGAGAACAACCGGGACGACGCGTGCGCGGTGCGCATGGCCGTCTTTGTCGCGGAGCAGGGCTATCAAAACGAGTTTGACGAGATCGACAACGTCGCCCGCTTCGCGACGATCTATTTTGGCGGCAAATGCGTCGGGACCGGGCGCATCTATCCGGACCCGAAGGGCGGGGAGGGCGCCTACCAGATCGGCCGGATCGCCGTGCTCAAGGAGTACCGGAAGCACCGCCTCGGCGCCGCGGTCATCACCGCGCTCGAAGTCATCGCAAAATCCGAAGGCGCGAAGAAGGTCAAGCTGCTCGCGCAGGAAAGCGCCGTCGGTTTCTACGAGAAATGCGGATATATAAAATCCGACGCGCCCGTCGCCTACGACGAGGGGCATCCCCACCGCTGGATGGAAAAATCCATCTGAAAATTCGATCAGATTGACAAACAGCCGCGGCCCTTTATCGGGCCGCGGCTGTTTTCATTACGGAAAAATAAAAGTTTTCCGCGCCACGTCACAGTCGGAAATGAACGAATGCGGCAAACGGGCGATCCGCCCCTTTCGGCGTCACGTCACTCGGCGAACGGGCCGTGCGGCTCTGTCATGCCGCGGAAAGCGATGCCCGGCGCGGGACGGTCGCGAGGGCCTGCCAGCAGGCGGCGGGGGCCGTTCGCAATCCCGGCCACGGCGCCGCGGGGCGGTTCCTCGTTTACCGCGACGCGCCGGGCCCGGAAGGTTCTATATCCTCGCGACGCCGGACGCTCTGGCCGCCGCCGCGACCGCCGCAGCCACCGCCTTGCAGACGCGCGGGTCGAACGGGCGCGGGATGATATACTCGGCGGAAAGCTCCTCACCGACCAGCCCCGCCAGCGCGTTCGCGGCGGCGAGCTTCATCTCGTCGCCGATCTCGGAGGCGCGCACGTCGAGCGCGCCCCGAAAGATCCCGGGGAACGCCAGCACGTTGTTGATCTGGTTCGGCAGATCGCTCCGGCCGGTCGCCACAACCGCCGCGCCGTGCGCCTTGGCCTCCTCCGGAAAGATCTCCGGGACCGGGTTTGCGCAGGCGAAGACGATCGGGTCTTTGGCCATCGTTTCGACCATCTCTCCGGTCAGCGCGCCGGGCGCGGAGACGCCGATGAAGACGTCCGCGCCCCGGAGCGCGTCGGCAAGAGAGCCGGCGATATGGGCGGGGTTGGTGATCTCCGCAAGCTCGGTCTTCGCGGGGTTTAGATTCCCGCGGCCGGCATAGATCGCGCCGCTCCGGTCGCAGACGATGCCCTCTTTGACACCCGCGCGGAGCAGCAGCTTCGTGATCGCGGTGCCGGCGGCGCCGGCCCCGTTGACAACAAACCGGATCTCGTCGAGCCTCTTTCCGACGATCTTGAGCGCGTTGACCAGCCCCGCGAGCGTGATGACCGCGGTGCCGTGCTGGTCGTCGTGAAAAATCGGGATGTCGCAGATCTCTTTGAGCCTGCGCTCGATCTCAAAGCAGCGCGGCGCGGAGATGTCCTCGAGGTTGATCCCGCCGAAGCCCCCCGCGAGCAGCGAGACGGTCCGCACGATGTCGTCCGGGTCCTTGGAGCGGATGCAGAGTGGGACCGCGTCCACGCCGCCGAACTCCTTAAAGAGCACGCACTTGCCCTCCATGACCGGCATCCCGGCCTCCGGCCCGATGTCGCCGAGGCCGAGCACGGCGGTGCCATCCGTGACGACCGCGATCGTGTTCCAGCGTCCGGTCAGCTCGTAGCTTTTGGACGGGTCCTTTTGGATCTCGAGACAGGGCGCGGCGACGCCCGGCGTATAGGCCAAAGACAGCGCCTCCGGCGAATCGACGGTCACCTTGGAGTTGACCGTCAGCTTACCGCGCCATTCGTAATGCGCTTTGAGGGATTCCTTCTGATAGTCCAAAAAATTTACCTCCTATTAAGGTCCCGGGCGGTCGGGCGAAGCGACCGTCTCCGGGATTTTTTATGCAAATTTCCGGCTTTCTTTCATCGCGGCCGGAGGAGACAGTCATTTCCATATGCCGGGTTCCTCTGTACCGATGTCGGTAACTGCCGGTTCGGCCGTCTTGGCGTTTCGTTCGGCCGCCGAAAACGGCCCTCGCGGACACGCCGGGTTCCCAAAAGAGCGGCGGGGTGATATTTACAGCGGTAACAAACTCTCTTGCGCGCACACGCCGGGTTCCCCGCCTAATTTTTCAAAAAAACTTGATGCTCAAACCATTTTATTCGGATCGAGAGCCTCCATGGCCTCCTCTTTCCTCAGAAAGCCGAGCGCCTCCGCGGCTTCGGCGAGCGTGCAGTTCTCCGCGAGGGCGCAGCGCGCGACCTTCGCCGCGTTTTCGTAGCCGATCAGCGGGCTCAGCGACGTGACGTTCATCAGCGAGCGGCGCAGGTTTTCCGTCATCTTCTCCGCGTTCGGCCGGATCCCGCGCACGCAGTTTTTCTCAAAGGAGCGCATCGCGTCGGCGAGCAGGCGCGCGGACTGAAGGAAGTTATAGATCGTGACCGGCAAAAACACGTTGAGCTGGAAGTTGCCCTGCGAGGCCGCGAACCCGACCGCCGCGTCGTTTCCCATCACCTGCACGGCGACCATCGTGACCGCCTCGCACTGGGTGGGGTTGACCTTGCCCGGCATGATCGAGCTGCCCGGCTCGTTCGCGGGGATCGTGAGCTCGCCGAGCCCGCAGCGCGGCCCGGAGGCGAGCCAGCGGATGTCGTTCGCGATCTTCATCAGGTCCGCCGCGAGGGCTTTTAACGTCCCGTGCTCGGCCACAAACGCGTCGAGGCTCGTCAGCGCGTGGAATTTGTTTTCCGCCGTGACGAACGGCAGGCCGGTGAGCCGCGCCGTCTTTTCGGCCGCAAGGATGTCGAACCCCTTCGGCGCGTTGAGCCCGGTGCCGACGGCCGTCCCGCCGAGCGGCAGCTCATAGAGATCGGCGAGCCCCGCGAGGAGCATCGCGCGGTCCTTTTGCAGCATGGCCCGCCACGCGCCGACCTCCTGCGAAAAGCGGATCGGCACCGCGTCCTGTAGGTGTGTGCGGCCGACCGTGATGATATCCGGGTACGCCTCCTCCAACCGCAGGAACGCCCCCGCAAGCGCGTCCAGCGCGGGCAGCAGCCCCTCCGTGACCGACTGCGCCGCGGCGACCCGCATCGCGGTCGGGAACGTGTCGTTGGAACTCTGGGAGCGGTTTACGTCGTCGTTCGGGTGGAGGACCGCACGCCCGGCAAGCTCGTTGCCACGGCGCGCGATGACCTCGTTGAGGTTCATATTCGTCTGGGTGCCGCTGCCGGTCTGCCAGACGCGCAGCGGAAATTCGCTTCCGAGTTTCCCCTCCAAAATCTCGTCGCAGACGGCGCGGATCAGGCCGCATTTCTCCTCATCCAAGACGGAAAGCCCGAAGTTTGCCTCCGCGGCCGCCTTTTTGAGCAGCGCGAAGGCGCGGATCACCTCCGCCGGCATCGTCTCCGCGCCGATCGCGAAATTCTCAAGGCTCCGCTGGGTCTGGGCGCCCCAGTACCGCCCGTCCTCCACAAGCACTTCCCCGAGGGAATCGTGTTCTTTTCTGTACATCCCATGCCCTCCCGTCGGCGTCGGCCGGGCCGTCGTCTCCCGTTCAAAAAGGCCCCGCAGCAAACTCCTGTGAGGCCTTTTCCGATCACGGGCGCGCGTTTTCTTTGCAAATCAGCAGGCGCTCCCGCGCCGGAAAACGCAGGCCGGCATCTTATTCTCTTTTAAGTTACTCTTTGTTTTTTCTAAACCGGTCTTTCATCCGCAGGTCGTTGTCGAGGATCTTTTTGCGGATCCGGACGCTCTTCGGCGTGATCTCGAGCAGCTCGTCGTCCTTGATGAATTCGATCGAGGCCTCAAGGCTCATGCGCTTGGGCGTCGTCAGGCGCAAGGCGTCGTCGGAGCCCGAGGCGCGCGTATTCGTCAGGTGCTTCGTCTTGCAGATGTTGACGACGATGTCGTCCGTCTTCGGCGATTCGCCGATCACCATGCCCTCGTAGACCGGCACGCCCGCCCCGATAAAGAGCTGGCCGCGCTCCTGCGCGTTATAAAGGCCGTAGGTGATGGAGACGCCGGTCTCATAGGAAACCAGGCTTCCGCTGCTGCGGCGCTGAATATCGCCCTTGTAGGGCTGGTAGCCGTCGAAGACCGAGCTCATGATGCCCTCGCCGCGGGTCTCCGTCAGGAACTCGTTGCGGTAGCCGAAGAGCCCTCTCGCCGGGACAAGGAATTCCAGACGCATGCGGCTGTTGAACGGGGCCATTTTGACGAGCTCCCCTTTTCTGGTGCCCATCGCGGACATCACGGTGCCCACGCTGTCCTCGGGCAGGTCGATCGAGACGCGCTCGATCGGCTCATAGAGCTTGTTCTCCACCGTTTTATAGAGCACGCGCGGGGTGGAGACCGCAAACTCGTAGCCCTCGCGGCGCATGGTTTCGATCAGGATGGAAAGGTGCATCTCTCCCCTGCCGCGGACGTTAAACTTGTCCGTGGTGTCCGTGTCCGAGACCTGAAGGGAGACGTCCTTCATGAGTTCTTTGTAAAGGCGCTCGCGGAGCTGGCGGCTCGTGACGAACTTGCCCTCCTTGCCGGCGAACGGGCTGTCGTTGACGCAGAACGACATCTCGACGGTCGGCTCGCTGATCTTGACGAAGGGCAGCGGCTCGGCCGCCTCCGGCGCGCAGATCGTGTCGCCGATCGTGATGCCGGTGATGCCGCTGATGCAGACGATATCGCCGACGCTTGCCTCCTCACACGGGACGCGGGTCAGGCCCTCGATCTGATAGAGGCTCACCACTTTGGATTTGTAGGGCTGTTTTTGGTTGTGATAGTCGCAGACGACGATGTCCTCATTGGCATGGATCTTGCCGCGCTCGATGCGGCCGATGCCGATCCTGCCGACGTAGTCGTTGTAGTCGATGGAGGAGACGAGGGCCTGAAGCGGGCCGCTTTCGTCGCCCTGCGGCGCGGGGATATGGTCAAGGATCGTGTCAAAGAGCGGTTTGAGGTCCCCGCCCCGCCGATAGGGGTCAAAGGAGGCGGTGCCCTCCCGGCCGGAGCAAAAGATCATCGGGCTGTCTAGCTGTTCCTCCGAGGCGTCGAGATCGAGCAGCAGCTCTAAAATCTCGTCGCCGATCTCACCCAGACGGGCGTCGGGGCGGTCGATCTTGTTGACGACGACGATGACCGGATGGCCGAGGTCGAGCGCCTTTTGGAGGACGAACCTCGTCTGCGGCATCGGCCCCTCGGCGGCGTCGACCAGCAAAATGACGCCGTTGACCATCTTGAGCACGCGTTCGACCTCCCCGCCGAAATCCGCGTGGCCCGGGGTGTCGACCACGTTGATCTTCACGCCGTTGTAGTGAATCGAGGTGTTTTTCGCGAGGATGGTGATGCCGCGCTCCCGTTCGAGGTCTCCGGAATCCATGACGCGGTCCTCGACCACCTGGTTTTCGCGGAACGTGCCGCTCTGTTTGAGCATCTCGTCCACGAGCGTGGTCTTGCCGTGGTCGACGTGGGCGATGATGGCGACGTTCCTTAAATCTTCTCTTAGCAAAAATGATTCTTCCTTCCGATTTCGGTATCAAAGCTCCGCAACAGGAAAAAACGGGCAGTCCTCCGGTTTTGGCCGAAAGAAATGCCCGCTGCACACAGAGCATAAGAGGCAAACGATCAGTCCGGTAACTCCTCGACGGGCAGATCCAACCCGGCGAGCATCCGGCGCAGTTCGCCCAATTCTTCCGCGGTAAAGGTCAGTCCCTTCGCCATGCGGCTGTGATCGGGCGCCCACTCGCGGATATCGTACTTGGGGTCCCGGTCGTTCCAGCTGACCATGTTGAGTTCCTTGGTCCAGCCCCGGGGGTTCTCGGAAATGACGCCGATTTCTTTTGTGATTTTATAAGTGATCTCCGGCATTGCAAATCCCTCCATTAGGTTTATATTATTATATTTATGTTAATTATTATATGTTGCCTTTTTCTATAATGCAAGGGACTTTTGAAAAATTCCCGTTCTTTTCTTTTGTTTTTGTACCCAAAGCGGCCTTTTTTCTCGTTTTTGGGCCGGATCGCCCGTTTTTCCGTACTTTTTCGTATACTGGAATGCACGGAAAAGAAGTTTTGCCCGTGCAAATGATTTTCTGGAGAGTCAACTATGGATAATCTGTTCGAACAAACCCCGATGCCCTGCCCGCTCTGCAGAAGAGGCAGCCCGCAGGTGCTCGCGATGGCGTACGTGCCGATGCAAACTTGGGGAAATCTCTATGAACCGGAAAGGGCGCTGAAGAGGGCCACCCTTTTCGCCGATCTGGACCTCCCCTATCTTGGAAGGAAGATTTAGCGATGGATGAGAGAAACACCTTGCTTGCAAGGATCATGGTGACGGATTTTGTGCTCCTCGAGACCGCCCTCTTCCTCGACACCCACCCCGACAACGAGGACGCGCTCGCCTATTACAGGGAATATTTAAAGATGAGAAAAGAGGCCGCCATGCAGTACGCGGAGAGATTCGCCATGCTGTCGCCGCTCGATCTTGGCGACACCGGCAACTGGCAGTGGGTAGACGGTCCCTGGCCCTGGGACATTGAGGAGGCCTGAAGCGTATGTGGATGTATCAGAAAAAATTACAGTACCCGATTAAAATTCTGAATCCGGACCCGGGCCTCGCGAAGATCGTCATCACGCAGCTCGGAGGGCCGGACGGCGAGTCGGGAGCGGCCATGCGGTATCTCTCTCAGAGATACGCCATGCCGAATGATCAGGTGAGGGCGGTGCTGACCGATATCGGCACGGAAGAGCTCGGCCATATGGAAATGGTCAGCACCATCGTACATCAACTGACAAGGAACCTCAAAATGTCGGAGATCGAAAACAGCGGCTTCGCGCCGTATTTCGTAGACCACACCGTCGGCATCTATCCGGTGGACGCGAGCGGCGTGCCGTTCAGCGCCGCCACCTTCCAGTCCGCCGGCGACCCCTTCGCCGATCTGAGCGAGGACATGGCCGCCGAGCAAAAGGCGCGGCTCACCTACGACAACATTCTGAAGCTGGCCGACGACCCCGATGTGCGGGACGTGATCGCGTTCCTGCGGCAACGGGAAATTGTCCACTTCCAGCGTTTCGGCGAGAGCCTCGAGAAGATCCGCGAGGGCCTGAACAGCAAAAACTACTATGCCTACAACCCGGCGTTCATTCCAAGACCGGAAACGATGTGACCAAAAAAAGAGCGGAGCGTCTGCCCCGTTCTTTTTTATATTGCTTTAAATTATCTGTATAGTTATTTTACTTTACATGTGTTTTTTCGCATGTCCTTGCGGATCCATGGGCCGGATACCGCCCCGCGCGGAGACAAAATGCGGCGCGGGCGCGGCCTTTTCTCCCGCTAAGAAAAGATCCGTGGCCGGCCGATTCTCAGATAATAGATCAGGAATGCCGCTCCCGTCACCGACCAGGTCAGGCCGTAGCTGTAAGCGATCATCTCGATGGAGGGATTGAGTGGGACGGCCGTATAGATCCATACGATCCGGAGCACGCAGATGCCGAGCACCGTGATCACCATTGGGACAAGCGCGTTTCCGGAGCCGCGCAGCGCGCCGGAAAAGATCTCGATAAACACCCACATGAAGTAAAACGGCACAAGATGCCGCATGGCGCGGAAACCGATCTCGATGACGGCCGGGTCCGAAGAGAAGATACCGAGCAGGATTTTGCCGTTGAAAAAGGTCAGTATACTGAGCGCCAGCGCGGTCGTCATCGCGATCTTGAAGCAGACCTTGATGCCCTGATGCGCGCGTTCCCGGTTCCCCGCGCCGATATTTTGGCCCACGAAGGTCAAAATCGTCACGCCGAAGGCGTTCATGATCATCCAGAACAGGCTGTCCGCTTTGCCGCAGGCCGTCCATCCCGCCACCGTGTCGGTGCCGAGGCTGTTGACGGAGGTCTGGATGAGCAGGTTGGAGATCGAATACATCGAGGCTTGGATGCCGGAGGGCAGGCCGATCCGCAGAATATGCCGCAGCTCGGTCCCGTTTACGGCGATCTCTTTATAGCGGAAACGGTAGGAATCGTCGAGCCTGCCGAGCGCGCGCATCACGAGCACGGCGCTGAACGCCTGAGAGAGGATCGTCGCGAACGCGGCGCCCGCGACCGCCCAGTGAAATACCGCGACAAACAGCAGATCGAGCACGATATTGGTGACGCAGCAGACGATCAGATAATAGAGCGGGCGTCTCGAATCGCCGAGGGCGCGCAGGATGCCGCCCCCCATGTTATAAAGCATGCTCGGCAGGATGCCCGCGAAGATGATCTGCACATACTGGGTGGAATAGGTCATGATCTCGGCCGGGGTATCCATCCAGACCATCATCGGCTTGGAGACGGCGATCCCCGCGACCGTGATCCCCGCCCCGCTGATGAGCGCGAACGCGATGGTCGTCTGGATCGCGATATGTAAGTCGTGCGCGTTCTTCGCGCCGAAATATTGGGCGATCACAACCGTCGCGCCGGAGGAGAGGCCGACGAAAAACTCCACCATCAGGCTGATGATCTGGGCCGAGGAGCCGCCGACCGCGGCCAGCGCCTCCTTGCCGACAAAGTTGCCCACGACGATGGCGTCCACCGTATTATAGAGCTGCTGAAAGAAAGCACCGAACAGGATCGGGAAAAAATAGGTCATCAGGCCCTTCCAGATCACGCCCTCCGTCAAATCCAGCCGTTTTCCCATTCCGTTCACCCGCCTCTCCAAACGAATAAAAATAGTTCCGCCGCCTTTTCTGAAAAAGCGGACGGGGCGCCCCCCTTGCTTTGTCCGCACGAGCGAAAGGGAGGGGAGCCTGCCCTTTTTTGAAACCATCGAAACGAAGCGCTCGCTTTCTTTCAACATAAGTTGGCACAAGCGAAAGAGAGTTCCTCTCGTTTTTATGTAATAGACGAGAGGTCTCACTTTTTTAAAACATACGTTGACACAAGCGAAAGTGAGTATAGCAAACTTCGCAAAAGAATACAAGATGGGGCTGCAAAAAAATTCATCCCTTATCCCCTCTTTTCTTGAATCCTTCGGAGAGAAAGCGGAAATACTTTAAAAAAGACCGGCCGAAACGGAGGGACTTTATGAAACCGGCTCCAAAAATTTTCACCATTCCGAATCTGATCTCCCTGCTCCGGCTGATCCTGATCCCGGGGATCGTGCTGCTCTATTTTTATGAGGAGAGCCCGCTGCCCGCGTTCGGGCTGCTGCTGTTCTCCGCCGTCACCGACCTCGCGGACGGCAGGATCGCCAGAAAATATCACATGGTCAGCGACTTTGGGAAGGCCCTCGACCCGGTCGCGGACAAGGCCACGTTCGCCGCCGTGCTCGTCTGCCTGCTCGCCGTCTATCCGCCGATGCGGAAACTGCTGTACCTCTTGGTTTTGAAAGAGATCTTTATGGGGATCGCCGGGACCGCCGCCTATCTTGAGACCGGGAGCTTTTTCGGCTCCGGCTGGCATGGGAAGGCCGCGACCCTCTTAACCAACCTCACGCTGCTCGCCCACGTGCTCAGCAAAAGCATCCCGCCCGCCGTGACGGAAATTTCCATCGCGGTCTGCTCGGCTATGGCGGTGCTCTCGTTCCTTCTCTACTGCGCCCAATACGCGCGCCTGGCCGGCGCGCCGTCACAAAAGCGGGAGCCCGGCGTCTGAGCGCCCCCAAAGGCGGCAAAAGTCCCCTTCCTCCGGCGGCGAGGCTCTTTCGGAGCCCGCCGTTTTTTCGCGGGAACCCGTGCCCCCGGCATCCGCCGGTCGGCCGTTTCCGCCGAAGCCTCCTACCCGCCTTCCGCAAAAAAGCCGGGCCTTGCGCGCCGCGTAAAATCCTCCTGCGGAAAGGCCGATTCTTGCGCGATGGGCAAGATAATGCTTGCGAAAGATCTTTTTTTGGTGTAAACTGAATACAGAATTGGAACCGCCGAAAAGAGAGGAGCATTCCCATGAACGAACCTACGATTTCATTTTCTCTTCACGAGGATAAAGAAAAAGAGATCAAGGCCATCCTGACCACCGTTTATGACGCCCTGCGTCAGAAAGGCTACAACCCGATCAACCAGATTGTGGGGTACATCCTCTCCGAGGATCCCACCTATATCACCACCCACAACAACGCCCGGAGCCTGATCCGCAAGATCGACCGCGACGAGCTGTTGCAGATCCTCGTAAAAAACTATCTCAACGACTAACGGAGGAAAACCCATGGCAGAAGAGAAAAAAGAATTTCTTATTTATAAAGGCCGCCCGCTCGTCCGCAGCAAAAATATCCTCTATTACGGGGACATGCGCGACGCCTACGTCGTGATGCTTCAGGTCATGGAAAATAAGCGGACCGGGGACGAGGAGACCGCGGGGCGCATCGTGATGCAGATGATCTCCACAAACCCCAAGGCCGACCCGAGCGAGATGGTCCTCAAGCGCAGCGAGCGCGTCGGCCTCTACAACGCGCTCGACCTCGCCGCGGCGTGGCTCGACCGGCAGCTCGGCCCCGTCGAAAAAGAATAACGCTCCGACCAAAAATCCCCGGCAAAAGCTGGGGATTTTTTTGACGGAAACTTTTTCTTTGTTTGGATTGCCGCGGAGCGTATAATTCTTTGTATAGTATGGTCTTCGGAGTCCGATCATGAAAAAACTGCTTGCCGTCCTGCTTGTCTTCCTCACAATAGGCCTTTCCGGATGCGTCACCATCAATATTTATTATAACGGCGCGGAAAAAGAGCCGGAAAATTCTTCCTCCGCGCCCGGCGAAAGCCCCTCCGAAGCGGAATCTTCTTCCTCCCCGGAGGGATCCTCCCCGGAGGAATCCGCTTCCTCCGGCGTGGAAAGCGATCCGGGGCTTTCGGAAGGCCCGGAAGAGGAGTCCGCCGAAAGCGAAGGCGCGGAGACTCCTTACGACGCGAAATACGGGAAATCCGGCACGTTCGATTACGAGCAGTCCCTCAACACCGTCACGATCCATGCCGGAGACGTCGTTCTGAAAAATAAAACCGTTCTGAAGCGCCTCTATGTCCGGAGCGGCTCGGTCACGCTCGAAAACTGCGCCGTATCGGGGACTTTGATTTTTACCGGCGGCGGGTCGCTCGTGCTCAAAAACTGCACGGTCGCGTCGGCCGAGGTGGGATCCGGCGAAAACGCGGTGCTCAAGCTCTCCGGCAGCAAAATCGACTCCTTAAAGCTCAGCGCCGGCTGCGCGCTGGAGTCGTCCGGCGGCGGCAGTTCGGTCGGGAGCGTCACCGTCGCGAAAGAGAACGTCTTTGCGACCGTGGACGCGCTCGCCGTGGGTTCCCTCGTGATGAACGAGAGCGGGACGTTCCGGCTGCAAAACGGAAGCTCCGTCGGCAAGGCGGAGGTCTACGCGCCCTGCACCCTCTCCTCCGACAAGGACTCTGACTGCGTCTACCAAAAGGTCTCCGTCCTGTCAGGGCGCGGATACGTGAAAATCAAGCTCCGCGTCGAGGACGCCCGGATCGGCGAGCTTTACGTGGAGGAGTCGGTCTATCCGGAACTCGTCGGCAAGGCGAAGATCGACGACTACTCCGGGGACGGGAATATCTACACGAGCTGAGGCCGATCACCTGCGGCGGCCCTGATTATTCTTTACGAGGAAGAACATCCGGTGCGGGGGACCCGTCTTTTAAACCTTCCCGCAAACGCCGAACACCGTGCCGCGCCGGGGCATCCGCGATCCTCATCCCTCCCGTGAGGGCCGTATCCGGAGCCGCAAGAAAGTGGCCCGTTTCGTGTGCCCACGGGCCGGGATTTTTGCCCCATGATTCTTTCCGGCTGCCTCCGCGCCCTCGCCACCCGGCGGATGCGGAAGACCTTTTTCTCGCGCCCGAGCCAAACGGTTTTACGCAAAAAAAGAGCCCTCCTTCCGGAGGGCTCTTTTTGATGAAAGACCGATCAGTACATCTGGGGCGGCGCGCCGCCGGGCATTTTGCCCGCGGCGCCGGGTTCCTCCGGAATATCGGTGATCAAGCTCTCGGTGGTCAGCACCATGGCCGCGACGGAGGCGGCGTTTTGGAGGGCAGAGCGGGAGACCTTGGCCGGATCGACGACGCCGCTCTGGATCAGGTCGCAATATTCCTCGGTGAAGACGTTAAAGCCGTAGCCGGTCTTGCGGGTGCGGTTGATCTTATCAATGACGACGGAGCCGTCGAGTCCCGCGTTGATCGCGATCTGGCGGGTCGGCTCCTCGAGCGCCCGGAGAACGATCTGCATGCCGGTCTTCTCGTCCCCGTGGACGGTCGGAAGCAGCTTTTCGACGGCCGGCAGGACGTTCAGGAAGATCACGCCGCCGCCGGCGACGATGCCCTCTTCCACCGCGGCCTTGGTCGCGTTCAGGGCGTCCTCGATGCGGAGCTTCTTCTCCTTGGCCTCCGTCTCGGTCGCGGCGCCGCATTTGAGCACGGCGACACCGCCGACGAGCTTGGCGAGGCGCTCCTGAAGTTTCTCGCGGTCGTAATCGCTGTGGGTGCTCTCGATGGAGTTCTTGATCGTGACGATGCGTCCCTTGATGGCGTCCTTATCGCCGCCGCCGTCGACGATCAGGGTCGCGTCTTTTGTGATCTTGACCTTTTTGGCGGTGCCGAGGTGGCTGAGCTGGATATCGGCAAGCGTCATGCCGATGTCCTCGGAGATCAGGGTCGCGCCGGTCAGCGCGGCGACGTCGAGCAGCATCTCTTTTCTTCTGTCGCCGAAGCCCGGGCCCTTGACGCAGACGACGGAGAGCGTGCCGCGCAGCTTGTTGAGGATCAGGTTGGTCAGGGCCTCGCCCTCGATGTCCTCCGCGATGATGAGCAGCGGTCTGCCGGAGCGCATGACCTGCTCAAGGCAGGGCACCATGTCCTGGAAGACGGCGATCTTTTTCTCATAGATCATGATATAGGGATCCTCGAGGACGGCCTCCATCTTCTCGGTATCCGTGACCATGTAGGGAGACAGGTAGCCGCGGTCGAATTCCATGCCCTCGACGACCTCGATATACGTCTCGGCGGTCTTGCTGTCCTCGACGGTGATGATGCCGTCGGCGGAGACCTTCTCCATCGCGCTCGCGATCAGGTCGCCGATGAACTCGTCTCCGCAGGAGATCGTGGCCACGCGGGCGATATCCTTGGAGCCGGAAACTTTCTTGGAGTTGGCGTGGATCGCCTCCACCGCGGCGTCGACGGCCTTCTGGATGCCGTGTTTGAGCAGCATCGGGTTGGCGCCGGCGGTCACGTTCTTCATGCCCTCGCGGACCAGAGCCTGCGCGAACAGCGTGGCCGTGGTCGTGCCGTCGCCCGCGGAATCGTTGGTCTTCGTGGCGACTTCCTTGACCATCTGGGCGCCCATATTTTCAAAAGGATCCGCGAGCGTGATGTCCTTCGCGATGGTGACGCCGTCGTTGCAGATCATCGGGGTTCCGAATTTCTTGTCGAGGACGACGTTGCGGCCCTTCGGTCCGAGTGTGATTTTGACCGTGTTGGCAAGCTGATCGATGCCGGATTGCAACGCCTTGCGCGCGTCGTCTCCGTATTTAATCTGTTTGGCCATAGTTATTCCCTCCAAATTCTATTTTTCCTAAAGTGAAATCAAAAAGAAGCTTTATTCCTCAACAACGGCGAGGACTTCGCTCTGCGGCAGGATGATGAGTTCCTGTCCCTCGATCTTGACGGTCGTGCCCGCGTATTTGCTCATCAATATACGGTCGCCGGGCTTGAGCTCCATCTTGACTTCTTTTCCGTCAACCATGCCGCCCGGCCCGACCGCGATGACTTCGGCCACTTCCGGCTTCTCTTTCGCCGCGCCCGCGAGATACAGGCCGCCTTTGGTCTGCTCTTCGGTTTCGATCATCTTGATCACGATTTTGTCGCCAAGGGGTTTTACGTTCATAAGAGTGCCTCCATTATAAAAATTTATTTTGGCAATATTGTTAGCACTCTTTAATCCTGAGTGCCAGCATTATTTTAAACTATCCGCTGGTAAAAATCAATACTTTTTTCTGAAATTTTCAAATTATTCACAGGTTTCCTTCCGCCTTTCCGGAACTTCGCGGGGTTCCGACAGCTTTCGCGCGATCAAAAACTTGATCGGGACGCCCTGCTCGGAAAACATGCGCTCGTGCTCGGTCGGAAGGCTGCCCTGATACCCGGAGCGGTGGAGGTCGCCGGTTTCGTAGACCACCTCGAAGCCCGCCTCCGCGAAATAGCGTTTCGAGGCGCAAAAGAGATCGTCGTTGTCGGTTTTAAAATGGATCTCTCCCCCGTCGCGCAGGAACGCCCGGTATTTCATCAGCAGGCCGGTGTGCGTCAGGCGCTTTTTGTGATCGTGGGCCTTCGGCCACGGGTTGCAGAAATTGATGTAGATGCGCTCGCAGACGTCCTCCGGCGCGAAGATCTGATCGATCAGCATGATCTCGTGGCTGAAGATGAGCACGTTGTCCGGCTCCCCGCCCATCTCGCCGCAGGCCTGTTTGATGTTTCGCATGGCGAGGGCGAGCATCTCGCTCTTGATGTCGACGGCGATGAAGTTCGTCTCCGGGTGCGAGAGCGCCGTCTGCGCGAGAAAGCCGCCCTTGCCGCAGCCGAGCTCGAGCATCAGCGGTTGTTCCTTGGGAAACGCCCCGTGCCACTTTCCACGATATTCCTTCGGCTCGCCGACGCAGTTTTTCCACGCGGCGAGTTCCGGCCTCGCCCAGGGTTTCCTGCGTATCCTCATGCCTCCGTCTCCCCAAGGCCGTAGACCCGGCGGCCGTTTTCGCGCGCTTGGTCGATCAGGGTCTGCGCGTCCGTGCCGCGAAGCCCGGCGAGACGCTCGGCGATCAGCGGGATACGGCCGCTGTCGTTGCGAAGGCCCCGGTACGGCGTCGGCGAGAGATAGGGGCTGTCGGTCTCGAGCAGGATCCGGTCGTCCGGCACCGCCTTCGCGGCGAGCAGCAGCTTCTTCGCGTTCGGGAACGTGACGGAGCCCGTGAATCCGATGTAGAGCCCCAGCTTCACCAATTCCACGGCCATCTCGGCCGAGCCGGAATAGCAGTGGACGATCCCCCGCGGGCGGTATTTCTTCAGCAGCTCGTAGACGTCGCCGTGCGCCTCGCGGTCGTGAACGATCACCGGCAGGCCGAGATCCTTCGCGAGGGCGAGCTGCTCCTCAAAGACGCGGCGCTGGACGTCCCTCGGGATGTCGTAATAATAATCGAGGCCGATCTCGCCGATCGCGACCACCTTTTTTGCCGCCGCGTACTCCGCGACCGCGGAGAGATAGATCCCGTTTCCGTCCTCGACGGCGGCCTCCGGGTGAACGCCGACCGCCGCGTAGAGAGACGCGTAGCGGCGCGCGAGCTCGAGCACCGTGGCGCAGCTCTTGAGATCGCAGGCAGGATTGACGATCAGGACGACGCCGTGCTCAGGGCTTGCTTTGAGCACGGCGTCGCGGTCCCCGTCAAATTTGGCGTCGTCATAATGCGCGTGGGTATCGAATATTCCGTGATACTGCATCTGTCTTTCCTTTTTTCGGTGATCATTCCCGCGCTCTCCCGGATAGCCGGAAAAGGCGGGGCGGTGGGGTCTTCTCTTTGAAATGTTAAAAAGCGGCCCGGCCGCAGCGGATTATGCCCGGTTTCGAGGACCATTCCCCCCCCGGCTGTCCGGAAAAGAGCGGGGCGGTGAAATTTCTTTTGCGGGAATCTTAAAAAGCGGCCGTGGCGCGGTTTCCGGTTTGTATCAGTGCAGCCTTGTGCCGACCGGGACGGCGTCGTCTATGAACGTGACGGCGATCGAGCCGTCCGCGCGCTCCCCGGCGATCAGCATGCCGCAGGAGTCCACGCCGCAGAGCGTGGCGGGTTTCAGGTTCGCGACAAGGATGATCTTCTTGCCGACGAGGTCCTCCGGCTCGTAATATTGGGCGATGCCGGAGACGATCTGGCGCCCGTTCGCGCCGTCGTCGAGCTGAAGCTTCAGCAGCTTCTTTGCCTTCGGCACCTTTTCGGCCGAGAGGATCTTGGCGACGCGCAGCTCGACCTTAAAGAAGTCGTCGACCGCGATCTCCCGCGGCGGCGGATCGGCCGCTTTCCTGGGTTTTTCCTCCTCCTTCGGCTGCCGGGAGGCACCGCCCGCCGGCGCTTCGGCGGCGTCGAGCTCGGCGATCTCCTTGGCGGCGTCGATGCGCGGGAACAGCGTCTCCCCGCGCGCGGCCGTCACGTCGGCGGGCAATGCGCCGAAAACATCGGCGCTCCCGTAGGTGCGGCAGTTTTCCGGCGCGCCGATCTGCGCGAAGATCTTCCCGGCGGTGACCGGCATGAAAGGGGTCAGCAGGATCGCGCAGACGCGGACGGCCTCGAGCAGGTTATAGAGCACCGTGGCGAGGCGGTCCCGCTTCGCCGGGTCCTTCCCGAGCGCCCACGGAGCGGTCTCGTCGATATATTTGTTGGAGCGGGAGATCACTTTAAAAATTTCGACCAGCGCGTTTTGGAACGCGTAGACCTCCATCTGCTCCTCGTATTTTTGCTTGAGCGCCCGCGTCATGGCGATCAGCTCGCCGTCGGCCGGATCGGCCTCCCTGCCCGCGGAGAGCGGGCCGCCGAAATATTTCTCGGCCATCGCGACCGTGCGGGAGACGAGGTTGCCGAGGTCGTTCGCGAGGTCGCTGTTGATCCGGTTGATCAGGATCTCGTTCGTGAAAATGCCGTCGCTGCCGAACGGGAACTCCCGCAAGAGGAAATAGCGCAGCGCGTCGCTGCCGTAGCGGTTGCAGAGGATCACCGGATCGACGACGTTGCCCTTCGATTTCGACATCTTGCCCCCGTCGATCAGCAGCCAGCCGTGGCCGTAGACGCGCTTCGGGAGCGGCAGATCGAGCGCCATCAGCATCGCGGGCCAGATAATCGTGTGGAAGCGGACGATTTCCTTGCCGACAAAGTGGACGTCCGCCGGCCAGTATTTTTCAAAATCATGATACGTCTCGTTGCCGTAGCCGAGCGCGGTGATGTAGTTCGAGAGCGCGTCAACCCAGACATAGACGACATGTTTTGGGTCGAACTCGACCGGGACGCCCCAGTTGAAGCTCGTGCGCGAGACGCAGAGGTCCTCGAGGCCGGGCTTGATGAAATTGTTGACCATCTCGTTGAGGCGGCTCGTCGGCAGCAGGAAATCGGGGTGCTCCTCATAGTATTTAACGAGCTTATCGGAATACTCGGAGAGGCGGAAGAAATAGGCCTCCTCCTCGGCGTCGATGACCTCGCGCCCGCAGTCGGGGCATTTGCCGTCGACGAGCTGCGTCTCGGTCCAGAAGGACTCGCAGGGCGTGCAGTATTTGCCGCGGTAGGTGCCCTTATAGATCGCGCCGCGGTCGTAAAGCTCTTTAAAAATCTTTTTGACGCTCTCGACGTGGTAATCGTCGGTGGTGCGGACGAAACGGTCGTTGGAGATGTTCATCAGCTTCCAGAGATCAAGGATTCCGGCAACGATGTGGTCGACATACCGCTGCGGCGTGACGCCGGCGGCCTCGGCTTTCTGCTGGATCTTCTGCCCGTGCTCATCGGTCCCGGTCAGGAACATGACGTCGCAGCCCTGAAGCCGCTTGTAGCGCGCCATGACGTCGGCGGCGACGGTGCAATAGCTGTGGCCGATGTGGAGCTTGTCCGACGGATAATAGATCGGGGTCGTGATATAAAATTTCTGCCTTTCCATTTCGTTGTCTCCTTACCAGAACATATTATTGCATCTCTTTGGCGTATTCGTTCATCTTGTTGATAAACGTCTCCGCGTCGGTCTCGCCCTTAAAGGCGGAGACGAGGAGCGCCGCAAATTCGTCCGACAGCGTCTCGTTGGCCCCGGATTTGATCGCGAAATCGCCGGCGCAGACCCGGCTGCCCAAGGTGGCGTACGCCTGCATCCGGGCGCCCGTGACGCCGGACGCGGCGGCGAGGTCCGCCGCCTTGCGCACGGGGGTCACCTCGTCGAGCTTTTCCGCGCAGAGGGACGCCGCGGCGTCGCTATATTGGAAAATCAGGAATTTCTCCGCGAGATCCACCTGTTTCGCCTCGATCGGGATATACATCTCCGTGAACGTGATGACGGAGACCTTTTTATCGCCCTTGGCAAAGGTCGGGTATCCGGCGAACCCGAGCTCGAAGGTCGGCTCCGCCACGACGGATTCCGATTCCGCCGCGCTGCCGGAGCCCTGCTCCTCTTCCCGCCTCTCGCCGGAGAGTTTCGCGAGCAATTCGGAGTCCCCGCTGATAAACAGCACGTTTCCGGCCAAAAATGTATCTAAGGCCTCTTTCTCCGTCTTTGTGGAGCTGCCGGACGCCACCAGATAGCTCAGCTTGTCGATCTCGCCGAGGAACATGCGCACGGCGGCGGCGTCCCACGCGCCCTCCACATAGCGGAAGAACTTTTCGGCGTCCTCCGTGCCGACCGAGGAGGCGATGCCGGAGGCGAACATCCCGGTCAGGGTCCCCGCGTCCCGGCCCGCGTAGACGAACAGGCTGAGCTTCTTCGCCTTGGCCAGATCGCCGAGGGCGATAAACTCCTCCCATGTCGACGGAACGGTCCAGCCGTTCCCAGCCATCAGACTTTTATTATAAATCAGCCCCTCCACCTCAAAAAACACCGGGGCAAGGTAGGTCTCGCCGTCATCGTAGGGCATACAGTGGATGTTGTCGAACGCGCCGTCGATCAAGAGCGAGGAGGCGACCTGCTCGAGCGAGGTGATCGGCTGCATTGCGCGGTCCTTGACGAGCGCGGCCGTGACGCCGGTCTCCTCGTCGGAGGGCAGCACGACAAAATCCGGGGAATCACCGGAGAGAATCCGGTCGCGCAGCACATAGCCCGCGTCCTTGCCGATATAGGCCCGTACCTCCACGCCCGCGTTCACCGCCTCAAAAGCGTCGATCACGGCCCGCCAATAATCTTCGTCGCCGCCGCGGTCGTAGACGATGACGTCGAGCGTCTGCGTATAGCCGGACTGTTCCTCCGCCTCCGAAGAGGGAGCCTCCTCCCCGGTCCCCTCCGCGGAGCATCCGGAAACAAGCGTTAAAACCATCGCCAGAGATAGAAGCATCGAGATCGTTTTCCTCATAGAGCCCTCCAAGGTCGAAAAAATACATTGTAATATTAGCATAAAGGATCGGATTAGTAAAACATTATTTCCGAAAGAAAGGAAGATTATTTCTCTTGTGGTATTTTATGAGATCCGATATAATAAAAATAAGCGAATCCGGAGGCGGAAACACCGCGGGGGGCGCGCTTTCGACTTTCTTCTGGTTTTCCGTCTCCCCCGGCTTCGCCGGGCTTATCAAATAAAAGAAGGTGCGTTTCATGCTGTTTATCAATGAGGAAAATACGCCGAGCGAGCTGCCGGAAACCGCGGCCGCCGAATCCCCCCAGAGCCTCCAGCTCGACCTGATGCGAAAGCAGCTCCTTTGGATCAAGATCCTCACCGGCATGATGGCCGTTTTGATCCTGTTTCTCGTGGTCTCCATCACGTCCCTCTCCTCCAAGATCGTGCAGACGCTCGGGAGCTTCGACTCCGTGCTCTCGGACCTCCAGGTGATCACCAGCGACCTCAAAGACACGCTGGAGAGCACGGACCTCTCGGGCATGCTCAAAAACGCGAACGGCATGATCGAGGAGGTCGGCGACAACCTCACCAAGTCCGTTCAGGGGATCCAGGAGGCGCTCAAAAAGATCAACTCCATCGACTTCAAATCCCTCAACAGCGCCATCGCCGACCTGCAAAAGGTGGTCTCCCCGCTCGCGAAGCTCTTCGGCGGGAAGAGCGCCTGACGGAAACCGGCGCCGTTTTTTGGCGATGCCTTGTCTTTGATAGGAAAAACGGGACTCCGGAGAGATCCGGGGCCCCGTTTTATGACGTTCCGGGGTTTCCGCCCGCGGGAAACGAAGCCTCCCGGCCGCCGGCTACCGTCCGAGGTAGGCGTTCAGCGCGTCGATCCGGTTCGTCAGCGCGCCGTCCGCGCCCATGCCGAAGATCCGGTCCATGTCCTCTTTTGTGTCCACGGTCCACGGGTAGACTTGCACGCCGTGGGCGTGGAAATCGTCGATCAGCGCCTTCGTCATCGCGAGATGGTACGGGATGCTCATCGCGACGCCGCGTTTCTCGCAGTATTCGCCGTAATCATAGAGCCAGTTGTCGAACGAGAAGAGGACCGCCACGTCCGGGGCCGTCTCCCGGAATCTCATGACGGAGTAGTGGTTCGCCGAATAGACGACCGACGTCCCGCGCCGGTCATAGCGGTCGAGGATCTCCAGGACCTTCTCCTCAAGGCCCGGGTACGGCACGAAGCTGTTTTTGAGCTCGATGAACGTCTTGACCGGGTTTCCGGCGATCAGGCCGAAATACTCCTCGAGCGTCGGGATCCGCTGACGCGGGAGATCCGGCCGGATGTAGGAGGCGTCGAGCCGTTTCAGCTCTGACAAGGTAAAATCCTTTACATACCCTTTCGCGTCCGCCGTGCGGCCGAGCTCCTCGTCGTGATGGACGACGACCGCCCCGTCGGCGGAGAGCTGGACGTCCAGCTCGATCGCGTCCGGGGCATAATCAAGGCTTTTTTCAAAAGAGAGGAGCGTATTCTCGGGGTAAAGCCCCGCAAGCCCTCTGTGGGCGATCCGCATCACTTCCCGCATACGTCTCTCCTCAAAGCAAGAAATTTGTCCGGATGGTTGGTGATGCCGCCCTCGAGCCCGAGCGCGAGGCAGCGGCGCATATCCTCCGTGCTATTGATGGTCCATGCGTTGATCTCGATATGGTTGTTCCGCAGATCCATCACGCTGTCGTGGTTCAGCGAAGCGAAGAACGGGTGGTAGCACTCCGCGCCGCGGTTTCTCGTATACGCGCCGGGGTGTACGAGCCAGCTCTCCTCCAAGAAGCCGACCTTCACGTCCGGGGCGAGCTCCTTGAAGCGGCAGACCGAGAAATGGTTGAAGGAGCTGATGACGACCTTGGCGCGCAGGCCATATCGATCGATCAGCGCGAGCACCTTGCGCTCGATGTGCGGGTATTCGTAGACGCCGGTCTTGAGCTCGACGTTGGTGACGAGGCCGGTGTCTTTCACAAGCTCAAAATAGTCCTCCAAGGTCGAGGGGCGGAGGACGCCGTGTTCGCCGCCCGCGACGAAGCCGGCGTCGAGTGCCAAGAACTGCCCGGCCGTGAGGTCGCGGATCAGATGGTTCTCCCCACAGGTGCGCAGCGTGTTTTCGTCGTGCATAATTACGGCTACGCCATCGGAGGTCAAGTGCACGTCGAGCTCGATGCCCTCCGCGCCGCACTCGACCGCCTTTTGGAAGGCGAGCATCGTATTTTCCGGGTATTCGCCCGAGAAGCCGCGGTGCGCAAAAATTTTCGTCATAGATGTTCCCGCTCCTTTTAAAATCATACCGGAAAGCGGTCGCCTTCCGGTACGTTTTCGATCAATACATGATAAAGAAGCCCGGCGGCATGGAAACCGCGGACCGGGAAACCGGTTTTTTGCCTCCGATACGGCGCCGGCTCCCAAATATTTCACACGGTTTACAGCTCGATGACAAGGGACTTATCGACCGAGAGCCAGACCTCGTCCCCCTCTTTGTATTCCATCTCGCGCTCGAAGAGCACGTCGGCGTTGACGCGGATGCCGCCGCAGTTCGCCGCAAAGCGGATGATGTTGCCGTGGGAGATGTGCCCGATCACGGCGCCCTTCATATGATAGCAGTCCCCGGTCTCCGGCGGGCGCTTGCTCATGACGACGATCTCCGGGCGGATCGCGACGTCCTTGCAGCAGAGGTTCTCGCCGCAGGCCGCGCCGAAGTCCTCCGCGCTGAAAATGTTATAGTTGCCGATGAAGGTCGCCGCGAATCGCGTGGCCGGCGCGGAATAGAGCTCGACCGGGCTGCCGGACTGCTCGATCCTGCCGTCGTTGAACAAGTGGATCGTGTCGGACATGACCATTGCCTCGTCCTGATCGTGGGTGACGAAGATCGTGGTGATGTTGAGCTTCCGCTGGATGCGGCGGATCTCGATCTGGAGGTTGTGGCGCAGCAGGGCGTCGATGGCGGAGAGCGGCTCGTCGAGCAGCAGCACCTTGGGCTCGGTGACGATGGCCCGCGCCAGGGCGACGCGCTGCTGCTGGCCGCCCGAGAGCTGCATCGGGAACTGGTCGATCTTTTCCGAGAGGCCGACGATGTCGAGGATGTTCTTCACCCGCTCGCCGATCTCCGCCTTGGGCGTCTTTTTCATCCGCAGGCCGAAGGCGACGTTGTCGGCGACGTTCATATTCGGGAACAGCGAGTACTGCTGGAACACCATACCGATGCCGCGCTCGCGCGCGCTCACATCCGTAATGTCCTGGCCGTCGAGGTAGACCCGGCCGCCGGTGACCTGCTCAAGACCCGAGAGGCACCGCAGCAGCGTCGATTTGCCGCAGCCGGACGGCCCCAGCAGCGTGACGAGCTCCCCCTTTTCCACGCCGAGACTGATATCTTTTAAGACGTGGTTGCTGCCGAAACATTTATTCAGTTCTTTAAATTCAATATAAGACATCCCGTTATCTCCCCTCTTTTTGGATCTGTTCGAGCTTGTTTTTGCTTTGGAAATAAAGGACGAGCGCCGTGATCAGGAACGTCATCAGCATGATGACCACGAACACGGCGGAGGCCTCGGTACTCGAATGCTTCATCGTCTGGTACAGGAACACCTGAACGTTGGTCACGGCGCTTCCGGAGAGGTTCCGGATGATGACGTAATCGCCGAAGAGGATTCCGACCGCGAGGAGGGAGGAGACGGTGATGCCGGTGATGATGTTCGGCACGATGACCCGGAAAAACGCGTACAGCTTGCTGGCGCCGAGCATCTCGGCCGCCTCGAGCAGCATCGGCATGTTGACCGCGTGCATGCTGTTGCGGATCCCCTGATATATGTAAGGAAGGATGATCACGCAGTATGTGCCGAGCAGCATCACCATCCGGTTGCTCAGGAGCGTCCCGCTCTTCGCGTAGAGGGCCAGAATGGAGACGGAGAGGATGACGCCCTGAATGGTGTACGGGATCATGCAGAGGATCTGGACGTATTTTTCGAGGCTCGGGAAGTAGATCGTCACCACGAAGAGCGCCAGCAGCACCACGAGGATCGTCAGCAGGATCGGGATGATGCAGATCAGGATCGTCTGATAGATGGCTTTGATGAAAGAGGCGTTGCCGAAGATCGTCGCGTAATTTTTGAGGGAGAAGCCGTAAGGGATGATGCCCGTCCAGTTGTCGAAGATGGAATAGACGACCGTGGCGGCGAGCGGGACCAGCAGCCAGAGGATCACGCAGGTCATCACGATGTTCGCGGAAAGTTTGCTCATTTTATTCATCGCCGCTCACCTCGCATTCCAGCGCGTGGTCGCTTTGATAATGTAATTATCAATCAGGATCGCCGCGCACATCAGGAGCATCATGACGACGGAGAGCGCCGCGCCGAGATGCGGCTTCGACGCGATGTCGCCGGTGAACATCGCGGAGATGTTGACCGGCAGGAGGCTGAAGTTGTTCATCAGCAGCGCGTAGGCGGTCGCGTAGGCGCAAAGCGCGTTTGCGAAGAGGACGCTGATCGTCCCGAAGATGCTCGGGATCAGCACCGGGATGCCGATTTTGAACCAAAACGTGCTGTTTCGCCCGCCGAGCAGGAGGTTTGCCTCCTGCCATTCCCTGCGGATGCCGTTAAACGCCGGGATCAGCAGCAGCGTGGACAGCGGGATCTGGAAATATACGTACATCAGAATCAGGCCCTTGCTGGTGTAAAGGTCGAAATTCTGGATCCATTCGATTCCATAGATATTCGCGATCTGGCGCACGACGCCGGACGTCCCCAAAACGATCATATAGGCGAACGCCAGCGGGACGCCCGCAAAATTGGAGGTCATGTTGAGCACCGTCATAAAGGCGTTGCGGAATTTGCCCCTTGATGTGTGCGCGGCTTTGGCGCCCATAAACGCGACAAAAATCCCGATCGCGGTCGAGACCAGCGTGATCTCGAGGCTGTTGGCGATGGCCTTTTTATAGCTCAGGGTGCTGAAAATCTTAGCGTAGTTTTGTAACGTAAAAAGGACGCTTTTATCCCCGTCGAGGCCGAAGCTGTCGAGGATCAGCATGGCGAGGGGCAGAAGCTCATAAAGAAACGCGACGGTGAGAAAAGGAAGCAGCACAAGCAGATAGATCTTTTTGTTCGTCATCTTCCTGACGGCTGCCGGGGCGCTGTTTTTCACGGAGGATCACCTCATTCCAAGAAATGGGGCGTACTGTTCGGGCACGCCCCATTTCTTATGGTACTTACAGCAAGCTTAAATCCGCGGGCGAGATACGGCTCAGCCCATCAGCGGGATGATGTTCTCGTTCCACCAAGCGGAGATCTCGCCGCAGACGGCGGCGTACTGCGCGGCATCGGAGATGCCGTGCGCGTTGACGTATTCGCTGGCATGGAAAGTGGTGTCCTGAATCTCCTGCGGGATCGCGACGTCGGTTCTGGTCGGGACGGCGCCGGATTTGGCAAGGTTGATCTGGCCCTGATCGGAGAAGATGTATTCTCTGGCGAGCGCGGCGGCAAACGGCGTGTCGGATTTGGAGTTGATGACGGAGGCGTAGCCGACAAGGATCGCGCCGTCGGACGGGATGCCGACCGTGAAGTTGTAGTTCGGGGTCTGATCGCGGTAGCCCAGCACGTTGTAGGACCACGACACGCCGAGCTCGACTTCGCCGGCCTGAATTCTGGCGAGGAGGATGTCTCCGCTGTCGATACGGCCGGCTTCGGCCATCTCGGTCCAGAAATCATACGCGGGCTGCAGATTGTCCAGCCCGCCGCCGAACGCGTACGCGGTGGCGACGACGACGCCCTGTCCGGTGGCGCCGCCGACGACGTCGCCGATGGTCAGCTTATAGCTGCCGTTCTTGACGTCGGCCCAAGAGGTCGGGGCCGGGTCGGTCGTGATGTCGTTGTTGTAAATGAATGCGGTGCAGCCGGTGTAGGCGATCATCCAGAGGCCCTCATCGTCTTTCGCCCAATCCGGGACGGAATCCCAATAAGAGGTCTTATAGCTCTGGACAAGGCCCTCCTCAACGGCCTGCGCGGTAAACGCAAGGCCGACGTCGCCGATATCTCTGGTGGCATCGTTGGCGAACATATTGAGCTCTTCGGCGGAGCTCATATCCTCGTCCGTATGCTCAAGTCCATAGGTCTCGGTCAGGCCGGCCCAGCTCTCGCCCCAGTTGGCCCAGGAATCCGGCATGCCGACGGATTCGACATGGCCCTCCTCCTGCGCCTTGGCGATGATTTCATCCAGCGTGTAAGAGTTGAGATCTGGCGTTTCCTCTTCTTTGGCGGTGCCGGAGCATCCGACCAGAAGAAGGCTCAGGCAAGCGACAACAGCAATCAGTTTGAACAATGTGGTTTTACGCATGTTGTTCCTTCTCTCTAAAATTTTTGGGGTCCGCGGTTTCCGCTGCTCCCGCTGTTATTATAACGAATAACTAATAACTTGTAAAGAAAAACTTACACTTTTATTAGAATTGAATAAAGAACGGGGAAATCCTGCAAGATGAAAAAATACCCGCCCGCCCCGCCTCCGTCGGTTGTAAAAATGTGTCGTTTCTGCTAAAATGGCGGTATCAGATGGACGGAGGTTTGGATCATGAAAGCATATGAGCGTCTTTTAAACTACGTCGCCTACCCCACCGCCTCGGACGAGTCGAGCGATACCTGCCCAAGCACCCCGGAGCAAAAAACGTTCGGCCTCGCCCTCTGTGAGGAGATGAAGGAGATCGGCGTCCGGCAGGCAAGAATCGACGGCGACGGCTACGTCTACGGCACCGTCCCCGCCTCGCCGGGCAAAGAGGACGCGCCGGTGATCGGGTTCATCGCCCATATGGACGTGGTGCGGGAGGTCCCTTACTGGGGAATCCGGCCGAAGGTGGTCGATTACCGGGGCGGCGACGTGACGCTGAGCGAGGAGCTCGGCCTTGTTCTCTCCCCGCGGGAGTTTCCGGAGATGAAGGCCTGCGAGGGCAGGCATCTGATCGTCACGGACGGCACGACCCTGCTCGGCGCGGACGACAAGGCCGGCATCGCGGAGATCCTCACCGCCGCCGAATTCCTGATCGGGCATCCGGAGGTCCCGCACGGGAAGATCCAGATCGCCTTTACGCCGGACGAGGAGATCGGCCGGGGCGCGGACCGCTTCGATCTGACCTCTTTCGCCGCGGATTTCGCCTATACGATGGACGGCGGCGCCTTTGGCGGCGTGGAGTCCGAGACTTTTAATGCAGCCCACGCGCACATCAAAATTCATGGCCGCAGCGTCCATCCGGGTTCCGCGAAGGGCGTGATGAAAAACGCCTCGCTGATCGCCATGGAATTTCATTCTCTGCTGCCGGCGCTGGAGCGCCCGGAAAACACGGAGGGCTACGAGGGCTATTACCATCTCAACCATTTAAATGGGGCGTGTGAGCAGGCCGAGATGGACTATATCCTGCGCGACCACGACGAAGCGAAGCTCGCGCGCAAGGTCGAGGTGATCCACAGGGCCGCGGAGGAGATCAACCGCCGCTACGGGGCGGGCACCGTCCTCGCCGACACCGGCTACGACTATAAAAACATGCGCGTCGTCATCGAGCGGTACCCCCACCTGATCGACACCGCGTACGAAGCCATCCGCGAGGTCGGCGGCGAGCCGAAATCCGTCGCGGTCCGCGGCGGGACGGACGGCTGCGTGCTCTCATTCAAAGGGCTCCCCTGCCCGAACCTCGGCACCGGCGGCTACAATTTCCATGGGAAATATGAATTCGCCTGTGTGGAGGAGATGGACCTCGCTGTGGAGACTCTCGTCAAAATTGCCGAAAAATACGCGGATTTTAAAAAATAAGCCGCGTATCCGGAGAGCGAGCGGGCGCGAGCGGACGGACGGGCGCGGGCGCTTCTGGGCATCCCCCGCATGAGACGGACCCAAAGGTTTATCGGGTTCGGCATGGACGCTTAACCTAAAGCTCCCCGCCGTAAAGATACGAGGATCTCCGATAATTATGTTCCCGAAGAGCGCGCGAGCGGGCGCGGGCGCTTCCGCCGCATCCCCCGAGGAGCGGGGACGCTCATCGATGAAGAAACGAACACCCCCGGCGTTGATCCGCGCCGCCCGCGGCGGGAGGGATGCCCGGATTCGGGAATCCTCCCGCCGAGAAACGGCATGGGCACGCATGCTCAAGGCCTTTTTCAGTCATATTGGCATAAAAAGCACCGCTTCCCCGCGATCGGCGGGAGAGCGGTGCTTTTTTAGAAAGGGATTTGACCCGGCGGACGGCGGAGAGGAGATCCCGCCTTGCCTTGCGGCGTGCGCCGCCGGTCAGAGCCGATAGAGCTCGGAAAACTTTTTCGTGAGGTAGTCGACGTAATAATGAGGGTCAAACGGTGCGCCGCACACCATCCGGAACAGGCGCTCCGGGTCGTAGAGGCTGCCGTGCCGGTAGATCTTCATGTTCAGCCAGTCCACCAGCGGCTTTAGGCTCCCCGAGGCGATCGCGGCGTCCACGTCGACGTCCTCTTTCATACTCTCAAACATCTGCGCCCCGTAGGCGCTGCCCAGCGCGTAGGACGGGAAATAACCGACGTTGCCGCCGCTCCAGTGGGAATCCTGAAGGCAGCCATGCGCGTCGTCCGGCACGTCGACGCCGAGGTATTCCTTATAAAGGCGGTTCCACTCCGCCGGAACGGAATCGTAGGAGAGCTCCCCGGCGAAGAGCTTTTTCTCGATCTCATAACGGATCATGACGTGCAGCGGATAGGTCAGCTCGTCGGCCTCGATCCGGATCAGCGAGGGCTTCGCGCGGTTGATCATCTCATAGAACCGCCGCGGCGTGACCTTCGAGAAAATCTCCGGGAAGAGCTCCCTGATTTTCGGGAAAATCGCGTGGATAAACGGCTCGCCGCGGCCGATGATGTTCTCAAAGAAGCGCGACTGGCTCTCGTGGATGCCCATGGAGACGCCGCCCGCGACCGCCGTATAGCGGTGCTCATCCGAGCCGCCCAGCTCGTAAAGCGCGTGGCCGCCCTCGTGGATCACGGCATACATCGAGGCCGCGAAATTGTTTTCATAATAATGGGTCGTGATCCGGACGTCCTCGTTGGTGAACTCCAGCGTGAACGGGTGCTCCGTCTCGCCGCAGTTGCAGTGCGTGAGGTCGATCCCCATAAAATCCATCAGATAATTTGTGAGCTGCTTTTGCTTTTCAATCGGGTACACGCCGAGCAGTGGCGAATCGTCGATCTGGGGCGCTTTCGCGATCTTTTGGATCAGCGGGACGACGCCCTCCCGCAGCACCGCGAAAAACCGGTCCGCCTTCTCCATCGTGAGCCCGCGCTCATAGAGATCGAGCTGCGTGTCGTAGGGCGCCTGATCCGGCTTATAATACTTCGCGAACCGGATGTTGGCGTCGAAGATTTTTTCAAGGTAGGGCCGGAACGCGGCGAAATCGCTTGCGGGCTTCGCCTTATGCCAGACGGACTGCGCCTTGGAGAGCGTCTTCTGATAATCGACATACTCCTCCTGCGGGATGCTCCCGATATAGGCCTGATCGCGCAATAGGAGCTCCACTTCCCTCGCCTGATGGGCGGTCAGCCGCTCCTTGTTGGCGCGGAGCCGGCAGAGCAGCCCGACCGTCTCCGGGCAGGTGGCAAGCAGATACTGAAACCCGGAGAGCACGCCCAGCGCCTCGGAACGGCCCTCCGCGGTCTCCGTCGGCGCGGCGGTCACGCTGTCGAGCTCGATCGCGGAGCAGGCGTATTTATAGGCGAACAACTGTTTTTGCAGCAGCGCGAGCTTCTCCAGCTTCTCCTTTAGTTCGGGGGATTCCTCCATCTCGCAGTCTCCTTTTATGGAATCAATACGCATACTTTTCCCCGGCCCGGCCCGGATTATCAGTTTTTTGAGGATAAGACCGGCGGGGCCGGCCGGTGTTTTCGGCCGGCGGGCGGTTCGGCGTTCCGTGGTTTCCCCGCCGCCCCGTTCCGTTTTAAGGGTGATCGCGGACGGGCGTCTCTTCATCCATCGGCCGCGCGTCGGCGGCCCTTTCTTCAGAAATCCGCCCTGCGCCCGCCGTGCTGTTCCGTTCCGGCGGATCAGTCGCGGAAGATGACGTCCTCGCGTTTGGGGCCGTTGCAGACGATCTTGACCGGGACCTCGATCTCTCCTTCGATGAACTCGATATAATCCCGGCATTCCTGCGGGAGCTCGCCGTATTTGCGGATGCCGCGGATGTCGCGTTTCCAGCCCGGGAACACTTTCAGGATAGGCTTTGCCTCTAAAAGAACCGGGTAGGTCGGGAAGTCGCGCAGGACTTCGCCCTTGTACTCGTAGCCGACGCAGACCGGGATCTCGTCGAGATACCCCAGCGCGTCCACGACCGTGAAGGCGGCGTCCGTCGCGCCCTGCACCAGACACCCGTAGCGGCTGGCCACGCAGTCGAACCACCCCATGCGGCGCGGACGCCCGGTGGTGGCGCCGTATTCGCCCTTGTCGCCGCCGCGCTCGCGCAGCTCGCTCGCCTCGTCTCCGAAGATCTCGCTGACGAACGGGCCCGCGCCGACCGCGCTCGAATACGCCTTCACGACCGCCGTGACGCGGGCGATCATGGCCGGCGGGACCGAGACGCCGACCGCGCCGTATCCCGAAATGGTGTTGGAGGAGGTGGACATCGGGTAGATGCCGAAATCCGGGTCCCGCAGCGACCCGAGCTGGCCCTCGAGCAGGATATTTTTGCCCTCGCGGACGGCGTCCCGCATGAAGCGGACGGAGTCGCAGAGATACGGCTTCATGATCTCGGCGTACTCGGCCAGCTCCGCCATGATTTGGTCGAGGCCGTAGGGCTCCTTGTGATAGAGGGCCTGCGCGATCTGATTTTTGAGCTCCAGAATCTGCGCGACCCTGTCGCGGAGAAAATCGCGGTAATAGAGCGAGTCGACCGTGATGCCGATCTTGGCGTATTTATCGGAATAAAACGGGGCGATCCCGGACTTTGTGGAGCCGAAGGACTTCGCGCCGAGGCGCTCCTCCTCCCATTTGTCGAAATCGACGTGGTAGGGCATCATAATCTGCGCGCGGTTGGAGACGAGCACCTTCGGGTTGAACCCCGAGGCGCGGACGTTTTCGATCTCCTTTTGGAATTTGAGGACGTCCAGCGCGACGCCGTTCCCGATGAGGTTCTCCGTCTTCTCATAACACGAGCCGGAAGGAAGAATGTGCAGGACGACCTTTCCTTTATCGGTGATGATCGTATGGCCGGCGTTCGCTCCGCCCTGGAACCTCGCGACGACGTCCGCGTCCTGCGCGAACATATCCGTGATCTTGCCTTTGCCTTCATCTCCCCAGTTCGCTCCGACGATTGCGTGTACCATAACTTTCTTCCTTTTCAAGATATTTTTTCATGGAAGCCGGTCGGTTCTCCCCGTGACCGGCCCTCCGCCTTGGGTCAAAAAAACTTTTTTAACGGGCGGCTCCCCGCCCGATTTGAAAATAATTTTTACGGCTTCGGCGCGCGGATCTTCTCCGCGCAGGAAAAGGCGATCCTTTCCGAAAACCGGTTATCCGCCGGGCGGCTCCCCGCTCGGCCTAAAAATAACATTTATGAATTCGGCGGGCCGGCCTCATCCGGCCTCTCCGCAAAAGAGCGGGTCTTTCGGTATCGCTTACACGCCGACCTCGTCCTTCATGCCGAGCAGCGCCCGGTTCGGCTCGATAATAATCTTCAGCAGCTCGGCCACGTACTCCGCCGTCTGCGCGGCCGCGAGGCCGGTGTATTTTTCCGGGAGCAGGCTCGCCTTTAGGCTCTCCTCGTCGAGGCCGAACCGGCCGTCGGCTGCGAGCACGTCGAGCAGGGCGTTCTCCCCGCCTTCCTCCCTGATTTTGCGAAATTCCTCCATGGAATATGCGCGGATCGCCTCGTGAAGCTCCTGACGGTCCCCGCCTTTTTTCACGGCGTCCATCAGGATGTTCTCCGTCGCCATAAAGGGCAGCTCCCGGCGGACGCGCAGCGCGATCACCTTCGGGAACACGCGGAGCCCGCCCGCGATGTTGGCGGCCAGATTCAGGATGCCGTCCGCCGCGAGAAAGCTCTCGGAGATGGCGAGGCGGCGGTTCGCGGAGTCGTCGAGCGTCCGCTCGAACCACTGTTCGGAGGCGGTCTGCGCCGGGTTGAGCACCAGATTCGACAGGTACCGGCTGAGGCCCGCGCACCGCTCGCTGCGCATCGGGTTCTGCTTATAGGCCATCGCGGAGGAGCCGACCTGCTTGCCGCCGAAAGGCTCGCAGATCTCGCCGAAGCTCTGCAAAAGGCGGATGTCGTTCGTGAATTTGTGCGCGCTCTGCGCGATCCCGGCGACGGCGGTCAAAATCCGGTAATCCTGCTTCCTCGGGTAGGTCTGCCCCGTGACGGGATAGGTCTTTTGGAAGCCCATTTTCTCGGCGATCATGCCGTCAAGCTCTTTTACTTTACAAGCGTCCCCGCCGAAAAGTTCAAGGAAAGAGGCCTGCGTCCCGGTGGTGCCCTTCGCGCCGAGGAGCTTAATCCTGCCGATCATGCCGCGGATCTCCTCGTAATCCTCGGCGAAATCCTGCGCCCAGAGCGCGGCGCGCTTGCCGACCGTTGTGAGCTGGGCGGGCTGGCCGTGCGTATAAGCGAGGCACGGCAGATCCTTCTCCCGCTCGGCGAAATCGCAGAGCAGGGCGACGACGTTGACGAGCTTTTTCGTCAGGATCTCGAGCCCGTCCCGCATGACGATCAGATCGGCGTTGTCCCCGACGTAGCAGGAGGTCGCGCCGAGATGGAGGATCGGCTTCGCCTCCGGGCACTGCATCCCGAAGGCCCGCACATGGCTCATCACATCGTGGCGGATCTCGGCCTCGATCGCCTCGGCGTCCTCGAAGTTGATGTCGTCGAGGCGGCCGCGCATCTCGTCGAGCTGGCGGTCCGTGATCGGGAGACCGAGCGCCTGCTCCGCCTCCGCGAGCGCGAGCCAGAGCCGGCGCCACGTGGAGAATTTCTTTTGATCGGAAAAGTTGCGTTTCATCTCCTCGCCGGCATACCGGTTCTCCAGCGGACTCTCATAGGAATCATGCATATCCATCACCCTTTCCATGCAAAAAAGAAAAAAAGAGCGCCGAAAATGGTGCTCTTATCTTGTCGGTTGGCGCTTATGGTTGTGGTCGTCCTTCCCGTAGTACCGGCCGCGCACCGCGGAAGGACTACAGGATTCGGTTTTTTTTGAAGAACTTTGGGGCTTCATCTCTCGTCGCTCCATCTATTTAAATAATGAAAAGAACATAACCATGTTATCATTTTCTGCCGGAAAAACAAGCCCGTTCCATATTTTTCTCCGTTTTATAGAAAATTGTCCCTTCAAAATCCCTTTCAGTTAGGTATTATAGATAATCTCTATTTTACGATAGAATTTTCAGCGTTTCGCGCCGCCCGCCGCCCGCGCCTTCATTTTTGGGGAGGCCCCGCCTCCCGTGCTCAACTAAGCCCAATCTCTAAACGCTCATGCTCATCACATTTTCTGATTTTTGGCGGCCGGTTTTGCCGGATGAAAACCGACCGGACCGCCACAAGAAAATGCGACGCGGCCCGCCGTCTTTTTTTACGCTTGCCTCCATCCGCGTGTTCCGCGGAACACGCCCCGGCGGTCGGGCGAAAGCCATCGACCGTCTTCCCCTTCGGGGTGAGATGTTTTCCCGCCGGAGGCCGGAGGGGGCCCATGCCCCGGCGGTAGGGCGTATGCCATAGACCGCCTTCCCCTTCGGGGGTGAAATGTTTTCCCGCCGGAGGCCGGAGGGGGCCCATGGGGGAACTGGTTCCCCCATGAGGCGCTTCGCGTCCTTTTTTGTAAAAAAAGACGCCCGCATTTTCCGCAGAAAATGCAAGCGCCCTGGTGGGAGCGGGTGGGTTCGAACCACCGTAGTCGTCAGACAACAGATTTACAGTCTGCCCCCTTTAGCCACTTGGGTACGCTCCCCTATTTTTTTCCGCCGGAACGGTGGAGCTGGTGGACGGATTCGAACCCCCGACCTGCTGATTACAAATCAGCTGCTCTACCGACTGAGCTACACCAGCATCTCAGCGACGGGAATGATAATATCACAGAAAAACCGATTTGTCAACATCTTCCCAAGCAAAAAATCGGGCGCCCCGCCGCGCCTTTTTTCCGCGCCACGCCGGCGCCTCCAAAAAAATGCATCAATAAAATCTTTGCTTTACAGGAAAAAATATGATAATATTAGAAAAATATATAGGGGAGGGACTGCGCTTGTTTTATTCGAATCAATTTGACAGCCATGTCCACAGCGATTGCTCCCCCGAAGGTCGTGATCCGGTGATGGCACTCTGTGAGCAGGCGGTCCGCGAAGGTCTAGCCGGGATCGCTATTACCGACCGCTGCGACTTTGACCGTTATGCGGAAAAACAGTTTGCCGAGCGCGTCAGGGCTTCCGTTTACAGCGTATACAAGGCAAGGGCCGCCTTTGGCGACAGCCTGATCCTCTCCTGCGGCGTGGAGCTGAGCCAGCCTCTCGCCGCCCCTGAGCACGCGGAAAAAATCGCGGCGCTCCACCCTTTCGATCTCGTGCTCGCCTCCGTAAAGACCTTCGCGGACGGCGGAAGGCCCTCCCGCATGCGGGATTCCGAGCTCTCCGAGGAGGCGCTTTCCTCCCTGTTCGCCGGATATTTCGAGCGGGTGCGCCAGACGGTCCTCTGGGGCAAATTCGACGTGCTCTCCCAGCTCACCTTCCCCATGCGCTACCTCGCGCGCGACGACGCGGAAGAGGTTTTTCTGCGCCCCTGCGAGGACCTCATCGAGGAGATCCTGCGCCTCGCGGCCGAAAAAGGGATCGCTCTGGAGATCAACACCTCCGCCCTGCGCACACGCGCGCATTCGGTGCAGCCCCCCGCGCGCTACGTCAGGCGCTTCCGCGAGCTCGGCGGCGAATTCGTCACCATCGGTTCCGGCGCGTACGAAGCCCGGACGCTCGGCGCCGACCTCTCGGAGGGCATGGACCGCGCACGCGAAGCGGGATATCATTATTTTACTTATTATATAAACCGCCGGCCGCAGCCGGTCGAACTGAACTAACATGCTAAAGGAGATTTTGATCATGAAAGATTTATTAAAACTTTTGGAAACGAACGCAAAGCTCACGGACGCTCAGCTCTCGGCCCTTTTGGACTTGCCGGAGGAGGAGATCCGGAAAGAGATCGGACGGTACGAAAAAGACCGCATCATCCTTGGATATAACGCGCTGATCAACTGGGAAAAGATCGACGCGGACGACTGCACCGCCTACATCGAGGTGAAAGTGCGCCCCAAACGCGACCGCGGCTACGAGGAGATCGCGGACGAGATCACCCGCTTTGACGAAGTGGAAGCCGTCTGGCTGATGAGCAGCTCGAGCTACGACCTCGCCGTCGTCGTGCGCGGGCGGAATTTCCGCGAAGTCTCGATGTTTGTGGCAAAGCGCCTCGCCCCGCTGGATTCCGTCACCTCCACCGCGACCAACTTCGTGCTGCGCCGCTACAAGGAGCGCAACCTGCTGATCGAGGACCCGGAGAAGGACGAAAGGAGGCTCTACGGCCTTGATTGACTATAACGACTTTTTGTCGGAAAGGGTTCTTTCGCTGAAACCCTCCGGCATCCGACGCTTTTTTGACCTCGCCGCCGAAATGGAGGACGTGATCTCGCTCGGCGTGGGCGAGCCGGACTTCCGCACGCCGTGGCTGATCCGCGAAGCCGGCATCGACTCCCTCAAAAAAGGCCGCACCTGGTACACCGCGAACGCCGGCCTCGCCGATCTGCGAAGCGAAGTCTCCAATTACCTGCGGCGGCGCTTTGCGCTCGAATACGGCCCGAAGGACGAAATTTTCATCACGGTGGGCGGCTCGGAGGCGATCGACCTGTGTATCCGCGCGCTGATCGAGCCCGGCGACGAGATGCTGCTGCCGGAGCCGTCTTTCGTCTGCTACGACCCGATCTGCCGGATGTCCGGCGGGACGGTCGTCCCGATCGTGACCAAAGAGGAGGACGAATTCCGCCTGACTCCCGAGGAACTGGAGGCCGCCATTACGCCGAAATCGAAGCTCCTGGTCCTCCCCTTTCCGAACAATCCGACCGGCGGCGTCCTGCGCCGGGAACATCTCGAGGCCATCGCCGAGATCGTCAAGAGACACAACCTCTTTGTGCTCTCCGACGAGATCTACGCGGAGCTTACTTACGGCGGCGAGCGCCACGTCTCCATCGCGGAGCTCGAGGGCATGCGGGAGCGCACCGTCGTGGTCAACGGGTTCTCCAAGGCCTACGCGATGACCGGATGGAGGCTCGGCTACGCCGCGGGGCCCGCCCCGGTCGTCTCCCAGATGCTCAAGGTCCACCAGTACGCGATCATGAGCTCCCCGACCACCAGCCAGTACGCGGCGATCGCCGCCATGCGGGACTGCGACGAGGAGGTCGCCGCGATGGTCAAAGAATACGATATGCGCAGACGCTTTCTTGTGGACGGTTTAAACAACATCGGCCTGCATACGTTCGAGCCGAAGGGCGCTTTCTATGTGTTTCCCCGCATCAAATCCACGGGGCTCACTTCCGCGGAGTTTTGCGAGCGGCTGCTGCAAAGCCAGCATGTGGCCGTTGTGCCCGGCGACGCCTTCGGCGCCTGCGGGGAGGGCTTTGTCCGGATCTCCTACTCCTATTCGCTGGACCACCTGATGGAGGCCCTGCGGCGCATCGGCCGGTTCGTGGAGGAGTGCGGGGCCGCCGGAACCGACGCCTGATTTTTTCCGCCGCCCGGTTTTGCCAAATTTCCCCGGAACGGCCAAAGGCCGAAACAGAGCGCTTTTTGCGGGGAAGCCGGCAATGGAAAACAGGCGGAGAAAGGCGGACGGGCGAAAAGCAGATCTTTTGATTTTTTTCGGGAAAGGGGGCCGCGCGATGGAACTTCCCCTCCGCCGGTTGTGCGAGCTGAGGGCCTTCGCGAAGCTGAATCTGACGCTCGAGATCGCCGGGAAGCGCGGGGACGGCTACCATCTTCTGCGGATGGTCACGCAGTCCGTCGCCCTCTCCGACCGGGTCGCGCTCTGCGCCGACAGCGGGGAATCGCACCGCGGCGAAATCCGCGTCCTCTGCGCGGACTGTACGATCGATCCCGCGCGCAACACGGCGCTCCTCGCGGCGGAGGCGTTTTTCCGCGGGACGGGGCTTCCAAACCCCGGCCTCGAGATCCGGATCGAAAAGCGGATCCCGACCGCCGCGGGCATGGCGGGCGGCAGCGCGGACGCCGCGGCCGTGCTCGCCGGCCTGAACCGCATGTTCGGCGGGCCGCTCTCCGACGAGGAACTGGGCACGTTGGGCCTTGGAATTGGCGCGGACGTCCCGTTTTGCCTGCGCGGTTCCACGATGCTCGTCGAGGGCGTCGGCGAGATCCTGACGCCCCTGCACCCGATCCCGGAATGCTTTTTTGTGATCGCGAAGCCCGAGGACGGCATGTCCACCGCCGAAAGTTACCGGCTCTTCGACCGGCTCGCCTCCCCCGCCGCCTGTTTGGACGACGCGGGGATGCTCGCCGCCCTTGCCGGGGGCAGTTTGGCGGGGATCGCCGCGAACCTCCACAACGCGCTGGAGGCCGCCGCGCCGGAAACGCCGGTCGCGGAAATCAAACGGGCGCTGCTCGAAAACGGCGCGCTGGGCGCCTCCATGACCGGCAGCGGGACCGCGGTGTTCGGCCTCTTCGACCGCGAAGAAAACGCGAGGCGCGCTTTCGGGGCGCTCACGGGCCGGTACCGGGAGGTCTATCTGACCGGGCCGGCACGGAAGGGCGTGGAGCTCGTCGGGTGTGATTCGGGATACGCTCCGCGGGTTTGAGGAGCGCGGCATCCGTCTATAAACTGAATATTATTTAGAAAAGCCGCCCATACTTCAGAAAAAAGGAAAGGCGGCTTTTTTCCTTGCGGCTTAGTAATTTTAAAACGTTTCACAGCAGCGGGAAGCTGCGCGGGTTTGAGCTTGTCGTCCTTGCGGGGCTGATGATCACGGCGATAACCAGCTACGCGAGACGCGTGGTGGCGCAGAGCGACGGGGTCCGCGGCGAGACGCTGCGCCTTCATATCATCGCGAATTCCGACAGCGAGACCGATCAAGCCCTGAAGTTAAAGGTCCGCGACCGCATCCTCGACGGGACCGGAGAGCTCTTCGCGGAGGTGAGCGGCAAATCCGACGCCGTCGCGCTGACGAAGATCAGCCTGGATGAGATCGGGGCGCTCGCCGAAGGCGTGATCGCCGAGGAGGGCGCGGAGTACGACGTGGCCGTCTCCCTCTCGAAAGACTGGTTCGAGACCCGCAGCTACGGCGATTTCACCCTGCCCGCCGGGGAATACGACACGGTACGCATCGTGATCGGCTCCGGGGAGGGCGCCAACTGGTGGTGCGTCATGTATCCCCCGCTCTGCGTCGCCTCCGCCTCGGACGCGGCGGAGGCGTACGACGAGGACGAAGAATTTGTCACCGGCTCCAAATATGAGGTCCGCTTTGCCGTCGTGGAACTTTACGAGCGCGTCAAAAAAATGTTTTCCGATTCATGAGCCTGACGAAACGCCTTGAGCACCGGGTTTTCCTCCCGGTGTTTTTTATATGTTCTTTATATTTTTTATAGATTTTATGAACTTTTCTTTACTAAATAGTTGCGGATTCTTTGTCGTTTTTTATTGACTGTTGTCTTTCTCTTCTATATAATTAGAATGTTGTTACGCAACACGGGGCCTTGTCCCCCAAAAGAAAACTCACATACAGGAGTGAATCTAACATGGAAAATCTATTCTATGCGGTCCCGCTTGCGGCGGTTCTCGCGCTTGTGGTCGCGTTCGCGTTTAAGGCGTGGATCGGCAAACAGGAAGAGGGCACCGACCGGATGAAGGAGATCGCGGGCTATATCCGCGAGGGCGCGATGGCGTTCCTGAGGCGCGAATATAGGACCATCCTGATCTTCGGCGCGGCCATGGTCTTGCTTCTTGGGTTCGTCATCAGCTGGTACGCCGCCGGCGCGTTCGTGATCGGCGCCGCGTTCTCCGTCCTTGCCGGGTACATCGGCATGAGAACCGCCACCCTCGCCAACGTCCGCACCGCCAACCAAGCCCGCATTAAAGGCATGGCCCCCGCTCTGAAGATCGCCTTCCGCGGCGGAGCGGTCATGGGGCTGTGCGTCGTCGGACTGGGCCTGCTGGGCATTTCCGCCCTTTTTTGTTTATTTAACGCCACGATCGGCGTCACCGAAGGCAACGCGGCGCTGATCTCCGAGGTCGTCACCGGCTACTCCCTCGGCGCCTCCTCCATGGCCCTGTTCGGCCGTGTCGGCGGCGGCATCTACACGAAGGCGGCCGACGTCGGCGCGGACCTCGTCGGCAAAGTCGAGGCCGGCATCCCCGAGGACGACCCCCGCAACCCCGCCGTCATCGCGGACAACGTCGGCGACAACGTCGGCGACGTCGCCGGCATGGGCTCCGATCTGTTTGAGTCCTATGTCGGGTCCATCGTCTCCGCCATCACGCTCGCGGTGGCGATCCCGAGCGTCTCCTCCCACTTCTTCGGCGACGTCGAGCTTCCGCCGGTCGAGGGCTCCCTGTTCCCGCTGCTGCTCGCGGCGATCGGCATCTGCGCCTCCGTGATCGCGGCCTTCATGGTTGGCGGCAAGGAGGGAAAGAACCCCGCCAAGCAGCTCAACCTCGGCACCTATATTTCAAGCGGCATCGTGATCGTCGCCTCTTATTTCCTTTCTACCTACATGTTTGAGGGCCTCGGCGCCTTCGTCGCGGTCGTCGTCGGCCTGACCATCGGCGTCGCGATCGGCGCCCTGACCGAGGTCTACACCTCCGCCGATTATAAGCCGGTCAAGGAGATCGCCCGCCAGAGCGAGACCGGCGCGGCCACCGTGATCATCAGCGGCTTCGCCTCCGGGCTCAACTCCACGGTCTTCCCGGTCCTGCTGATCGCCGTGGGCATCATCCTCTCCTACCTGAGCTTTGGCCTCTACGGCATCGCGATCGCCGCGGTCGGCATGCTCTCCACCACCGGCACCGTGGTCGCCGTCGACGCCTACGGCCCGATCTCCGACAACGCCGGCGGCATCGCCGAAATGGCCGATCTGCCGGAGAACGTGCGCGAGATCACCGACACGCTCGACTCCGTGGGCAATACCACCGCCGCGGTCGGCAAGGGCTTCGCCATCGGCTCCGCCGCGCTGACCGCCCTCGCGCTGTTCGTCTCCTACTCCACAGTCGCGGGCCTCACCGCGATCGACCTGCTTGATCCGATGGTCGTGGCCGGACTCTTCATCGGCGGCATGCTGCCGATGCTCTTCGGCGCGCTCACCATGAATTCCGTCGGCAAGGCCGCGAACGAAATGATCGAGGAGGTCCGCCGCCAGTTCCATTCCGACGCCGGGATCCTCGCCGGGACCTCCAAGCCGGATTACGCGAAATGCGTGGATATCTCCACCCGCTCCGCGATCAAAGAGATGCTCCTGCCGGGGATCCTCGCGATCGCCAGCCCGATCGCCTGCGGACTGCTGCTTGGGCCGGAGGCCCTCGGCGGACTGCTGGGCGGCGCGCTTGTGACCGGCGTGCTGCTGGCCATCACGATGTCCAACGCCGGCGGCGCCTGGGACAACGCGAAGAAGTATATTGAAAACGGCAACTTCGGCGGAAAAGGTTCTGAATGCCATAAGGCCGCCATTGTCGGCGATACGGTCGGAGATCCGTTTAAGGATACCTCGGGCCCGTCCATGAACATCCTCATCAAACTGATGACGATCGTCTCCCTCGTGTTTGTGCCGCTTTTCCTGTGATCGGCAGCGTCTAAGTATGATAAAAGGGACGCCGGGTTTTCCGGCGTCCCTTTTATTTTATTCTCCGCATGGCTCGGCCCGCCCGCCGCCCGGCGCAAAAGCGGGGACGGTACTGCCGGATGCACAGCGGCCCTGCCCGGCCTGCTTTGGCGCTTATTCGGTCACAAAATAAAAGCCGGGAAACCCGATTGGGTTCCCCGGCTCTTTCGTCATTATTATGGAAACCGTTTGGCGTCAGGCTTCGTCCTCCGCAAGGATCTTCGCCGTGGAGGAGGTGCCGATCCGGCTTGCGCCGGCCTCGACCATCGCGCGGGCGGCCTCAAAATCCCGGATCCCGCCGGCCGCTTTGACGCCCATCCCCTCGCCCACGGTCTCCCGCATCAGCCGGACGTCCTCCACGGTCGCCCCGCTCTTTGAAAAGCCGGTCGAGGTCTTGACGAAATCGGCCCCGGCCTCCTTCGCGACGAGACAGGCCTTGCGCTTCTCCTCGTCGGTCAGCAGGCAGCACTCGAGGATCACCTTGAGCACCGCGCCGCCGCTCTCCTCGCAGGCGTCGAGCACGTCCTCGATGTCCTCCTGCACCTTGCGCCAGTTTCCGGCCTTCGCGGAGGCGATGTCCATCACCATGTCGATCTCCTCCGCGCCGTCCTCGACCGCGCACGAGGCCTCGAACGCCTTCGCGGCGGAGGCCGTCGCGCCGAGCGGGAACCCGACAACGGAGCAGGTCCGGATCCCGGTCCCCCGCAGTTCTTTATGGACAAAATAGACGTTTAGGGAGTTGACGCAGACCGACGCGACGCCGAACTTTTTGGCCTCCTCGCAAAACGCCTGAAGCTCCGCGTGGGTGGCGTCCGGCCGCAGTATCGTGTGGTCGATCAGCCGGGCGAGCTCTGCGCGTTCCATCAGTGGCAGCCTCCGCAGGAATCGCAGGAGCCGCAGGAACCGCAGTCGCCGCATTCGCCGCCGCACTGCTCCATGGACTCCTTCGTGACCGTCATGGGGTCGGTCCCGGCGGCGGCCATCTGAAGAATGTGCATGAGAAAGCTGTAATCCTCGTTAAATTCGTCCTGCGCGTCGTTGTAGGCCGCGAGCTTTGGGTCCTCCATCAGGTCGTCGTACAGGTCGCGGACCTTTTTGTCGAGCGCGTTGATCTTCTCTTGATCGCGGCGCTCCTTCGTGGCCTCCTGACCGAGCGCGGCGCGCTGCAGATTGAATTCCGAGATCCGGTTCTGGAGCCCTTCGTCGTCCTCGACGGCCTGCCGCGCGGTCCGGAGGCTCAGGTAGGTCTCCTGCTCCTGCAGTTTCTTTCCAAGTTCTCTTGCCATTTCAATGATATCCATTGTGGTTCCTCCATATAAAAATTATTTTGTACCTATTTGATGAGTTCGCCGTCGAGCGCCCATCCGAGCGTCCCTTTTAAATAAACCTTTGCGAAGCCCTCCGGCGCGTCCCCTCTCGGAATCCGCACCACAAGGTTTTCGGAGCTGCGCCCGCTCAGATACCCGTCTCCGGCGTCCGCCTCGCCGTCGAAGAGCACCGTCGCCGTCTTTCCGACATAGGAGGCGTTGATTTCGCGGCTGACCGAGGTCTGGAGATCCAGAAGCGCCCGGAATCTCCGCGAGGAGACCTCCGGTGGGACCTGATCTTCCATCTCCGCGGCGCGGGTGCCCTCGCGTTTTGAGTAAATGAAATTATAGGTCATCAGCCAGCGGGCCTTTTCACAGAGCGCCATGGTCGCCTCAAAGTCCGCCTCCGTCTCGCCGGGAAAGCCGACGATCAGGTCGCTTGTGACCGTGAGGCCCGGCACGATCTCGCGCGCCGCCGCGAGCAGGTCAAGATACGCTCCGGCCGTATAGCGGCGGTTCATCTCGCGCAAAATACGGTCGGAACCGCTCTGCACCGGCAGATGGACCGAGCGGCAGACTTTTTCGCAGTCCGCGATCGCCCTGAGCAGCTCCTTCGTGCAGTCCTTCGGGTGGGAGGTCATAAACCGGATGCGGAAATCGCCCTCGATCCCGTTGATCCTACGCAGGAGCTCGGCGAAACTTTCCGGATGCTCAAGCCCCTTTCCGTAGGAGTTGACGTTTTGGCCGAGCAGCGTGATCTCCCTGTACCCGGCCCCGACGATCGCCCGCGCCTCGGCGAGGATATCCTCCGGCTCGCGGCTCTTCTCCCTGCCGCGCACGAGCGGCACCACGCAGTAGGTGCAGAAGTTGTCGCAGCCGTGCATGATCGGGAGATTCGCTTTCGGCGGGTCGTCCCGGTGAACGGGCAGGTATTCCGCCATGCAGCCCTCTCCGTCGCCGATGTCGCACAGGCGCTTTTTCTCCGTCAGGTGGCGGTAGACGAGCTCCGGCATACGCTCCGCGGCGTGCGTGCCGAACACGAGATCGACAAACGGGTAGCTGCGGTGGAATTTCTCCGCGATGTGCTCCTGCTGGACCATACAGCCGCAGACCGCGACGATCATATCCGGGTTTTCGCGGCGCGCCTTCTTGACGATGCCGACGTTGCCGAAGACGCGGCGCTCCGCGTTTTCCCGGATGGCGCAGGTGTTGAAGATCACAAATTCCGCGTCCTCCACGCGCTTTGCGAGGGTATAACCCATCGCCAGCAGCATGCCCTCGAGCTTCTCGCCGTCGGCAAAATTCTGCTGGCAGCCGTAGGTGCGGACGAATGCCCGACGGGCGCCGCCCCGCTCTTCAAGGAGCGCGCGCACTTTTGCGGCGTATTCTTCCATTCCGGACACGGACGGACCCCCTTTCGGACAATACTCACATTTTATCACGGCGGGGCCGTTTTGACAATAGGATGGAATGCGCCGGTTTCCGCCCGCATCCGCGCGGGCCGCTTCCTGCGCGCGCGGGCAATGCTCTTCGGATAATTTCACTGCCGACGTGATTATCCGTTCCCCCGCGCGGCAATACTATCCCTGAAAAAGAAAAGGGAAGATTGCCCTAAAAATGGGAAAGGAAGGATAGAATCGTGACTGTTAAACGGGGAGACATTTTTTACGCCGACCTGAGCCCGGTAGTCGGATCGGAGCAGGGTGGCATCCGTCCGGTTCTCATTGTGCAGAACGACGTCGGCAACAAATATAGCCCCACCGTCATCGCCGCGGCGATCACCAGCCAGAAAGAGAAGACGAAACTCCCGACGCATATTGAAGTGGAACCGAGAAACTGCGGTCTGGCAAAGGATTCGATCGTCTTGCTCGAGCAGATCCGCACGATCGACAAGCAGCGGCTGAAGGAAAAAATGGGCCGTCTGGACGATGGCGCGATGGGAAGAATCGACGAAGCCCTGTCGATCAGTTTCGGCCTTGCGGACAGCGCCGTCACTACATAAAAATTGTAGTGACGCATGCCCGTTAAAACCCATGGACCCAAAAAAGGAACCCGTCCGCCTCCTCTCGGAGACGGGCGGGTGTTTTGATAAGACCGCCCTTTTCCCGGAAAAAGGCGGGCGGGGCGTTTTTTAAAAGATAACTGGGACGCGGCAACCGGCTTTCCCCGCGTCCTCTGCGGCGGGCTCGGAGTAAACCCCCGCCGCCGCGGCCGCGCGCGCCCCGATCGCGAGGCGGACGCTCGCCGGGCTTAGGACCTCCAGCTCCTCCACGCAAAAGCCGCAGAGCCAGCGCAGCGTGCCCTCGCCCTCCACCGCGCGGACGGTCGCCTTGGACCTGCCGTCGGGCAGGACTTCGAAGCGCACCTCGTTGCCGAACCGCTTGACGACGTCTTTGATGACGCGGGGGTCGACCAGCATCTCGATGTCCGCGTCCGGCCCGGTGAACATATTGACGTTTCGCCGCAGGTATTCGCAGATGGAAAAGTTGCCGTGGAATTCCTCGATCTCCGCGCAGGGCCTCGCCGGGAGTTCGCTGATCTCGGCGTTCGTGATCATGTCCGCGTGGAAATGCGTCAGGTGGTCGTGGCTCTTGCTGTTCCCGATCAGGTAATATTCGTCCTCGGACCAGACGAGGTAATACGGGGAGATCTCATAGACGTGGCCGCCTCTTTTGAGCTTCAGCCCGCCGTCCTCCGTCCGCTCATAATAGCGGAAGGTGATTCGGCGGCGCTGCTTGATCGCGGTGATGATCTTGTCGATGTTATAACGCACCGTCAGGTTGGCGGTCTTGATTTCCGGGTCGATCACGGTCTGCTCTCTCAAAATTTCCTCGCCGGTCGGCGTCGCGAGCCGGACGAGCTTCTCCAAAAGGTTTTCCGTGTCCCGTTCCGTCAGGAATTTGGCCCCGGCGATCGCGTCCGCGAGCATTTTGAGTTCGTAGTCCTCAAAGAGCTGGTCGGTCATATAAAAGCCCTTTTTGAGCTCGTCGCAGGAGATGATCGAATACCCGGTCTCCTTGAGGACCGCGATGTCTCGCGCGATGGATTTTCGTTCCGCGAAGAGGCCCAGATCCTCGAGTTTTTTTAAAATTTCCACGGTGTTGATCGGATGCTGCTCGTCGGTTTTTTTGAGGATGTCAAGGATGTAGAGCAGCTTCTCTTTTGTCTGTCCCGCCAATGCTGTCGTCCCCTTTCCTTGGTTAAGTATACCAGAAAAATTTATCGGAAAGCGGGAAATTAAAAAATTCGTCGGGTTTTTTTGATATTTTTTCACTATTGATAAAAAACGTATTCTTTTTTGTCTATTTATGAAAAAAAGGAATGGGATCTGCCGGGGCGGGCGGCTGTTTTCAGGGGTTTTGCGCCGAGGGACGCGCCGGGCGCGGAAAAAATCTTTCCGGGGCCTCTTCCGGGCCGCAAAAAAAGACCCCGCATCTGGCGGGGCCTTTTTTAAAAGTCACTGATGGATGAACCGCTTTAGGAATTCCTTGGTCGAATCGCGCCGCGGGTGAACGAAGATGTCCTCCGACGAGCCCTCCTCGCAGATGACGCCGTCCGCCATATACACGACATGGCTCGAGACGTCGCGCGCGAACGCCATCTCGTGGGTCACGATCACCATCGTGGAGCCCTCCGCCGCGAGCATCCGCATGACCTCGAGCACCTCGCCGACCATCTGCGGGTCGAGGGCCGAGGTCGGTTCGTCGAAGAGCAGCACTTCCGGCTCCATGCACAGGGCGCGGGCAATGGCGACCCGCTGCTTCTGTCCGCCGGAGATCTGCTTGGGCTTGGCGTTGATGTAGGGGTCCATGCCGACCTTGCCAAGGAAAAAGAGCGCCTTTTCCCTCGCCTCTTCCGGTTGGATCTTGAGCACCTTCGTCATGCCGATCACGCAGTTTTCGAGCACGGTCATGTTGCTGAAGAGGTTGAAGCTCTGGAACACCATGCCGACCTTCGCGCGGTACGGGGAGAGGCGGAAACCGGGCCTAAGCACGCTCTCGCCGTGGAAGACGATGTCGCCGGCGCTCGGCTTCTCCAAAAGGTTGACGCAGCGCAGCAGCGTGGATTTCCCCGAGCCCGAGGCCCCGATCACCGTGGTCACGTCGCCGGGGCGGACGGAAAAGTCGATATCCCTGAGCACCGGCGTCTTGCCAAAGCTCTTGCTCAGATGCCTGACTTCAAGTACGGGTTCGCTCATAGCTCGCCCTCCCCTCTCCGGCGCCGTTTGTCCGGGACGTGAACCAGCCCGCTCGTGAACATCAGCGGGTCGGACGTGGCGAGGTCGTATTCCTCGGGGCCGTCGAGCTTCTTCTCCCACCAGAACAGGAGCTTGGAGGCCGTGATCGTCATCGCGAGATAGATCACCATCGCGATCGTCATGGATTCAAAATAGGTGTAATAGGTGCCGGCCACGGATTTAGAGGCGAAAAACAGCTCCACCGTGCCGATCACGGACAGGACGCAGGTGTCCTTGATGTTGATGATCAGGTTGTTGCCGATCTGCGGCAGGATATTTCGCAGCGCCTGCGGGAAGACGACGTACATCATGGTCTGGAAATGCGTCATGCCGATGGCCGAGGCGCCCTCGGTCTGCCCGATGTCGATCGAGACGATGCCGCCGCGGACCGTTTCGGCCATGTAAGCGCCGGTGTTGACCGAGACGATGAACAGGGCCGCGACCCACATATTCATTTTAAGACTCAGGATCTGGGCCGCGCCGTAGTAAATAAACATGGCCTGCACCATCATCGGCGTCCCGCGGAAGAGCTCGACATAGATCTTCAGGATCGCGTTGACAATCCCCATCAGCACGCGCTTGAGCGCCTTGTCGTGTTTTTCGACCGGGACGGTCTGAATGATGCCGACGACGAACCCGATCACACAGCCGAAAACGGTGGAGATCACCGCGATCACCAGCGTGGTCCCGGCGCCTCTCAGATAGGACGCGCCGTACTGTTCAAACAGGAATACGATCCTGCCCCAGAAATCAGAAGGCAAAGACATGATCTTGCTCCCTTGTTATAGTCTGCTCAATTCGTGAGCGGCTGAACGGCGATCGCTTCGTTCATCATCTCTTTGTAGTCGTCGACGGTCAGCGTGGAGAGCGCCTCGTTGATCTTTTCGACCAGCTCGGTGTTCCCTTTCTTGATGGAGACGCCGATGTTGATCTCCTCCTCGGAGACCTCAAAATTGTCCGCGGTGTCGGTGAAATCGAGCATTTTGAGGTTCGGGTAGGCTTCGCAGGCGGCCATCGCGGTCGGCATATCGGTGACGACCACGTCGCAGACGCCGGAGTTCAGCGCCACCAGCATCGTCGGGGCGGACTCCTGAGCGGTCAGGATCTCGGCGTCCGGGATCTGCGGCAGGCAGACGTCGTACCAGACGGTGTTGAGCTGGGAGGTGCAGGACGCGCCCGCGAGCCCGGAGAGGCCTTTCGCGCCGGCGTAGGCGCCGCCCGCGTCGACCAGGGCGACGATGGACGCGTAATAATACGGATTGGAGAAGTCCATGGTCTGTAAGCGCTCGGCGGTGATCGACTGGCCCGCGATGCCGCAGTCCACGGTTCCGGACTGGACGGCCAGCGGGATGGAATCCCAGTCGAGCCTCACGATCTCCAGATCCATACCGAGGTAATCGGCGATATACTTCGCCATGATGACGTCGTATCCGTAGGCGTACTCGCTGCTGTCCCTGATCGGCACGGCACCGTTTCTGTTGTCGGCCTGCGACCAGTTATACGGCGCGTAGCCGCACTCCATCGTGACGGAGAGCACATCCTTTTTGGCGGGGGAGCAGGCCGCAAACGCGAATATCATCGCAAGAGACAGGAGCAGCGCAAAAATCCTTCTTATCATTCTTGTTTTCCCCTTTCGATCATCAAAATTCGGTTTTGGAACATTCAATTTCTTCCGAGGCGCGGGCAAAAAAGAATCGCCCTATGCGCCCCCTCATGGAAAGCACATATGGCGAAAAACATAGCGAAAACATGTTTCTGACCAATGATAGCGCTCCACCCAAAGGGGTGACAGTCCCGGAGATCTTCTCTCCGGCACCAACGGAAACACGGGCGGCCCCGTATCTCCATTTCGGCGAAAAGCCCTTTCCCCATCGGCGGCAGCCGCGCCTTGCCGACAGATACTCTTGCTTTCCGCGCCTCTATCATTGTTTGGGAGGATAGCCTCCGAAACAACGTTATGAAATTGTTGTGACTACCTTAGCACGCTTTCCCGCCGCTGTCAACGCTTTTTGAAAAATTCATGCACTTGCGGCAGGTTCGCCAGTTTATCCCGGGCGTTTTCGTCAAAACTGATAAAAATCCACGCAAACGCCGGCGCGGAGGACCTCCCCCTCCCGGCATATCCTCAGTTGTAGCCGCGGAACCCCTTGCCGATGATCTCGCTCGAGTTGGTGATCATCAGGAAGGCGCTCGGCTCGACTTCCTTCATGAAGCGGCGCAGGCGCACGGCCTGACCACGCCGCATGACGGCGAGGATCACATATTTTTGCCGGTGGCTGTAAGTACCCTCCGCGCCGAAGATCGTGGCGGTGCGGTGCAGCTTTTGGTGGATGAAGTCGCAGATCGGCTCGGGCTTCGTGCAGACGATCGTAAAATATTTACACAGGTTGATGTTTTCGATCGCGCTGTCGATCACGAGCGTCTTGCACAAGAGACCCGTGATGGAAAAAAGACCGGTCTCAATATCGAATACAACGAAGGACAAAAGCGTGATGACCAGATCGACGATAAAGAGCCCCACGGTCAGGTCGAGCGTCGTATATTTGCGGATGATCATCGCCGGGATGTCCGTGCCGCCGCTCGACGCCTCCATGTTAAAGAGGATGGCCGACGCGATGCCCGGGATCACGATCGCGAAAACCAGCTCGAGCATCGGCTCGGTGGTCAGCGGAGCGTCCATCGGGTAGATCTTTTCCATCAGGGAGAGGCCGAGCGACGAGGTCACGCAGACAAAGACGGTCTTTCTGACGAATTCCTTCCCGAGCACGGCGATCCCGAGGATCAGCAGCGCGACGTTGATGATCAGGTTGTAGCTCGCCGTGCTCAGCGTGAAGAGCTTATTCAGGATGATGGAGATGCCGGTCACTCCGCCGAGCACGAAATTGTTCGGATATTTGAAAAAGTAGTTGCCGACGATAATCAGCAGCGACGCGAGCGACAGTAGCGCAAACTCGGTGAGCTTCTGTTTTGTGATTTTGTATTTGGCCATGAGGGGTCCTTTCTTCCGGTTCAGACGATCTGAAACAGATAAAATTTCAGGTAATCGGTCTCCGGGACGTTCCATAAGATCGGGTGGTCGGGGGCCTGTTGGCGGGCCTCGATCTGGCGCAGGCTCACCGCGGCGTCCTTCGCGGCCGAGCGCAGCATCCTGACAAACAGCTCGTCCGGCATAAAGTGGGAACAGGAGCACGTCGCGAGATACCCGCCCCGCGGCAGCAGCTTCATCGCCCGGTAATTGATCTCTTTATATCCGCGTTCCGCGCCGGCGACGGTCTTTCTGGATTTGGTGAAGGCCGGCGGGTCGAGAATGATGAAGTCGTAGGCCTCCGCCGAATTCTCAAGCGACGGCAAGAGATCGAACACGTCCGCCGCGACAAAGTCGACCCGATCCGAGAGCCCGTTGCGCTTTGCGTTTTCCCTTGCCGTCCCGAGCGCGGACTCCGAGAGATCGACCGCCTTGACATAGGCCGCGCCGCCCCTCGCCGCGTTGAGCGCGAAGGAGCCGGTGTGGGTGAAGCAGTCGAGCACCCGTCTGCCCTCGGCGAGCCTTGAGACGGCGAGGCGGTTGTATTTCTGATCGAGAAAGAAGCCGGTCTTCTGGCCGTTTTCAAAGTCGACGAGATACTCGATGCCGTTTTCCGTGATCGTGGCGGCCGTCTCCGGCGGATTCGGGACGCCCGGCAGCGGGAACCAGCCTTTGTTCTCCCCGAGCCCCTCAAGCCGCCGCAGCGCGACGTCGTTGCGCTCATAAAGGCCGGAGATCCGCTCGCCGTCCTCCGCGAGCACGTCGCGGATCAGCGGGAACAGCATGGACTTGAGCTTTTCCATGCCGACCGAGAGCGTCTGCGTGACGAGGATGTCGTGGAAGCGGTCCACCGTCAGGCCCGGGAACTGATCCGCCTCGCCGAAGATCACCCGGCAGCAGTCCGTGTCCCCGCCCATGACGGTCTTGCGGTAGTCCCACGCGTACCGGACTCTCCTGCGGAAGAAGGCCTCGTCGAAGCGGTCGTTCGCGTTGCGGGAGATCAGGCGGAGGCGGATCTTGCTCTCCACGCTCAGAAAGCCGGTGCCGAGATAGCGGCCCTTCTCCGTCACCGCGTCCACCAGTTCCCCGTTCATGAAACCGTCACTTACGGACAGCACTTCCGTGTCGTAGATCCACGGATGGCCCTCCAAAACGGAGGCCTCCGCCTTTTTTGTCACGACCGCGCGGGGAAATTCTCTCTGATCCTTCATCGGCAACCCCCCGGCTTCTCTAAATTATAATAATATTATTAAGCAGATTTTGGTTTCTGTCAAATAGAATTTTGCCGTTTTTGGATTTTCGCCGCTTCGCTCAAAAAATCTTAACAATCCGGCCTTATCCTTGAAATAAATCTATTGTATAGTACCCTCGAATTCAAAAAGGAGGCAATTTATGAAAAAACTTCTTTCCGTTTTGCTGGTTTTTTGCATGGCGGCGGCCCTGTTCGCCGGATGCTCCTCCGGGGAGGAGGCCGATCCCTCGGGCGGCGAACCTTCCGGCGCGGCCGACGCCGTGCGGATCCTCCTCAGCGACGACGGCGTCACCGTGGACGGCGACGCGGTCTCCGAAAATCCGGAGGACGCGATTTACGCGGGCGCGCCGATCGTCTATTACGAGGCCGGCCGCGACGCAACCTACGGCGAGGGCGGCGAATCCGACGGGCACACCGCCGAGGAGGCCGCCCTGCACACCGTGCTCACGATCACAGAGCCGGGCAGCTACCGTCTCTCCGGCACGCTCTCCCACGGCCAGATCGCCGTGGACCTCGGCGAGGACGCCAAGGAGGACGAAAACGCGGTCGTGCGCCTGATCCTTGACGGCGTGAACGTCACCTGCACGGTCGCGCCCGCCGTCCTTTTTTATAATGTATATGAGACGGAGAGCACGGAGACGGCCGGCGCGCAGGTGATCCTCGCCGACGGCAGCGAAAACGCCGTCGCCGGCTCCCACGTCGCGAAGATCTATAAAGAGGGCACCGGGGAGAAACTCTACAAATTCGACGGCGCCTTTTACAGCAAAATGACGATGTCCCTCGACGGCGCGGGCTCCCTCGCGATCGACGCCGACAACGAGGGCCTCGACAGCGAGCTGCACTTGATTATAAACGGCGGCGCCATCGACATCTCCTCGATGGACGACGGCATCAACACCAACGAGGATGGCGTCTCGGTCTGCACGGTCAACGGCGGCTCCCTGACGATCAACGCCGGGCAAGGCGCCGAGGGCGACGGCATCGACTCCAACGGCGACCTCGTCATCAACGGCGGGACGGTCGTCGCGATGGCGAATCCACAGACCGGCGACGGCGGCATCGACGCGGACGGCAAGATCCTCATCAACGGCGGCGTCGTGATCGCCTCCGGCAGCCGCAACGACGCGGTTAGCGCGGATTCCGCCCAGCCCTATATGGAGCTGAGCTTCGCCTCCACGCAGGGCGCGGGCACGGCCGTCCGCATCGAGGACGAAAACGGCGGCGCGCTGCTCGAGACGACCGTGGAAAGGGCCTTCCAGAGCTTTACGTTCAGCTCGGCCGACCTCAAAGAGGATACCACTTATCACGTTTACGCGAACGGCGTCCGGCAGCGGTACACCGGGAATCTCAGTTCCGGGGCGGCCGGAAAGGGCGGCAGGCGGCCGGACGGCGGGATGCCGGAGGGCAACTTCGCCCCGCAGGAGCCCCCGCAGGGCTTCGACGCGCAGGTGCCGCAGGAAGCGGGCGCGCCCAGGCTCGCGGAGAGCAGCCTCGGCGGGACCTCGGGGGCGCAGCCCGGCGGTCAGAGCGCGGCCTCCGGCGAAACGCCTTCGTCCCCGGGAAGCCATGAGGTCCCCGCTATGCCGGAGGACAGTCAGCTTCCGGGCAGGCCCGGCAAAAACCCGCTCGGCGGGACGGCCGGGGAGCCCTCCATGGACTTTACGATCACGGCCGCCATCCACAGCTTCAGCGGCGTCGGTGACGCCGCTGAAGCGTCCGGAAAGACCGCCCTCACCTTCCATATCAACGGCGACGACACGATCCCCTCCGGCGACGCGGCGAGCGTCGTCTATAACGGCGCGACCGACGCGGACGGCAACAAGGCGGAGATCGACGGCAAATACGTCCAGCTCACGATCGTGGACGTCCCCTCCGAGAGCTACGCCGAGACCGTGCTGCTGTCGGAGGGCGGCATTGCCGACATCCTGCCGACGGAGGCGGGCACTTACAGCCTGACGGTCGCGGTCACCCCGGACTGCCCGGATTATACCGGCAGCCGCCAGTGGGTCTTCACCGTCGGCGGCACGGCGGATTCCTGACGCGGGCATGAAACGGCGGCCGCGGGACATCCTGCCCCGCGGCCGCCTTCCTCTCTGTCTCCGGTGGAGGGGCGTCCCGGCGTCCGGGACCCCGTCCTCCGCCCTATTCCCCCCGAAGCAGTTCCTCCGCGGAGACCGGACGAAAACGGATCTCCCCGATTTCCTCCACGCAGGCGAGCGCCACGGCGTATCCGCCATATTCCGCCCCGGCCAGATAATACCGGTTTCCGCCCGCCATACACGGACTCCCGAGCACGCAAAACGACGCCGGCGGCAGCGAAAACCCCACGCCGGCGGCCTTGAGCACAGCCTCTTTTTTTGTCCAGATCAGGCCAAACCCGTTTTCGCGCGACTGCGCGAACGATCGCTCTTCGGGAGTGAAGCACCGCGCGGCGATCCGGCCGCGATACGCGGCGGGAGCCTCGATATCGACCCCGAGCGGGGATTCCCCCGACGCCAGGACGGCGTAGAACCCGCTGTGGGAGAGGCAAAATTCCGGCCCGCGCTCAAAATACGGCTTCCCGTGCTCGTTTTGAAGCAGGGCCGCCGCCCGCGCCTCGCCGAAGGCAAATTTAAGCAGCAGCCCGGCCGCCGCGGAGCGGAGCCGCTCCTCCGGATTCCGGATGCGGAGCGTCTTTTCTCTCCTGCTTTCGGGCAATTTTTCATAGACCTTTGGGCCGTAAGGGACAAGCTGCCGGATATCCGCGAGATAAATTTCAGCCATCCGCCCCGCCGCCTTTTAGTTTTTTGAGCACCGAAAGCCCCAACGGAAGCGAACAGCAAAACGTGATCACGTCGGCGATCGACTGGCTGACCTGAATGCCGGTCTCCCCGAAAATGCCCGGCAGGACGAGGATCAGCGGGATGAAGAAGAGCCCCTGCCGCGCGAGGGCGATAAACGTCGCCTCCACCGTCCGGCCGATATTTTGGAGCAGCATATTACAGATCACCACCCACGAAATCAGCGTAAAG
>CAZAAR010000001.1:61013-75891 GCA_964483415.1 uncultured Oscillospiraceae bacterium
ACCGCAGCGCCCTCGCGCCAAAGGCGATCACCGCCGGATCGTCCCGGAAAAGCCCGATGATCTGCGGGGCGAACAGGATGCTGAGCATGGAGAGGACGGCCAGCACACCCGCGCCGACCTTGACGCAAAACCAGAAAGCCTTTCGGACCCGGTCATAAAGCCCCGCGCCGTAATTGAAGCCGCAGACCGGCTGAAACCCCTGCCCGAATCCGAGCACGGAGGCCAAGGCAAAACCCATCACCTTGGTCACAACGGACATGGCCGCGACCGCCGCGTCGCCGTAGACGCCCGCGGAGGTGTTGAGCGCGGCGGTCGCCGTGGCGGCGAGCGCCTGCCGGAAAAAGGACGGCAGGCCGCCGCGGACGATCTCGGCAAAGTAGCGCCCTTTGAGGCGGACGTCCCGCAGGCGGAGGCGGAGATTGCCGCCGCGCGTGCAGCCGACCAGCAGGATCAAAAAGCCGACGATCTGGCTCAGAGTCGTCGCGAGGGCGGCGCCGCCGGTGCCCATACGGAACGTAAAAATAAACAGCGGGTCGAGGCCCACGTTGAGCACCGCGCCGGAGACCATGCCCGCCATCGCGTAGACGGCGCTGCCCTGAAAGCGAAGCTCGTTGTTTAAGACCAGCGAGGACACCATGAACGGCACGCCGTAGAGGATATACCGCAGATAATCCTTCGCGTACGGCAGGATCGTCTCCGTCGAGCCGAGCAGGAGCGCCAGCGGTTCAAGGAACACGACACCCAAAACGGCGAGCAGCACGCCGAACCCGAAGGAGAGAAAAAAGCTCGTGGACGCCATGCGGGAGGCCTCCTCCCGATCCTCCTCGCCGAGTTTCCGGGAGATATAGTTTCCGGCGCCTTGGCCGAAAAAGAAGCCGATGGCCTGCACGAGCGCCTGAAACGAGTACGCGACGCCGACCGCGCCGGTCGCGCTGGTGCCGATCTTCCCCACAAAAAAGGTGTCCGCCATGTTATAGAGATTTGTGACCAGCATGGTGAGGATCGTGGGGACGGCAAGCCTCGCGACCAGCTTCTCCACGGGATCGTGGGTCATACGGTAAAATTTATCGGTGTTTTCGGTAGGCAAACGCTTCATTCCCATTCCTTTTTTCTTTTCCGGCACCGCGTATCACGGCCGCGCCCGCCCGCAAAAAGGCGGCCGGGGCCTCGGATAGATTGAATTATATCAGGATTTATGCTATGTTTCAAGAAGCCTGTAAAATTGGAGGCGCTTTATGGAATCAAACTACCGGGCGGCGGTCTGCGCGCTCAACTCGAAATTCGTCCACTCCTCGCTCGCGGCCTGGTATCTCGCCGCGGCCGTCAGGGAGACCTGCGGGGGCGCGGTCTCCTGCCGCGTCGTCGAGGGCACGATCAACGAGAGCGACGAGACCGTTTTGGACCGCCTGTCGGAGGAGGGGCCGGATCTTCTGGGGTTCTCCTGCTATATCTGGAATATCACAAAAATCATGGCGATCGGGCCGGAGCTCAAGCGCCGTTTCCCCGAGACGAAGTTCGCGCTCGGCGGGCCGGAGGTCTCCTACCGCGCGGCGGACGTGCTCAAATCCTGCCCGTGGGCCGACTATGTTTTGTCCGGCGAGGGCGAGCTGCCGTTCGCGAAGCTCGCGCAGGCGCTCTCACTCGGCGGCGAGCCCGAAGGGATCCCCGGCCTCTGCCGCCGCAAGGGGAATTCCATCGTCCTTTCCGCCCCGTTTCTCCCGGAGACGGAGCCGCCCTGCCCCTATTCGGAGGAATACCTGCGCACCCTCGGCGGTCGGATCGCCTACCTTGAGACGAGCCGCGGCTGCCCGTTCTCCTGCGCGTTCTGCCTCTCGGGCCGATGCGGCGGCGTCCGCTTCTTCCCCGTCGACCGCGCCAAGCGCGAGATCCTGTTGCTCGCCAACAGCGGCGCGCGGACCGTCAAGCTCGTGGACCGCACCTTCAACGCCAATCGGGAGCGCGCGATGGAGCTCTGGCGCTTTGTGATCGAACAGCAGGGCGCCGGCATCCCGCGGGGCGTCTGTTTCCATTTTGAGATCGCCGGAGACCTCCTGGACGACGAGGCGATCGCGCTGCTCGGCGCCGCGCCGAAGGGCTCCATCCAGCTCGAGATCGGCCTGCAGTCCTTCAACCGCCAGACGCTCTCCGCCGTGACGCGGAGGACCGATCTCGAGAAACTGAAGGAGAACATCCTCGCCCTGCTCGCGCCGCGCAATATCCATATCCACATCGACCTGATCGCGGGGCTCCCCTACGAGGACGCGGCCTCCTTCGCCGACAGCTTCAACCGCGCGTTCGCCCTGCGGCCGGACATGCTGCAGCTCGGCTTCTTAAAGCTGCTCCACGGCGCGCCGATGCGCGAAAACCCGGTCGATTACCCCTGCCGCTTCGACAAGCGCCCGCCCTACGAGGTGACCGAGACGCCGTGGATGTCCGAGCGGGCGCTCCAAAGCCTGCGCCGGACCGGAGACGCCTTGGAACGCCTTTACAACAGCGGGCGCTTCCGACGGACCGTCGAGTATCTGCTCGCCGGGGCGGACGGGACGGACGCCTACGGCCTCTTTCGCCGGTTCGGCGAGGAGACGGCCGGCAGAGAACTAAAAAACATCTCGCTCGACGACTTTACCGAGCTCGCCTATGCCTGTTTTTCCGGCCTGCCCGGGACGGACGCCGGCCGCCTCAGGGACGCCATGCTGATCGACCGGCTCGCCTCGGTCTCCGGCGCGAAGCTGCCGGATTTTTTGAAAAAGAGGGACCCGGATCTCAAAAAGATCCGGCGCGGGATCGAGGGGCGTCCGGGGCTTGAGCGAAAACCCGGCGTGCGGCGGGACTTCGCGCTGCTCTTCTCCGAGCCCGTCGCCGCGCTCGTCGATTACGCCGACAGGGACCCGGTCACCGGGGAATATCCGGTGAAAATCGTCCCCCTTGTATGACGCCGCCGCCCGGGGCGCGCTTCCCGAAAACGGAAGCGCGCCCCGGTTTTTTCGGCGCGGCGCCTCCTGTTTTTGCGCGGATTTTGTAATTATTATACCGTAAATGTTGAAAGAGCGGCGGATGTCTCCGCCCGAGCCTGCATGATCTCTGTCATTTAAATTCATGATGTGCGCCCGTTTTGCTCAAAGCGCCGTGGATTCGCGGCGTTTTGCCGCCCCCGCTTCTCTCTCCGGCGGCGTTCTTGCAGCTTAGTATAAAACGAAATTCATGAATTCCCTGTTTGCTCTTTACATTTAAAATGCATGGTGTTATAATGTAGAAAATTTGAATCCGGTACGGATTCGCTGAAAAAGGAGGTCATTCGCATGAGAAAATCTTTGCGCTTTGTTTCACTTTTCTTGGGGGTCCTGATGCTCGTTGCCTGCATTTCGGGGTGCGAACGACAGCCTGAGAGCGAAAAATATCTGATCGCGACCGACACCACTTTCGCCCCGTTTGAGTTCACCGACGGCTCCGGCAATTTTGTCGGCGTCGACGTCGACATTCTGGCCGCGGTGGCCGAGGATCAGGGGTTTGCGTATGAGCTCCAGTCGCTGGGATTCGACGCCTCCCTGACCGCGTTGCAGGCCGGCGAGGTCGACGGCATGATCGCCGGAATGAGCATCAACGAGACGCGCAAGCAGACCTACGACTTCTCCGCCGCCTATTATGACAGCGGCGTGGTCGTCGCGGTCAGGGCCGATTCCGCCATCGCCTCTTACGAGGATCTCGCGGGCCTCTCCGTCGCCGTCAAGAACGGCACCGAGGGCGCCGCTTTCGCGGAGTCTATTAAAGATCAGTACAGCCTGACGCTCGTCTATTACGACGACTCCGCCTATATGTACGAGGCCGTCAAGACCGGCGACGCCGAGGCCTGCGTCGAGGACTACCCGGTCATGGGCTACGGCATCAGCCAAGGCAACGGGCTCAAGATGGTCGGCGATATGGTGCGCGGCTCCTCCTACGGCTTTGCCGTGCTCAAGGGCAAAAACGCCGATCTGCTCAAGATGTTTAACGACGGGCTCGCCAACATCATCGCGAACGGCAAATATCAGGAGATCCTCGACAAATATATCTCCGAGGGCTGATCGTTTTTCCGTAAAACAAAAAATTCATGTTTTTCAGAATGCGGGTAAGTCCTTATCCGCATTCTCTTTGTATGGGAAATAAGAGATTGGGGTTGTTGAATTATGGACTTTTATGGCGTGTTTCTCGACATCTGGCCGATGCTGCTCGATGGCCTCGGACAGACGTTGAAAGTCTCCGCGATCGCCCTTTTCATCGCCTTTTTTCTCGGGCTGACGTCGTGCCTGATGGGGATGTCCAAAATCTTCTTTCTGAAGTGGCTCTCCCGGGCGTATGTCTGGGTCATTCGCGGAACGCCATTCATCGTGCAGCTTTTTATCGTCAAATACGGGTTCCCGCAGCTTGTGAAGATCTGGGTCCCGGGATTTAACATCGGCATCGTCACCGCCGCGATCGCCACGCTCGCGCTGAACGCCGGCGCCTACCTGAGCGAGATCTTCCGCGGCGGCATCCAGGCGGTCGACGTCGGCCAGATGGAGGCCGCGCGCAGCCTTGGCCTGCCCAAGGGCCACGCCATGCGCAAGGTGATCCTGCCGCAGGCGATCCGGATCTGCATCCCCTCCCTCGGCAACCAGTTCATCATCACGCTCAAGGACTCCTCGCTCGCGCAGGTCATCGGGCTCAACGAGCTGTTTTATCAGGGCAAGATCTACGTGGGCTACTCCTTTAAGAGCTTTGAAACCTATATTTTGGTCGGCTGCGTCTATCTGCTGGTGATCGCGGCCCTCTCGTACCTCATGAACCGGATCGAAAGGAGGCTCGACTGTGGCACGAAAAGTTAAAGTCCGGAACTTATATAAAAGCTTCGGCAGCCTCTCTGTGCTCGAGGGCCTCGACCTCGACGTCGAGGAGGGCGAGGTCGTCTGCATGATCGGCCCGTCCGGGTCCGGAAAATCCACGTTCCTGCGCTGCCTCAACCGCCTCGAGGAGCCGACTTCCGGCGAGATCGAGATCAACGGCCGCCTGATCTCCGAAAAGGAGGTCGACATCAACAAGATCCGCGAAAACATCGGCATGGTGTTCCAGCAGTTCAACCTCTTTCCCCACCTCTCCGTGACCGGGAACATCATGATGGCCCCGGTCGACCTCAAAAAGATGACCAAGGAGGAGGCGCGGAAACGGGCGTTCGAGCTTCTGGACCGCGTGGGCCTGCGCGACAAGGCGGACGCCTATCCGAGGCAGCTCTCCGGCGGGCAGCAGCAGCGCGTCGCGATCGCGCGCGCGCTCGCGATGAATCCCGCGATCATGCTCTTCGACGAGCCGACCTCGGCCCTCGACCCCGAGATGGTCGGCGAGGTGCTGGCGGTCATGCGGGAGCTCGCGGAGGGCGGCATGACCATGATCGTCGTCACGCACGAGATGGGCTTCGCCCGCGACGTCGCGGACCGGGTCATCTTCATGTCCGACGGGCGCATCGTGGAGGAGGGGCCCCCAAAGGAGATCATTCTCCACCCGAAAGAGCAGCGCACCAAGGACTTCCTGAGCTGCGTATTATGATTCGTAAAAAAGATGCCTCCGGCGGCGTCCCGTTCGGAGGCATCTTTTTCGGTTGAATTCGGTACTAATAAAAAGTAGAATGATTTTGGAAGAAAAAGACGGCGTGTCTGACGGAGGTATGATATGGGACGGGTTTTGGCATGGAGCCTGGCGCTGCTGTTCATTTTGAGCGGGTGCGCGCGGACGGATGAGACGATGGAGCCGGAAATTCCCTCCTCCGCGGAGGAATCCTCTTCCGGAGTTTTGGAGGAGCTTCCCCCCGAGGTGACCGGGCCGGACGCGGACGGCAATTTCCCCGCGATCTCGGGCGAGGATTTCGACCGCTGGGTCACGCAGGGCGCGCCGGACGCGGAGAAGCCCGCCGGCGCGATCACGCCGTTTCTGGAGACGGAGTCCTGCCAAAAGTATCTCGTGGAAAACCTCGGCGGGATCGGGGAAACGCCCGGCGATCCCGGCGAGCTCTCGGACTGGCGCGTTCTGTTCGAGGACGACCATTATATCCTCCATACGGGGATGTACGACCCCTACGCCTACTCGTGGCGCGATCAGTGGATGCCCTACCGTTTTGTCGTGCTCGGGCGGGACGCCCCCGATTCCTACGACCGGCTGGCGCTGGTCTGCATCGATCAATATGTCGTGACCTCCGGCGTGGACGGCCGGCTCCATCCGCAAAAATTTTCGCTGATCTATAATTGCCGCGGCCGGGAGTCGGAGCTTCGTTTCGGCACGGAGGAGGACTACGCGCGGGCGCAAAGCGCCTTCCGTCTGGAAAACGACTACTACCCCAGCCTTGTGAATCCCGAATCCGGGCGCGCGCTGCTGCTGGATTTTTGGCTGTACAATGAGATGATCCCGGTCCGGGAGATCCCGGAGGGGCTTGGCCACGTGATCTTTATCGCCGAAACGCTGAAAGTTTATAAGATGAACGGCGACCCGGACGATCGCATCGTCTACCTCTATCGGAATAATGATTTTAACGACTCGATGGATGTCGCCTATTATGACGCGTCCTCGGAGGAGCTGCACCCGCTGGCATACGGGGGCGGCCGGCACGGTTCCCCGCAGTTTTCCGTTCTGAGCGCGGGGTGTTTCGCGATAACCGGCGGGGAAGCCGATGAACTCTCCCTCTACCATACCGAAAGCGAAACGCCGTGGGCGCCGGCCGCCATCCTCGGCGGAAACGGAAACGGGCTCTCCGACGGCGGCGTCTATCTTCTTTGGGGGCAGCCGCTGACCGACAAGAAAGATTCCGGCCTGCATGTCCTCCCTTATATTAATTTGGAGGAACAGATCCTCTGTTTTTGCACGTTCCGGGACGACGGCGCGATCGTCGAGAATCTCTCCTCCGGCCTTCTCGCCTCGGAGGACGGCTGGTACCTCGACTTCCAAAACTTTAACGACGGGATCGCGTATTTTCTTTATTACGCCGACGGCGGGGCCTACGGCGGCACCCACCTCGCGATGAACCTCCGCACCGGGAAATCCCACGCCCTCCAGATCTGGAAGGGCGCCTCCCCCGCCGTCTGCACCGCCGAGGGCGGGCTCAACCTCCGCTCCGGCCCCGGCGCGGAATACGGGAAGCTCGCCGTCATCCCGGAGCGCGCCAAGGTCATCGTATTACAGGAGGCGGACGGCTGGAGCTACGCCGTCTACGGCGAAACGGCCGGCTGGGCCTCCTCGGAATACCTCGACATGGGCGGACACGACTGAGGCCCCCTGCCCGCACGGAACCCCCGCGAACGGCGCTGTGAACATCGGCGCCGAGGACTGAGGGCCTCCCTGCCCGCACGGAACCCCCGGCACCCGCCGCCCCTATGCCGCATATCGTAACGGAAGGATTCCGCGCGGATCATCGCCCCCTCCCGGCTCCGGCCCGGAGGGGGTTTTTGATCCGGCGGGGCCTTTTCCCTGCATTTTTTGCCGCCTTTTTGCGGAAAAGAAGCGGGCGTTCCTGCATTCCCATGCATTTTTTCAGACATTCCGCCTGCAAAAACAACAGAATTCCCGCATCTTTTCCATAAAATATGAAATTCTTTTCTCGGATTTATTCAAAAAGCCTTGATTATTTCCCGCGATATGCTAAAATAAAAAATAAATTACTTTCTTTCCGCGCGGAACTTGTTTTCGAAGGAGTGAATCAAATGGATCGGGTGTACAATTTCTCCGCAGGGCCGTCGATGCTGCCGCTGCCTGTGCTTGAGCAGGCGCAGCGGGAGCTTGTCTGCTACCCCGGCGCCGGATGCGGCGTCATGGAGATGAGCCACCGATCCCATGCCTTTGAAGCGATTATTGGCCGCGCGGAAGAAACTCTGCGGAAGCTGATGCGAATTCCGGAGGATTACGCGGTGCTCTTTTTACAGGGGGGCGCCACCTTGCAGTTCTCCATGGTGCCGATGAACCTCGCGAGACGCGGCCAGACCGCGGACTACGCCGTCACCGGGATCTTCGCAAAAAAGGCCTTCGCCGAGGCGAAAAGGTGGTGTTGTGCCAATGCCGTTTCCGACGGCTCGATGTCCGGCTACACCGCGATCCCGGAGCTGACGCCCGACCTGCTCTCCCCGGATGCGGCCTACCTCCACATCACCGGGAACAACACGATCTACGGCACCGCCTACCGCACGGAGCCCGAGACGAACGGCGTCCCGCTGGTGGCGGACTGGTCCTCCGCGATCCTCGGCCGCGAGATCGACGTGAGCAAATACGCGCTGATCTACGCCGGCGCCCAGAAAAACATGGGCCCCGCGGGCGTCACGGTCGTCATTATCAAAAAATCGGCCATTCCGGATGAGGTCGATCCCGTCGTCCCATCCATGCTGCAATATAAAATTATGGCAGAGTCGGGCTCCATGTACAACACGCCGCCGGCCTTCGCGATCTACGTCGCCGGGCTCGTGTTCGAGTGGGCGCTCGATCAGGGGGGCGTGCCCGCCCTCGAAAAAAGAAACGCCGCGAAAGCCGCGATCCTCTATTCCGCGCTCGACGAATCAAAGCTCTTCCGCCCGGTCGCCGCGAAGCAGTTCCGTTCCGATATGAACGTCACCTTCGCGCTGCCCGACGAGAAGCGCTCCGCCGATTTTCTCCGTATGGCGGAAGAGCGGGGCCTCGTCAACTTAAAAGGCCACCGCGACGTCGGCGGCTTCCGGGCCTCGATCTACAACGCCATGCCCGCCGAGGGCGTGGAGAAGCTCGCGGACTGTATGCGCGACTTTGAAAGACAGGCGCTTTAACCCCTTCTGCCATATCCCCCGCCTCTCTGTGCGAAGGAGGCCATATCGTTTGATAGAAGGAGATTATCGAAATGTATATCGTTCACACCTATAATAAAATCGGCCGCGCGGGCCTTGATCTTTATGATAAAAAGAGTTTCGCCGTCACCGACGCGCTCGACAACCCGGACGCGATCATGGTCCACTCGGCCCCGCTGCACGACCTTATTTTCGGCGACAGGCTCAAGGCCATCGTCCGCGTCGGCGCGGGCGTCAACACGATCCCGGTCGACCGCTGCACCGAAAACGGCATCGCCGTCTTCAACACGCCCGGCGGCAACGCGAACGCCGTAAAGGAGCTGGTGCTCGCGGCGATGGTCGCGATCACCCGCCACGTGGAGGCCGCCTCCTCTTGGGTCAAGACGCTCAAGGACAGCGACAGCGAGCCCGGCAAAGAGGTCGAAAAGGGCAAGGAGGTCTTCCGCGGGCCGGAGATCATGGGCAAGCGCATCGGCGTCATCGGCGTCGGCGCGATCGGCTCCCGGATGGCGAAGGCCTGCTCCGACCTCGGCATGGACGTGGTCGGCTACGACCCCTATCTGCTGCCGGCCCGCAAAAAAGATCTCCGCGCGTATCTGAGCTTCACCGACGACGTCACGGAGATCTATAAAACCTGCGATTATATCACCGTCCATGTGCCGCTCAACGACGAGACCCGCGACTACGTCGGCGCGGCCGAGCTCGACCTGATGAAGCCCGGCGTCTACCTGATCAACTACGCCCGCGGCCCGATCCTCAACGAGGAGGCGCTGAACGCCGCGCTCGTCAATGGCAAGGTGAAGGCCTTCGCGACCGACTTCCCGACAAGGGCGCAGCTCAAACTCGACAACGTCTTCAGCACGCCGCACCTCGGCGCCGGCACGCCGGAGGCCGACGAGAACTGCGCGGTCATGGGCGCCCGGGAGATCATCGACTACCTCGAGAACGGCAACATCACGAACGCCGTCAACCTCCCGGCGGTCAGCTTCCCGAGAGCGGCCGGGGCCCGCGTTACGCTGATCCACAGCAACGTCCCCGGCATGCTCGGCATGATCACCGAGCGGATCGCCGCGGCCGGCCTCAATATCGAAAATCTGGTCAACAAATCCCTCGGGGGCATCGCGTACACCATTCTGGATTTCGACACGGAAGTTTCGGATTCCCTCTCCGGCGAGCTTGCGGCGCTCGAAAACGTCAAACGCGTCCGGGTCATTTGACGGCCATCCCAAAAACTCAGCGGCCCGGAGACGGGCCGCCGTTCATTTGTTTAAGGAATCTGGAGGAAAACATGAATTTACAGCAGCGATTTGCGGCCCTCGGCATCAAAGTCCCGGAGATCTTTCTGCCCGGGGACGCGGTGGACTACCAAAAGTACGCGGTGCTCGCCTGCGACCAGTACGCGGCCCAGCCGGAATACTGGGACCATGTGCGGACATTTGTCGGGGACGCGCCCTCGGCGCTCCATATGACCCTGCCGGAGGCCTTTCTGCTCCGCGGGGACCGTGACTACGCGGCGCGCGCCGAAACGATGGCGCGGTATCTCGCCGACGGCACGCTCGAAAATAAGGGCGAGACGATGGTCTTCTGCCGCAGAAAGACGCCGGACGGCGAGCGGCGGGGCCTCGTCGCCGCCTTTGACATGGAGCAGTACGATTTTAACCCGGACTCCAGGCTCCTGATCCGCGCGACCGAGGAGACCGACATCAGCCGGGTCCCGCCCCGCGTGGAGATCCGGAAACAGTCCCCGCTCGAGCTGCCGCACGTGCTCGTGCTCATCGACGACCGTGAGAACCTCTTGATGAGCACGCTCGACGCGGAGACCGAAAAGCTGCCGCTCCTCTACGACTTTGATCTGATGGAGGGCGGCGGGCACCTCACCGGCTATCGCGTCGACGCGCCGGACCTGCTCGCAAAGGTGGCCGGCGCGCTCGAGACGCTGCGCGGCCAAAGCGGCGACGACTTCCTCTTCGCGATGGGCGACGGCAACCACTCCTTCGCCGCCGCGAAGACCTATTGGGAGGATCTGAAACCGACGCTCTCCCCCGCCGAGCGGGAACATCATCCGGCCCGCTACGCGCTCGCCGAGATCATCAACCTCTATGACCCGGCGATGCCCTATGAGGGCATGAACCGGCTTCTGACGAACGTCGAGCCGGACGGGGCGCTCGCGGAGATGGGGCTGGACCTTTCGCGCCTGCCGGATTTGCAGACATTGCAGCCGATCCTCGACCGGTGGCTTTTATCACACCCCGAGGCGAAGCTCGAATACGTGCACGACGCGGCCACCTGCCGGAAACTCGGCGAAGCCCCGCGCAGTCTCTCCTTCACCTACGGGGCGTTCGACAAGGAGGGCCTCTTCGACGTGGTGCGGAAAAACGGCCGCTTCGTCCGCAAGAGCTTCGCGATGGGACATCCTTTTGAAAAGCGGTATTATCTTGAAGCCAGAAAAATAAAATAATTCCGCAAAACGCTGCGGACCCCCGACCGGGTCCGGGATAAAAAATAGGTTCGACGGGGGGTGTCTCACGGGAAAAAACCGCCGCGTTTTTCTTCTCGGTCCCGAGGTTTGCGGGGCGAAAAATCAGCCGTTTTTTGTAAATTATTCCTTGTTTCTTTCAACAGCTTTGTCAGATACTGTACGGTTGCTTGCGTGTTTTCAGGAAAAGGATTATACTGGGTGAGTAATATTAAGTAAACGGGGTGAAAAGATGGAAAAAGAAAATCAGTTCCTGCTCTGGTTTGACGAGCTGGAGCGAAAAGATGTCTCGATCGTCGGCGGCAAATCCTCCTCCCTCGGCGAGATGACCTCCAAGACGGACGTGCCCGTCCCCTACGGCTTTGCGACGACCGCCTACGCCTACCGATATTTTTTGGAATCCACCGGTCTCAAGGATGAGATGTACGCGATGCTCAAAGGCCTTGACGTCGATAATTCCGAAAAACTTCACGAGGTCTGCTCGGCCATCCGGGCAAAATTTGTGGAGAAACAGATGCCGGTCGATCTTGAGCGGGCCATCAAGGACGCCTATGTGGAGCTCGCCGCCCGCATCCGCCGCGACTGCCCCGAGCTCATCGGCGACGATCTGCCGCTGGTAGCCGTGCGCTCGAGCGCGACCGCCGAGGATCTGCCGGACGCCTCCTTCGCGGGGCAGCAGGACACCTATCTCAACGTGGTGGGCGGCGACGAGGTCGTCAAAAAGGTCAAGGAGTGCTACGCCTCCTGCTTCACCGACCGCGCCACGTTCTACCGCGAAAAACAGGGCTACGATCATATGAATCTCGCCCTCTCCGCCGCCATCCAGATGATGGTGTTCTCCAAGGCCTCCGGCGTCATGTTCTCCGTCAACATCTCAAACGGCGACGACTCCAAAATCATCATCGAGGCCGCCTACGGGCTCGGCGAATACGTCGTGCAGGGCGTCGTCACGCCGGACAATTACATTGTCGACAAGGCGTCGCTGCAGATCGTCTCCAGAGATGTGCACGTCCAAAACATCATGTACGTCTGCAAGGCCGGCGGCGACTGCGAGGAGCGCGAGGTATCCCCCGAGGACGCGATCCGGCAAAAGCTCTCCAATAAGCAGATTTTGGAGCTCGCCGGGTATGCCAAGCACCTCGAGGAGCATTACGGCTGCTACATGGATATGGAGTGGGGCATCGACGAGCGCACCAACAAGATCTGGCTCCTGCAGGCGCGCCCCGAGACCGTCTGGAGCCGCAGAAACAAGAAAGAGGCCGCCGCCGCCCGCGAAGTCATCGTCAAGGGGCTCCCCGCGAGCCCGGGTCTTGTCTCCGGCAAGGCGCACGTGATCCTGAGCCCGGAGCACATCGACCAATTCCATGACGGCGAGATCCTCATCACCGAGATGACCGCGCCGGACTGGGTGCCCGCGATGAAGAAGGCCAAGGCCATCGTCACCAACTCCGGCGGCATGACCTGCCACGCCTCCATCGTCAGCCGCGAGCTGGGCATCCCCTGCATCGTCGGCACCAAGAGCCGCGGCGCCGCCTGCACCGAGGTCATCACCGACGGCATGGAGATCACCGTCGACGCGAACAACGGCGTGGTCTATAAAGGCATCCTCGAGGAAAAGAAGCCCGAGGCCGCCCCCGCCGGAACCGCCGCGGCCGCCGAGACCTTCCCGGTCACCGGCACGAAGATCTATATGAACCTCGGCGACCCGGATCTGGCCGAAAAATACGCCCCGCTCCCCTGCGACGGCATCGGCCTGATGCGCGAGGAGTTCATCTGGACCACCTACATCCACGAGCATCCGCTCTATTTAATCAAATCGGGCCACCCGGAAAAGGTCGTCGACCAGCTGGCCGAGGGCTTCCGCACGGTCTGCCAAGCGATGGGCGAGCGTCCGGTCGTACTGCGCTTCTCCGACTTCAAATCCAGCGAATACCGCGACCTCAAGGGCGGCGAGGAATTTGAGCCCAGCGAGCCCTCCGCCCTGCTCGGCTGGCGGGGCGCCTCCCGGTATTACGACCCCAAATACATCGAGGCTTTCCGCCTCGAGTGTCAGGCGGTGCTCAAGGTCAGAGAGGAATACGGCCTCAGGAACCTGCATGTGATGATCCCGTTCTGCCGCAGCGTCGCGGAGTGCGAAAAGGTCGTCGCCATCATGGCCGAGGAGGGGCTTTGCCGCGGACCGGACTTCAAGGTCTGGCTGATGGCCGAGATCCCCGCCAACATCATCCTCGCCGACCAATTTAACCGCTTCGTCGACGGATACTCGATCGGCTCCAACGACCTGACCATGCTCGTGCTCGGCTGCGACCGCGACAACGACACGGTCTCCCATATCTTCGATGAGCGCAACCTCGCCGTCCGCCGCGCGGTCAAGCACCTGATCGAGGCCGCCCATAAGGACGGCAAGACCGTCTCCATCTGCGGGCAGGCGCCGAGCGTCTATCCGGAATTCGCCGAGTTCCTCGTGCGCTCCGGGATCGACAGCATCTCCGTCAACCCGGACCGCGTTAAATTCACCCGCAAAATGGTCGCGCAGGTCGAGCAGCGCATCCTGCTCGACGCCCTCACCAACCGCGGCCGCGTGCTCGACACCGACGTCACCTGGTGACCGCCCTTTTCCCGATAAAAAAGTAAAGAAGAAGCCGCCGGATATCCGGCGGCTTCTTTTTTTGGACCCGGGAGACCCGTCACCCGGCCGCTCCCCCATTCCACAGCCCGAAAAACCGGCTTGCAGACGGCCGCGGTCGGCGCGGCCCTCCGGAATGAACGTGGATATGCCCCGCAGCCCGGCGGACGGCCCATGGGCGGCCGGAAGAAACGCCCGACGGGTTTTTGGCGCGCGTCTTCCCTGACCGCGGGACCGAAGGCAAAGCGCGGCGCGCCGCGCGTAAAAAACGGGCGGCCCCGTTTGGGCCGCCTGTTTCATTTTGTCTTTCGATCAGTAATTCTCGGCGCGAAGCTGGAAATAGGCCTGCGGATGGTTGCAGACCGGGCAGATGTCCGGGGCGTTCTCGCCGACATGGATATGGCCGCAGTTGGCGCATTTCCAGATGACGATGGAGCCTTTTTGGAAGACCTCGCCGTTCTTGACGTTGGCAAGGAGCTTGAGATAGCGCTCCTCGTGGACCTTTTCGACCGCGGCGACGCCCTCGAACCTGGTGGCGATCTCGGTGAAGCCCTCTTCCCTCGCCTCTTTGGCGAAGGTCGCGTACATTTCGGACCACTCGTAATGCTCGCCGACGGCGGCGTTCACAAGGTTCTCCAGCGTGGGTCTGATCTCCCCGCCCACCAGATATTTGTACCAGAGCTTGGCGTGCTCTTTCTCGTTGCCGGCGGTCTCCTCAAAGATATCCGCGATCTGGTTGAAGCCCTCTTTTTTTGCCTTTCCGGCGAAATAGGTGTATTTGTTTCTGGCCTCGGATTCTCCCGCAAACGCGGTCATCAGGTTTTTTTCGGTTTTGCTGCCTTTGAGTTCCATACGATCCTCTCCTTTTTAATGATGGTAGGTTTATTCTTCCATAATCGGAACAAAGTCAACGGCGCCGTGCTTGCAGATCGGGCAAATAAAATCCGCGGGGAGGTTCTCCCCTTCATAAATATA
>CAZAAR010000002.1:0-63186 GCA_964483415.1 uncultured Oscillospiraceae bacterium
GGTAGAGGGCGGAGAGCGCCTCCTCCGGCAAGATGTCCTTCATCTGCGCGCCGGCCATGGTCTGATGCCCGCCGCCGCCCAAGGCCTCCAAGATGACCTGCACGTTCATCGCGCCGAGGGAGCGCCCGGAGATCGAGGTTCCGTCGCCGGTCGAAAACAGGACGAACGAGGCGTTGGCGCCCTCGATCGTCAAGAGCTCGTCGGCGGCCTGCGGGGCCACGAGGGCGACGTCCCGGTAGGGTTTCGCGATGGCCACCGCGCAGCCCCGGTAGAGCTCCGCGCCCGCGACCACCTCGGAGCGCTCGCGGTACTCCTCGAGCGTGCCGGAAAACAGCAGCTTGACCGCCACGGGATCCGCGCCCTGACGGCGCAGGTAGGCGGCGGCCTCGAAGCACCGCGCCCCGGCCCGCACCGTGAAGCTTCTGGTGTCGAGCATGATGCCGGAGAGCAGGGCCTCGGCCTCGGGCTTGGTGGGCCGGCACGAATCCGGGAAATATTGAAGCAGCTCCGTCACCATCTCACAGGTGGAGGAAGAGTGCGGCTCGTGGTAGAAGATCACCGCGTTGTCGATGTTGCCGAGCATACGGCGGTGGTGGTCGATGACGACCACGTTGCGGCAGGCGGAATAGACCTCCGGGGATTCGAGAATGTGCCGGACGTGCGTGTCCACGATGATGAGCAGCGTGTCCGGGCCGATCTTGTCGAGGGCCTCCTCGGGCGGGATGAACAGGCCGAGGTCGCCGTTCTTTTCGTAGCGGTGCACGAGCGGCATCGCGAGGCAGGTCTTGCGGTTGAGCACGATGCGCACCGGTTTGCCCATCAGCCGGACCGCGCCGGCCATGCCGATCGCCGCGCCCACGCAGTCGAGGTCGCCGGAGCGGTGCCCCATGACGAGGATGTTTTCGCTCGAGCCGATCAGATCGACCAGCGCGGCCGCGACGATCCTCGTCTTGACTTTCGTGCGCTTCTCCACGCCCTTCGCGTAGCCGCCGTAAAATTCGTAGCCGGACGGGTCGCGCACGGTGGCCTGATCGCCGCCCCTGCCAAGGGACATCTCGAGCGCCTGCGAGGAGGCCGCCTGCAGCTCCGGCAGCGTCGCGTATCCGCGCCCAACGCCGATCGAGAGCGTCACGGGCAGCCCGTCGGAGGTGACGATCGCGCGCGCCTTGTCAAGGACCGTGAAGCGTTCCGCGATCAGCGCGGAGAGATACTGCTCCTCCATCACGGCGATGAAGCGGTTGCCGTCCGCCTTTTTGAGCATCGAGGACGTGCCCGAAGCGAACCGCTCGAACATGGCCTCCACCTCGCCCATGATCCGGCTGCGCTCGCTCTCCTTGCAGTTTGCGAAGAGGTCTTCGAGATTGTCCATCAGGATCGTGAGCACGGCCGGGTGGGTGTCCTTATAGAGCTTGCCGATGCGCTTTTCTTCGGTGCGGTCGATAAAATAGTGGAAGACGAGCCCCGCGCCCAGGTCCTCGTTGCGGAAAACCTCGTAATGCCGGTCGCCGACCGCCGCCATCCGGCTGTCGAGGAACGGGGAGTCCTCAGTCAGCACCGGCGAGAGGTCGCCGATGTCCGTGCCGAAGAGCTCCTTCTCGCAGGGCACGGTCTTCTGGAAATTTTGGTTGCACCAGAGCACGACGCCCTTGCGGTCGGTCACGAGCACCGGCAGGGGGAACGCCTCGAGCACGGTCCGGTCGCGGGAGGAGAGCTTCGCCGCGACCGCCTCCAAAAAGAGGCGCGCCTCTCTCCTCGAGCGGAACACCCAAACCGCGACCAGGGCGCCGACGACGGCCGTAATAGCCGCCTCGGACGCAAAGACCGCCCAGTCGTAAAACGCCGTCACCACGGTGAAACCGCAGGCGAGGAAAAACAGCGTCAGCAGCGCGGGGCCCATGAAGCCAAGCCTTTTTTTCACGGTGCAGCCTCCTTTCCGGTAAAATTTCTTGTATAGATTATTATTATATCAGAAGAAAAAAATGATTACAAGACCCGGGGCCCCTTTCGGGGGCCCATAAATCCGCGCGGGCTTCCCGATTTCGCAAAGATTGGGCCGATAAAAAAACAGGGGCGCGCCCGCGTCCGCCCAGGACGGACGGCCTTTGCGCGCTCCCCGGCGGCCGAAAGCAAACGGCGGGCGCTCAGCCGGGCCGGGATATCTCCGCGCCGGTGGCGGCGGGCCGGGACAAAAAAAGGGAAGCGCGCGGCGCTCCCCCTTTTTTTAGCTTCTTTTTCAGACGGCGGCTTTCACGATCTCCTCGATGATCGGCAGGACCATCGGCGAGCGCTTCGTGAGGCCGAACAGGTAGCTCCCGACCGCGTCCTTGATCTTCGTCTTGAGGTTCTGCCAGTCGCGCTTGTTGTCGGAGACGCTCGCCTCGACGGTCTTGCGCGCGATCTGTCTCGCCGCCTCGAGCATATCCTCGGCCTCCCGCACATAGACGAAGCCGCGGGAGACGATGTCCGGCCCGGCGAGGATCTCCCCGGTGTCGCGGTCGAGCGTGAGGGTGACGATGATCAGACCGTCCTCCCCGAGACGCTTTCTGTCGCGCAGCACCACGCTGCCGACGTCGCCGACCCCGAGGCCGTCCACAAGGATGGCCCCCGCGGACACGGAGGAGGTGGCGTTGATGCCCGCCTCGTTGACCTCGATCACGCGCCCGATCTCCGGGATCATGACGTTTTCCGGCGGCATGCCCATGCTCATGGCGAGCTCGGCGTGCTTTTTCAGGTGCTTGTATTCGCCGTGGACGGGGATGAAGAAACGCGGTTTTGTCAGCGAGAGCATCAGCTTTTCCTCGTCCTGACAGGCGTGCCCGGAGACGTGGATCTGGCTGTAACGCTCGTAGACGACCTCCGCGCCGAGGCGCATCAGCTCGTTGACGACCCGCCCGACGTCTTTTTCGTTGCCGGGGATGGGGTAGGCGGAGATGATGACGAGGTCGCGGGAGTTGATGTTGATTTTGCGGTGGTCGCCCATGGCCATTCTAGTCAGGGCGGCCATGGTCTCGCCCTGGCTGCCGGTCGTGACGATGACCGCCTCGTTTTCCGGCAGGCGGCAGATGGTGTCGAGCGAGACGACGGTCCCCTCCGGCGCGACGAGGTAGCCCATTTCGAGCGCCTTGGCGGTGACGTGCTCCATGCTGCGGCCGACGACCGCGACCTTCCGGCCAAAGCGCACGGCGGAGTCGATCGCGAGCTGCACGCGGTGGACGTTGCTCGAGAACGTCGCGACTAAGATCCTGCGCTCGCCGGCGTTTTTAAACAACAGGTCGAAGGATTCCCCGACGGTGCGCTCGCTCGGCGTATAGCCGGGGCGCTCCGCGTTGGTGGAATCGGAGAGCAGCGCCAAAACGCCCTTGCTGCCGAGCTCGCCGAAGCGCGCGAGGTCGATGATCTCGTCGTTGGTGGGCGTGTAGTCCACCTTGAAGTCCCCGGTTTCGATGACGATGCCGGCGGGCGTGTGCAGCGCGAGCGCGCAGGAGTCCGGGATGGAGTGGTTGACATGGATAAATTCCACGGTCATGCACCCCAGCGTGACGGTATCCCGCGGCTTCACGACGTTGAGGAGCGCCTTGTTAAGCAGGCCCTTTTCGGCGAGCTTGCCCTCGATCAGCGCGATCGTGAAGCGCGTCGCGTAGATCGGGATATTCATCTTTTGGAGCAGGAAGGGGATGCCGCCGATGTGGTCCTCGTGCCCGTGCGTGACGACGAGGCCGCGGATCCGGTCGCGGTTCTCCTCAAGGTAGGTGAAATCCGGAATGACCAGATCGACGCCCAGCATCTCGTCGCCCGGAAAGGCGAGCCCGCAGTCCACGATCACGATGTCGTCGCCGTATTCAAAGGCCGTGATATTTTTGCCGATCTCGCCCAGGCCCCCGAGCGGGATGATTTTAAGCGGCGGCAGTTTGGCGTTTTTGGAGGGGCGTCCGCGCTTCTTTTGGTTCCAGCCCGTCGGGGCGGTGGGTTTCCAGTCCGAGGGGGCGCGGTTCATAAAGACCTCGCGGAGCGCGTTTTTCGCGCGGCCGCCGGGGTTTCCTTTCTGCGGGCGGGGGTTTCCCTTCGCGTCTCCGGAGTTCCCTTTTTGAGCGTTCGGGTCTCCCCTTTGGCCGCCGGAGCCTCCCTGCCGGGCGTTGGGATGTCCCTGCTGCGCGCCGGGATTCCTTTTTTGAGCGTCCGGATTCTTCTTTTGAGCGCCGGGATTTTCCTGCTGCGCGCCGGGGTTTCCCTTTTGAGCATCCGGCGTTTTCGGCGCGGGAGCCTCTTTTTGGGCGCCGTCCTTCACGGGGGCGGCGGATTTTTGGTTCTTGGGCGGGCGACCGCGGCGCTTCTGTTTTTGGCGCTGCGGGGCCGCGGTTTCGTGCTCGGTCACAGGTTCACGTTCGGTTACGGATTCGTGTCTGGGCGCAGATTCGTGTCTGGCCGCGGTTTCGTGCTCGGTCACAGATTCGTGTTCATACTGGCTCTCCGGCAGATTTGCCAGCACCAGATCCAGTTTTTCCAAATTCGCTTTTTGCATTTTGGCCCGGGCCGCGTCTCTGACGCTCTGGTCGCCCGGATGTTGCTTGTTGTCCAAATAATGGCCTCCTTTTTCATAAAAGGTTTTTTTCTTGTTTCATTCGGCATTTTGCGTGATTTTTCGAAAAATAAAAAATAAAATCGAAAAAATATGTAGATTTCTTTTGTTTAGGCATCAAAAACATGCCTTTCGGGATTCCGAAGGGCAAAAACCAATTCTTTTCGATTAATTCCGGTCCAAAAATCATTAAAATAATCATATATGAATCTAATTTATCTGTCAACAGAATTTTATGAACAACGATAAAATTGTGATTTTCCGATCAAAAAACACGGCAAAATGAGTATGGACGAAAATACCGAAAATAAACGCCGCGCACTTTCTATAAAATTTTCTTGCAAATTCTTCTGTTTTCTACTATTATAGAGGGAAAGATTGACGGCTTTTTTGGCTTTGGGTGGTTTTTAAAATGAAAGAAGTGACCATTTACACGGATGGGGCCTGCTCCGGCAACCCGGGGCCGGGCGGCTGGGGCGCCATCCTTGTCTATAAAGGACGGGAAAAGATCCTCTCCGGCGGCGAGGCGCTCACCACCAACAACCGCATGGAGCTTTCCGGCGCGATCGCCGCGCTGGAGACGCTCCGGGAGCCGTGCCGCGTCACGCTGGTCACGGACTCCCAGTATCTCGCGAGCGGGATCGGCAGGGGCTGGGCGGCCAAATGGCGCGCGAACGGCTGGAAAAAGCCCGACGGCAAACCCGCGAAGAACGCGGACCTCTGGGCGCGCCTGCTCGCGCTCCTCGAGATCCACGAGGCGCGGTTTGAATGGGTGCGGGGCCACGCCGGCCACCCCGGGAACGAGCGCTGCGACGCGCTCGCGGTCGCGGAGTCGAAAAAAGCCGCCGCCGTTTGATCGACGGAACCGAGGCGTTCTTCTTATCACGCGCGATTTTTTAATTGATTTCCATATTCTAAAGTTTTTTTAGAAAAATTCAGGGATGGGTATTGCAATTCCTACTAAATTAGTATAATATGAAATCCTGAGAGTTTTTCAAAGAAAACGAGGAAAATTAGGAATGGAAGAATCCGAAAAAAGATTGGTATATGTGGACAACGCCGCCACGACCCCGATCACGCCCGAGGTGCTGGACGTCATGCTCCCGTGGCTGACCGAGGGATACGGCAACGCCTCGACGATCTACGCGAAAGGCAGGGAGGCGGGCTGGGCGCTCAAGCGCGCCCGCGAGACCTGCGCCGCCTGCCTCGGCGCCGGGGAGGGGGAGATCTACTTCACCTCCGGCGGCTCCGAGTCGGACAACTGGGCGCTCAAGGGCGCGGCGCAGGCGATGGCGAAGCGGGGCAAAAAGCACATCATCACCTCCGCGTTCGAGCACCACGCGGTGCTGCACACCTGCGGCACGCTGGAAAAACAGGGCTTCGAGGTCACCTACCTGCCGGTATACGAAAACGGCATTGTCCGCGTGGAGGACGTGGCCGCGGCGATCCGCCCGGACACGGGCCTCGTCTCGATCATATACGCGAACAACGAGATCGGCACCATTCAGCCGATCGCCGAGATCGGCGCTTTGTGCCGCGAGAAAAAAATCTGGTTCCACACGGACGCGGTGCAGGCGGTCGGGCACGTCCCGATCGACGTCAAGGCGCAGAACATCGACCTGCTCTCGCTCTCCGGCCACAAGCTCCACGCGATGAAGGGCGTGGGCCTGCTCTATATCCGCAAGGGCATCGTGCTGACGAACCTGATCGAGGGCGGCGCGCAGGAGAAGGGCAAACGCGCCGGCACCGAGAACATCGCCGGCATCGTGGGCCTCGCGAAGGCGCTGGAGATTGCCGTCACCGACATCGAGGGGCGCGCCGCGCGGACAAGGCTCCTGCGCGACCGGCTGATCGACAGCATCCTGAAGATCGAGCGCACGCGCCTCAACGGGGACCGCGAGAAGCGGCTCCCGGGTAACGTCAACATCTCGATCGAGGGCATCGAGGGCGAGGGCCTGCTGCTCTGGCTCGACCAATACGGGATCTGCGCGTCCTCCGGCTCCGCCTGCACGAGCGGCTCGCTCGACCCGAGCCACGTGCTTTTGGCGATCGGCCTGCCGCACGAGACCGCCCACGGCTCGCTGCGCATCACGCTGGGCGACCAGAACACCGGGGAGGACGCGGACGCGATCCTCGCGGTGCTGCCGGGCATCGTCGAGCGCCTGCGCGGGATGAGCCCGCTGTGGGAGAAGATCCGCGCGGGGGACACCTCCGCGGTCAAAATGATTAAGTAAAAAATTTCAAACTTTACGATAGAGCGCCGCGGGAGCGGCAACACGGAGGATAAAAAATATGTTATATTCCGAAAAAGTGTTTGAGCATTTCACCAATCCGCGCAATGTCGGCGAGATCCCGGACGCGAACGGCGTCGGCGAAGTCGGCAACGCGCGCTGCGGCGATATTATGAAGATGTACCTCAAGATCGAGGACGGCGTCATCGAGGATATTAAATTCAAGACGTTTGGCTGCGGCGCCGCGATCGCGACGAGCTCCATCGCGACGGAGATGATCAAAGGCAAGCCGATCGAGGAGGCGCTGAAGCTGTCCAACGAGGCGGTCATCGAGGCGCTCGACGGCCTGCCGGCGGTCAAGATCCACTGTTCCGTGCTCGCGGAGCAGGCTGTCAAGGCCGCGCTTTCCGACTACTACACCCGCCTCGGCGTCGACCCGCTGCCGATCGTCGGCCCGATCGGGGACGTCGCCTGCGCGGAGTAAACCCGTCTTCCCAAACCGGGAACGAAAACACCCGATTCTGACACATAAAGGAGATGCGATCATGAAATTCTATCGTTGTGTGCACTGTGGAAAAATCATCGTCATGCTGCACGAAACTCCCGTACCCACCATTTGCTGCGGCGAACCCATGCAGGAGCTGAAGCCGGGCGTCATTGATGCCGTTGTGGAGAAGCATCTGCCCGTTGTGACGTCCAAGTGCGGGCGTTACACCGTGTCTGTCGGCGAAGTCGCCCACCCGATGATTCCGGAACATTACATCCAGTGGATCTGCTTTGAGACCCAAAAGGGGTTCCAGCAGAAGTATCTGCAGCCCGGCGACGAGCCGCAGGCCGTCTTTGCCCTTTCGGACGACAAGCCGGTCGCCGTCTACGAGTATTGCAACCTGCACGGCCTCTGGATGACCAAGCTCTGATCCCGTCTGCCGGATCGCTTAAAAAACGGCCTTTCGCTCTTTTGTGCGGAAGGCTTTTTTATGCAGCAAAATTTGTTCGGCGCGGGGACGCGGCCCCCGGCGGAACTCTCGCCCGGAAACCGGAAGGCGGCTTTGCCTGTGGCGCGAAACCGGCAATCTACGGGGAAGCGGCGGCGATGCCGGATATGTGATGCGGCGGGGACGGGGCGGGCAAACCCTGTCCGTGGAGCGTGCCCTCGAGGTCTGTCGGCGGCAACAGCGGCGGGGACGGGGCGGGCAAACCCGGCCCCCGGCGAAAACCCGATAAAGAAGCCCCCGTCCGAGACGGGGGCTTCTTTTAAAGCGCTTATTTTTGCTTAAATTCTCCCCAGTCGGGGTTTTCCGAGGGCGGGCCGGGCATATCCGGGTCGGGCCTGCCGCCGAACTCCGGTTCCCCGCAAAGGTTTGGATTCTCCGGCTCGGGAATGCCCCCCGCCCGGCAAAGAGAGCCGGCGTCTCCGGCGGCATCCTCCGAATTTCCCGTCACGCCGGCGAGGATGGCCCTCTGCCTTTTGAGACGGTAGAGGAAGAACGCGAGCCCGAGCGCCACGAGCAGGATCCCGACGCCGGCGGCGATCCAGAGCAGCGGGGAGGCCGGCCCCTGCCGCAGCTCGACCCAGAGCAGCAGGAACGGCGAGAGGCTGGTGAAGCCGATCTCAAAGGCGGCGGCGTCGGCGCTCTGGCCGAGCGCGACCTCGACGACCGTGGCGTCGTCGGAGAGGTAGGCGAAGCGGGCCGGCGCCGCGGAGGGATCGGCGATCACGGCGCGGCAGATCCCCCGGCTCTCCACCAGGGAGACGGACTCGGAATCCTCGGTGCCGCCGTCGGCGAGGTCGTACCAGACCGTCTTGCCGTCGGTCAGCTTATAGTAGCCGTCCCCTTCAAAAGCGTCGAGCGGCGTCACGTGCGCCATGGCGATTCTGGAGGACCTGTACGGAGAATCCGGGATGCCGGAGCCTCCGCCCGTGCGAAACAGGACGGTTCCGGCGGTTTTGCCGCCGTACGCGGAACCGCCGCTCTGGAGCGCGAGGTCGAACGCTGCCGCCGCGGCGCCGTTTTCGATCAGGAAAGCGGTAGTGGGGTCGGTGCCGGCGGCGTCCGTGATCGGGTTGACCAAGAGCTCCGCGTGCTCGACGCCGTTTTCGAGGCGCACGATGATGTCGGAGACCGGCGTGTCGCCGGAGATGGTGTAGGAGAGGGTCTTGGGCTCGGGCGCGGATTCCTCGGGCGCGGATTCCTCGGGTACGGATTCCGGTTCGCCGGCCGCTTCGGAGGAGGTTGTTTCTTCGGGCGCGGAGCTTGCCTCGGGCGTGGAGATCGTCTCCGGCGCGGAGGTCTCCAAAGCCCACTGGGCGGTGGCGGTGTCATTGCCGGCGATCACCACGGAGGTGCCCTCCGGGATCACGGTCCGGATGGAGCCGATCAGCCACCCGGCAAAGGCGTAGCCCGCGCGGGTGAACGTGTTTTCCGCGAGCGTGATGGTCTGTCCGGCCTCGTAGGTCTCCGTGTAGGGCGCGCCCTGCCCCTCGCCGGGCTGATAGGTCAGCTCGGCGCCGGCGTCCTTCCAGACCGCCTTAATGATCAGGCCGTCCCGCGCGGAATATTTGTCGCCAGGGCGCAGGAGCGTACCCGCGACGTCCCATCCCGCGAAGGCGTACCCGGCGAGCGTGTAGGGATTGTCGGGGAGCGTATAGCTCTTGCCGTATTCCGCGTAGAAGGAGGCGGGGTCGGCGCCCTTCGCCCCGGTCGTGCCGGAGCGGAAGTAGACCGGGTAATCGCCGTCGTCGAGCCAGGCCGCGGTCAGCGTCATGTTGTAGCTGGCGTTAAAAGGCTCCTCGCTGACGTCGACCTGGTCGCCTTTCAAAAAGGTGTTCCCGATCTTATCCATCCAGAAGACGAAGCGGTATCCGTCCTCCTTGTATTCCGCGAAATCGTCGAAAACGGATTCCGGGGCCTCCGCCTCAAAATCGCCCGGGTAGGTCTTTTTTACGGAGCCCTTGCCCGCGTCGCCGGCGCTGTAAGTGACGCCGTAGCTGACGCCGTGTCCGGCGTCGTCCTCGTCCTCGTCCCAGACGGCGGTCAGTTTCAGCGCGCCGCCGTCAAAACTGCGGAACCGGACGGTGTCTTTCGGCGAATATTCCTTGCCGTTCTGGTCCTCCCAGCAGTAAAATTCGTACCCGTCTTCTATATAGTCGTCGTAGTCGTCGAAGACGGCGCCGGGGCGCAGGATCGTGTAACTGTCGCCCTCGTCGACGTTTTTGCAGACGTCGGGCACGCGCTCGTCCCTGTCCGCCTCGCCCGCGTAGTAGTAGACGGTGTAGTTTGCGGCGAAGGCGGTCGCCGCGGCGGAGAGCAGGAGCGCGGCCGCAAGGAGAACGGCCAGAGACCGACGGATCCTTTTCACAAAACATCCCTCCCAATCGAAATTCCCGCGGACCGGGATACGAAGATAAAACGAAGCCCCCGGAGGATTCCGGAGGCTTTTTGTGAGGAAAAAGATTATTCTTTCTTCAGAAAGCTGTTCCAGCTGCGGTAATTCTCGTCGTCTTCCCCGGCGGTGGCGACATCGAATCCTTTTTTCGCCTCGGGATCGGAGGCCCGCTCGAATCCCTCGTCATTATAAAAATGCGGGGCGGCGGGGGCCGCTTCCTTGGCCATGGCCTTTTGCGGGGCTTCCCTGCGGGTGAGGCGCTCGGCCGCCTGCTGTTCCTCCCTGGCGTTCCTGCCGCGGATCACAAGCAGGACCACGACGAGGATGGCAAAGATCAGACCGCCGCCGATGGCGATCCAGACCCAGAGCGGAAGTCCGCCGCCGGCCGCTTCATTGATCTCCACCCAAGCGATCAGGAACGGGGAGAGGCTCGTGAAGTCGATGTCGAAGGTGTCGGCGTTGGCGTTCGGGATCAGCCGGACTTCCACGACGGTGCCCGCGTCGGAGAGATAGGCGAATTCATCGGGCGCTTCGATGCGGTCTTTGATGAAGATGCGGTTGATGCCGTTCTCCGTCTTGAAGCCGAAGAAGTTCACTTCGCTCTCCTCGCCGGATGTGCTGTTGAAATAGAGCACTTTTTTGCCGTCCGGGCGGTAATAGCCCTTGCCGTCGAATTTATCGATGCCGACCACGTGGATCACCGCGATGACGGCTTCGTCGTACGGGGCTTTGGCGATCCCCGTGCTGCCCTGCATCTCAAAGGAGACGGTCCCGGAGACGGCGTCGCCGTACGTGCTGCCGTCCACGAGCAGGGAGAGGTCGAACGCGGCGACGGCGTCTCCGCTGTCGATCAGCGCGGCGGTGGTGTTGTCGGCGGCGTTGCTGCCGTTGACGGCGGTCACCCAGAGCTGGGCGTTGCCGACGTCGTCGTCAAGCACCGCGGAGATGCCGGAGACCGGGGTCTCGCCGGAGATCGTGTAGGAGAGGGTGTTGTCGGTCTCCTCCTCCTCGGGCGCGGATTCCTCCGGCTCGGAGCTCGTCTCGGGCTCGCTGGGGGCCTCGGAGCTGGACTCCGGCACGCTGGTGGCGGGCTGGGAGGTGGCCGGCTGCGAGGTAGCGGGCTGGGAGGTGGCGATGGCGGTCCACTGCGCGGTGGCGGTGTCGTTGCCGTTGATCGTCACGGACGTGCCCGCGGCGAACGTCTTGCTGACGGAGCCGATCCACCAGCCGATGAAGTTGTAGCCGTCGCGGGTGAAGCTGTTGGTATCGAGCTTGATGGAGGTGCCGGCCGTATAGGTCTTGGTATAGGCGGTGCCCGCGCCCTTGCCCGGGCCGTATGTAAGGGTCACGTTGGTGGCGGCGGCCCATGTGGCCGTGATCGTCAGGTTCTTTTTGACCGTGACTTTATCCCCGGCCTTCTTGACCGAGCCGTCAACGTCCCATCCGGCAAAGGTGTAGCCGGTGAGCTTATAGGGGTTGCTCGGCAGGGTGATCGAGGCGTTGTAGGCGACGGTCTGGGTGGCGGGGCTCGTGCCGGTGGCCTTGCTGTTGCCGGCGGCGTATTTCACCGTGCAGGTGTCGCTCTCGTCCCAGATCGCGGTCAGCGTGAGCTGATCCTTGCTGTTGAAGGCCTCCTCCGGGATGGTCTTCCCGGCCCGGTAAGTCTCGTCCTCATAATCTTCGTCGCCCTTGGTGACCTCCCAGCAGTCGAATTCGTATCCTTCGTAATCTTTCTCTTTGAAAATCTTGTCGATCTTCGGGGCCGTGAAATCGCCGTCGACATATTTTACCACGTCGTTGGCGTCGCCGGCGTCGCCGATCTTATAGGTGACTTTGAAATCACCGTCGCCGCCGCCGCTCTCTTCCCAGACGGCGGTCAATTTCATTACATCGCCCTCGTCGACGTCGTCGACCTCGTCGCCGGGATAGACTTTGATCGTCTTCGACCCGGGCTTGTATTCCCAGTAGCGGAACGTCCAGCCTTTGTAATCGTTCTTATCCCAGACGTCGTCCGGCCCTAAGATTTCGACGCCGTCGTCCACATCGTCTTCGTCATAATATTCTTTTACGGTTTCCAAATCATCGTCTTCCGGGCCGTCGCCGACCTTGTACCAGATGCTGAGGTAATGGGTGGCTGCTTCCGCGGTCACGGCGGGGCCGGCGGTGCCGAAGGCGTCGAGCAGGAGCGTGGCTCCCGCGCCGAAGACCATCAGCGCCGCGAGGCACAGCGCGACCACATTTTTAAAGAGTTTCACAAAGATCCCTCCTAAATTGGAATATATTACTACAAGATGGATTATAGCATACCGGCCGGGGAAAGTCACTACCGCAAATATTAAATTCTTTTTAAAATAGGGGAGGCGCCGGCGCGTTTTCGGGCGGTTTGAGGCGATTTCGGCCGATTTCCCCCGCGGGGCGAGGGAAGCGGAGTCCCGCAGATTCGGACATGCCGGGCGAGAAAAACACTTGTCAAGAAAAAAGCGATTTGCTATAATAGAGCAGCGATTATGTGGCCCAAAAAAACATCCCCCGCGCATGCCGCTGTGGTGGAACGGCAGACACCGCGGACTTAAAATCCGCCGCCCGTTAAGGGCATACCAGTTCGAGTCTGGTCAGCGGCACCAGGCAGGCAAGGCCTGCGCAATTCGCGCTCCTCACGCTGTGGGGAGCCGTTTTGTTTTTTGCAGGCATCCGCGTCCGCAACTGAACGGGGCGAAGCTCCGCCGGGCCTTTTCTTTTTATCGCCACCTTTGTCTCCGCGTTAAAAATCCTCGTTCAAACGGAGCGGGGAAAATCCGGGCCCGCGTGCGAGACGCCCTCGCGTGTGCGGGGGCGTCTGTTTCGCACTCATGCCCGCAGCGTACCTGCTCTTGCGGTCCCGGGCGGATATTTTGGGGAGAAAGCCCGGGTACCTTAGAATAAGTGGAAAAAAGAGGCGGTTTTGTTGCGGGTTTCCAAAAAAAACCGCCTAAAAAAGCAAGCTCCGAAGGGAGCTTGCTTTTTTGATGGGACAAAAGGCCGCGCGGCCTGCGAGCACGGCGAGGGCCTGATCGCCCGCTCGCGGCGGCACCGCGTCGCCGGGGACGGGTTTTTTCGCGGGCAGGGGGATCTCCATCCCGTCGCGGATCGCGGCGGCGTCACCGGTCCGTCTCTTTATGTATGAACCGGCTGATGCGTTTGTAGACGAGGGCCGTGACGAGCGCGTTGACGCCCGCCTTGAGCAGATTAAAGGGCAGGATCACCGGCAGCATCATCTGGAGCACGGCGTCGCGCGGCGTGTTCATGAAGACCGGCGTCAGCCAGAGGTTCATCCCGGCCATGACGGCGGTCTGCAACAGGACGCCCGCCGCGAGCGCGAGGTAGGCGGCGCCGCGGTTTTTGTGCAGGCGGTAGATGCTCCCGGCGGCGAGGGCGAAGCACCCGGTCGCCGCGAAGTGCATGACGATGCCGATGGGGCCGCTGCCGGAGCTGACGGTGAGCCCTTGGATCGCCGAGACGACCGCGGTCAGCAGAAGGCCCCACCACGGCCCGAACAGGAAGGTACCGATCAGGATCGGGATGTCCGCCGGGTCATATTCAAGGAAGGGCGCCGGCGGGAACGGAATCCGTATCAGCATCATCAGCGCGATCGAGCAGGCCGCCAGCGCGCCGAGCGTCACGATTTTTTTTGTGGAAATCGGTTTCATATAGATCACCTCGCGGCCGGCCCGTGGGACCGGCCAAATCGTCGGAACGGCCGCGGGGGTCGTCTCCGGAAACGTATTTTCTTACCGTGGCTATACGGGCGCTTTCTTTATAGCACGCCGCGCGGCGGAAAAAAAGAGAGCCCCGATGAAACAACTGTCATCGGGGCCGTTTGCCATGGTTCGTTTCGCCATCCGGACTTTACCGTCGGTACCGGAATCACACCGGTTCAGTCGCGCCCCGTCGGGCCGCAAGTCTCGGACTAATCCGGCAAAAAGCCGGACATTACCGCCGGTAGGGAGTTTCACCCTGCCCCGAAACAATTTTTTAAAAACGGATTTTACTCCTTGTCGTCCTCTTCCTCGATTTCTTCCTCAAGGTAGAAAGGAACAGATTTACTCTTTCTCGCCCTCGTCCACGTCTTCTTCCTCAAGATCAAACTCGAGGAGCTCGCCGCAGTTCGGGCATTTCATCTCTCCGCCGTTGATGGTGTCCTCGTCCACGCAGATGGACTCGCCGCAGGCCGGGCATTTGACTTCATACATGCCGTTCTCGTCGCAGTGGCAGCAGGAGCAGCCGTCCTCGTCCTCGTCCTCATCCTCTTCGCCGTAATAATCGTCCTCAAGGCGGCCCAGGTCCTCGTCGATCGCCTCGACCTCCTCGCCCAGCTCGCCCAGTTCGTCCTCGGCGTCGGAGATCGCGTACGCGACGTCCTCCAAAATCTCGGAGATGGCCTTGATGAGCTTCGTCTCCTTGTTGTCCTCGAGCTCCATGCCCTCGATAAGCCCTTTCAGATGGGCGACTTTTTCAGTGATGTTCATAAACGGAAACCCTCCATCATTCTTTTTTTGTTGGGTGGAAAACGCGTTGCTTTTCGGAAGATAGTATGCCCGGAAATCAGGCTCGTTCCATATATTCGCCGACGCGGGTGTCGACGCGGATGCGGTCGCCCTCGTTGATGAAGAGCGGCACCTTGATCTCGGCGCCGGTCTCGACGACGGCGGGTTTGGTGACGTTCGTGGCGGTGTCGCCGCGGACGCCCGGCTCGGTGTGCGTGACCTCGAGCTCGACGAAGGTCGGCGGCTCGACGCCGAAGATGTTGCCCTTATAGGACATGACCTTGCAGTCCATGTTCTCGAGCACGAATTTGAAGTTGTCGCCGAGGGTGCCTTTCGCGATCGGGACGGTCTCGAAGCTCTCCGGGTCCATAAAATAGTAGAGATCGCCGTCGTTGTAGAGATACTGCATCTCTTTTCTTTCGATATAGGCGGACGGGAATTTGTCGGACGGGTTAAACGTGCGCTCTACCACGCCGCCGGAGATCACGTTGCGGATCTTCGTGCGCACAAAGGCGGCGCCTTTGCCCGGCTTGACGTGCTGGAACTCGATGATCGAGTATACGTTTCCGTCCATCTCGAAGGTCGCGCCGTTTCTGAAATCGCCGGCAGAAATCATAGTTTTACCTCCTAATTGTAAGTACGCGGATTTCAACAGTTAAATTTTACCCGATTTCTCCCTGTTTTGCAATACTTTTGCGTACGAAAATAGGGGCGGGGAGGAGGGGGCGCCTGATTTTTTCTTTAAAAGCGGGGAAAAGGCCCCGGTTTTGCTTCCTCAGAGCCGGATCAGGCTCTTTTCGCTCTTCGTGATGACGTCGCAGCCGTCCTCGGTGATCTGCACGATGTCCTCGATCCGGACGCCGAAGCGCCCCTCGAGGTAGACCCCCGGCTCCACGCTCATCACAAGCCCGGCGGCCGCGATTTCCTTGCAGGTCGGGGAGAAGCGCGGGTCCTCGTGGATCTCAAGGCCCAGCGAGTGCCCCAGCCCGTGGCCGAATCTGCCCTCGTAGCCCGCGCCGTAGATGATCTTGCGGGCGACGGCGTCGATCTCGTCGCAGGGGAGACCGGGGCGCACCGCGGCCTCGGCCGCGGTCTGCGCCTCGAGGACGAGGTTGTAGACGGCCTCCTGCTCGTCGGTGATGCCGCCCACGGCGACGGTCCTCGTCATGTCGGAGCAGTAGCCGTTGACGGCCGCGCCGAAGTCCATCGTGACGAAGTCGCCGTCTTTAATGATATTCGCCCCGGGCACGGCGTGCGGCATCGAACCGTTCGCGCCGGCGGCGAGGATGGTCTCAAAGGCGAGCCCGGTCGCGCCGTTTCGCAGCATGTAGAAATCGAGCTCAAGCTGCAGATCCTTCTCGGAGAGGCCGGGCTTGATCAGATCCAGCATGTGGAGGAAGGTCTTATCGGTGACCGCCTGCGCGGCGCGGATCTCCCGCATCTCGTCGGGCGTCTTGACGCGGCGCTGGTTTAAAATGACGCAGTTGAGACGCGGGTCGTCCTTCATCTCGACATTCAGCACTTTGCGCAGGCTGAAGAGCTTCTCGACGGTCATATAGCCGGATTCGACGCCGACGGTTTTGACATGGTGCTCCTCAAAATAATCATTGAGCTGCTCGGTCAGGTCGCCGGTCAAGACGACGCGCGCGTCGGTGATCGTGCGCGTGCCGGCCTCGATGTAGCGGGAATCCAGAAAGATCGTCGCGTCGTCCCTTGTGACGACGAGCACGCCCGCGCTGGAGTTGAATCCGGTATAATATCTGCGGTTGACGGCCGAGTTAATAAACGCGGCGTCCAGATCCTCCGGGAGCTCCCCGGCAAGGCGCTTGATTCTGTCCATAAGATGCCTCCGTTAATCAGGTTTTATTCGATGATAAAACGCTCAAGCCAGCGTTTGAGCCTAAAAAAGACCGTCCCCTCCGGGCGGATGGGCTTGGTCAAAAAGACCTTCGCGCCGAAGTATTTGCCGCCGATCAGGTCCGTAAAGAGCTGGTCCCCGATGACGACGGTGTCCTCGGGCGGGACGCCCAGCAGGTCGCAGGCCTTGCGAAAGCCGTAGGGCAGCGGCTTCCGGCCGTTTTCGACGTAGGGCAGGCCGAGTTTTTGCGCGAAAGGGGCGATCCGCTCGGCGCGGTTGTTGGAGACGATGACCATCGGAAATCCGGCCGCCTGCATTTTTTCGATCCATTCCGGCACGCCTTTGAGCGGCTTTTGGGAGCCGTGGGTGGAGAGCGTGTTGTCGACGTCGAGGATCAGCGCCTTGCCGCCGACGGCGCGCACGTCCTCCGGCGTGATGCCGGTGACCCGGCGAAAGCGGTGTTTCGGGCGATAGATCGGCATCTTCCCCCTCCTTTCCGAATGGCAATAAGAAAGCGGACGACTAACGCCATCCGCCTTCCATGTGGCTTATTAATACTTGCGCTTCCGGGCGGCCTCGGATTTCTTTTTGCGTTTTACCGAAGGCTTCTCGTACGATTCTCTCTTCCGGACTTCCGCGAGGACGCCGGAGCGGGCGCACTGGCGCTTAAAACGTCTGAGAGCGCTGTCCAAAGACTCGTTTTCTTTTACATGAACTTCTGCCATTACCTGATTCCCTCCTTCGCCTCAAAGGCCGGAGCTAAAGGGCGTTTTCGCCCTCCGTACATGAATGTAACGGGATTATTATATTCCATGCGTTCCCGCGTGTCAAGTGGGAAACGCGGCGAAAAGATTTTTCCTGTTCTGAAAATTTGCGGATTCGACAGCGGCCGCCCGGTCATTTCACCACGAGGTTCACAAGCTTGCCGGGGACGCAGATCTCCTTGACGAGGGTTTTTCCGGAAAGCAGCCCGGCGACGGCGATTTTCGCGGCTTCGAGCATCTCGTGCTCGGAGGCGCCGGCGTCGATGTCGATGCGCGCTTTGATTTTTCCGCAAATTTGGATCACGATCTCGACGGTCCGCTCCCGGCACTTCTTTTCGTCGTACCGCGGCCAAGCCTGCTTACAGAGCAGCCCCCTGCCGCCGACGATTTCCCAGAGCTCCTCCGTGACGTGCGGGGCAAACGGGTTAAGGAGCATGAGCATGAGCTTATATTCCTCCCCGGTGACGGAGCCGGAGTCGCTGAGATCGTTGAGCAGCGTCATCATCGCGGCGATCGCGGTGTTCGCCTTGAGGCTGTCGATGTCCTCGCCGACCTTGCGGATCGTGCGGTGGAACGCGCCCTCAAGCTGTGGGCGGACGCCGCCGGGGACGAGGTTCTCCTGAAGCGCCCAGATGCGGTCGAGGAAGCGCTTGCAGCCTTTGATGGAGCTCGTGCTCCACGGCGCGGCCTTCTCGAAGTCGCCGATGAACATCTCGTAAAGGCGCAGCGTGTCCGCGCCGTAGTCGCGGATCACGTCGTCGGGGTTGACCACGTTTCCGCGCGATTTCGACATCTTCTCGCCGTTTTCACCGAGGATCATGCCGTGGCTCGTGCGCTTTTGATACGGCTCCGGGCAGGAGACCACGCCGATGTCGTAGAGGAATTTGTGCCAGAAGCGGGAGTAGAGCAGGTGGAGCGTCGTATGCTCCATGCCGCCGTTGTACCAGTCGACCGGGAGCCAGTAATCGAGGGCCTCCCTCGCGGCGATGGCGCCCTCACAATGCGGGTCGCAGTAGCGCATGAAGTACCAGCTCGAGCCGGCCCACTGCGGCATCGTGTCGGTCTCGCGCTTGGCGGGCCCGCCGCAGCGGGGGCATTTGGTGTTGACCCACTCGTCCATCTTGGAGAGCGGGCTCTCGCCGGTGTCGGTCGGCTCGTAGGACCGCACGTCGGGGAGCAGCAGCGGCAGCTCCGTCTCCGGGAGCGGCTGCCAGCCGCAGGTTTCGCAGCAGACCATCGGGATCGGCTCGCCCCAGTATCTCTGGCGGCTGAAGACCCAGTCGCGGAGCTTGAAGTTGACCTTCGGGCGGGCCTTGCCCTCTTTTTCGAGGAATTCCGTGATCGCGGTTTTCGCCTCGGCGACGCTCATGCCGTTGAGGAAGCCGGAGTTGACGAGGGTGCCCGTCGCGCAGTCGGTGAAGGCCTCCTTTGCGACGTCGCCGCCGCTCACGACCTCGACGATCGGCAGGCCGAACTTCCTGGCGAAGTCCCAGTCGCGGGTGTCGTGCCCCGGCACCGCCATGATGGCCCCGGTGCCGTAGCTCATCAAAACATAGTCGGAGAGGAAGATCGGGATCTCGCTGCCGCTCACGGGGTTGACGCCCCGCACGCCCTTAATCTCGACGCCGGTCTTCTCTTTTACGAGCTCGGTGCGCTCGAAGTCACTCTTCGCGGCGGCCTGCTCGCGGTAGGCGCGGATCTCGTCCATGTTGGCGATCTTCGGCGCCCATTGTTCAATATAGGGGTGCTCCGGAGAGATGACCATGTAGGTCGCGCCGAAGAGGGTGTCGGGCCGCGTGGTATAGACGGTCAGCGGGTCGCCCGCGGTGGTCGAAAAGTCGACCTCCGCGCCCGTGCTCCTGCCGATCCAGTTGATCTGGCTCGTCTTGACGCGGTCGATATAGTCGACGGTGTCGAGGTCACTGATCAAACGGTCGGCGTACTCGGTGATCTTGAGCATCCACTGGCTCTTGACCTTGTGGACGACCGGGCTGCCGCAGCGCTCGCAGACGCCGTCGACGACCTCCTCGTTGGCGAGCACGCACTTGCAGCCGGTGCACCAGTTGACGGACATCTCCTTCTTATAGGCGAGGCCGCGCTTGTAGAGCTGGAGAAAGATCCACTGCGTCCATTTATAGTAGTCCGGGTCGGTGGTGTTGACCTCGCGGTCCCAGTCGAACGAGAAGCCCAGAGATTTGAGCTGGGCTTTAAAATGGGCGATGTTGTCCGTCGTGACGGTCTTCGGGTGGATGTGGTTTTTGATGGCGTAGTTCTCGGTCGGCAGGCCGAAGGCGTCCCAGCCCATCGGGTAGAGCACGTTGTAGCCCTGCATCCGCTTCTTTCTCGCGACGAGGTCGAGGGCCGTGTAGGAGCGCGGGTGGCCGACGTGCAGCCCCTGCCCGGACGGGTAGGGGAATTCGACCAGCGCGTAATATTTCGGCTTCGAGTAGTCGTTCTCCGCGGCGAACGGCTTTTGTTCCTCCCAGATCCGCTGCCACTTCTTTTCGATCTCCGGGAAATCGTACCCTTTCATGCTGACGCCTCCAAAAACAGGTCTCGGCAAAAGATTGCCGGTCTTCTTGCAAAAAAACCGCGCCGCCGGGCGCGGAAAAACGGACCCGCCCGGCAAAACGCCGGCCGGCGGAACAAAACACGGCTTCCGGTTCCGAGTTTCAGCGGAAACAGAAGCCCGTCCCCTTATCCGGAACGACCTTTGGCCGCCCAAAAAATATTCCTTGAGGATCGCGCCGCCCGTCTTTTCACGGCCGGCGGGCCCCGCCTCATTTTTACTTCCCGGCGGGCTCCTCCGGCCCGGCGTGCGGGAAATCGACCTCCTCGACCTTCGCGTCGCTCCAGAGGCGCTCGAGCGAGTAGAACTGCCGCGTCTCCTCATAGAAGATGTGGACGATCACGTCCGCGTAGTCCATCAGGATCCACTTCGCGGAGGAGTAGCCCTCGACCCTGCGCGGGGCGACGCCGTCCTCATGGCCGAGGCGGAAGTCGATCTCGTCGGAGAGCGCCTGCACGAGGCTCGTGTTGTTCGCGGAGGCCAGCACAAAATAGTCGCCCAGCGAGCTGATCTCCTTTATTTTGAGCACGCGGATGTCCGTGGCCTTTTTGCTGTCGAGGATGGTCGCGATCTTTTTCGCGAGGTCATAAGATTCCATAGTTTACTCCCTTTCTTCATCCGGAGAGGCGGCTTCGGCGTTTTTATATTCTTCCAACAAATCCTGTGATTCTTTCGTGACCGGGAGGCCCTTTTCGCGCAGGTCGCCGACGATCCACCGGATCGAGTAGGCGAGGGCCCGTTCGGGCTCCCGCTCGGCGAGCTTCCGAAGCCAGCCGCTCGCCGGGTATTCCCGGTCGTCGCTCGTGAGATCGGCCATGTAGATCGTCTTTTCGAGCGGGGACATGCCGCCCCGGCCGGAGGTGTGGTAGCGCACCGCGCTCAAAATGTCCGCGTCGGTCACGCCGAGCTCGTCCCGTATGTAGACGAAGCCGGCCGCGGAGTGCCAGAGGGCGGGGGAGGCCGCCGCGTCGCTGTCCAAAATTATACCACCGGCCTTGGCGGTTTGCAACTGCTCGGCGGACGTGCTGCATTTGCAGACGTCGTGCACAAGCCCCGCGAAGCCCGCCTTGCCGGGGTCCGCGCCGAATTTCGGCGCGAGCAGCAGGGCCCGCTCGGCGACAAGCAGCGAGTGCCGCAGGCGCTTCTCCGAGAGCCGCTCCCGGAGCAGATCCATAACCCGCTCCGTGTCCAATCCGCAATATTCGGCCGCGTTTATACGCTTTGTCAAATTTTCCACAAATTTTTCTCTTTTCTGATAGAGGATAACCGGCTGCCGGGTCAGGAGCCGGACGCCGCGGAGGACGCCTCCGCCTCGGAAACGGGCTCCTCCGGGTAGGTCGCGATGGATTCGATCAGGGCCTTTTTGTAGTGGCCGCGGCCCTCGTCGAGCAGCTTGAGGTCGCCGCCCGCGATCTTGAAGGTGGAATAGAACCAGTCGTCGTAGGCGCCCTTGAAGTTGACCTGCAGGATCCCGTTCTCCCGCAGCAGCACCGAATCGAAGAATCCGGCCTTTTCGGCGATCTCGTCGAGCTTTTCCTCGCTCGCGTTGGGGTAGTATTTTTCGAGCAGGGTGGCGGTCAGGCCGTGGTAGTAGACCTCGTTGACGAACGCCGCGCCGGCGGGGTAGGCCTTGAGGTCGGAGCGGTGCAGATCGTCGCGCGCGCCGTATTCGCGGAACTCGCCGTTCTTATAATAAAACCAGTAGGGCTTCAGCGACGGCTCCTCGTCGGCGGATTCCTCCTCGTCGATGTAGCGGTCATAGGAGAGGTCCCACGCCGTGAAATTGCCGTCTTTGTCTTGGGAGAGGCTCCGCACCTTTCCGGAGAGGGCGGGCTGGTAGACCTTGCTGTTCTCCACGCCGAAGATATAGGTCAAGCCCGTCTTGCCGCTCTGATGGATCAGCGCGAGCGCCCCGCCGGGGAGCTCGGCGAGCTCCGGATATGTATAGCTGCCCATGCCCAGCGTCTCGACGGCGTAATCCTTCGTCACAAACCACGCGCTGCCGACGAAGCCGCCGTTTTCGTCCGTGACGCCGGATTCCGCCGTGAAGCCGAACGCCTCGTAGGCGCCGTCCCCGTCGAAATCGCGGCACTCGAACCAGAGAATGCTCCCCTCGGCGTAGCCCTTGAGCACGGCGCGCAGCGCGTCCTCGGTGCCGGAGTCGTCCGTCTCCGCCATGGGCTCCACCTTGCCGACGAATTTGTCGAGCAGGCCCATGTAGCCCTCGCGCAGCTCGGCGAATTTGCCCGAGCATCCGACGAACAGCGCCGCGAGCACGGCGGTCCCGGCGAGCGCGGTCATGATTTTCTTGTGCATCTGCGTTCCTCCTGTTGGGGAAGACGGCCGCCGGCGGGATGGACCGTTCCATGGAAACGGTCACCGACAGTATAGGCCATGCTCCCAGATATATTCCGCCACGTCCCGCGGCACGGCGTAGGAGAAGTCCTCCCCCTCGCGCGCCTTGCGCCGGATCTGTGTGGAAGAGATTTCATAGACGTCGATCGGCAGGATCCTCACGTCGGCGCCCTCGCTCATCAGTTCTCCGGCCTTGGCGGTCAGGGCGCTCTCCTCCTCCCAAGTCCTCGGGGCGCAGACGAGCGCCGCCTTTTCAATGATGCGGTGCCAGTTGTGCCATTGCTCAAACGAGAGCAGCATGTCGCCGCCGACGAGCAAAAGGAGCTCGTCCTCCGGGTAGCGCTGCGCGAGCTCCTCCACCGTGTCGGAGGTGTAGCTCGGCCCGCCCCTTTGGATCTCCAGATCGCTGACCTCAAAGCGCGGGTCGCCCGCGAAGGCGATCCGGCACATGGCGAGGCGGTCCTCCGCGGGGGCGAGCCGCGGGGCGTCCTTGTGCGGCGGCAGGAAGGTCGGTACGATCAGCATCCGGTCGGGGCGAAGCTCCTCAAGAAAGGCTTTCGCCGCGTGGACGTGCCCGTTATGGACGGGGTCGAAGCTGCCGCCGAAAATTCCGGTTTTCAAATTAAAGCCTTCCTTTCAGCGGGTCAAAGTGATCTTCGGTTCCTTCAGATTGCGCTTGTAGACGACAAAGCGGCGGCCGATGACCTGTACCGGCTCGCTCCCCGGGATGGCCGCGAGCGCGAGGGCGGCGGCCTCCTTTGAGGAGACGGGCGAGGTCTCAAGCACCGAAACCTTGACGAGTTCTCTGGCCTCGAGCGCCTGCGCGAGGTTCTCAAGGATGTTTTCGTTGACGCCCTCCTTGCCGATCTGAAGGATCGCGGGGAGGGGGTTTGCGAGTCCGCGCAGAAACGCGCGCTGTTTGGCGGTGATCATAAACGGTCTTTCTCTTTTCTATAAAATAATCGTTGATTCCTGTTTCAAAAGCGCCGCGAGCTTCCGCAGCGCGATCCCCCTATGACTGACGGCGTCCTTCTCCTCCGGCGGGAGCGCGGCGAAGCTTTGCCCCTCGTAGAGGAAGATCGGGTCGTAGCCGAAGCCGCCCATGCCATCTTTTTGGAAACCGATCGAGCCGTCGCAGCGGCCCTCGGCTAGCAGCAGCCCGCCGCCGGGGTAACAGAGCGCGATCGCGCAGGCGAAATGCGCGCCGCGTTTTTCGGCCGGCACGCCCTCGAGCGCCCCGAGCAGCTTCTCCATGCACATGTCCGGCGTGCCGCGCTCCCCGGCGTATCGCGCCGTGTAGACGCCGGGCGCGCCGTTCAGGTAATCGACGCAGAGCCCGCTGTCGTCGCCGGCGGCGGGAAGCCCGGTCGCTTTACAGACGGCTTTCGCCTTTAATATCGCGTTTTCCGCGAAGGTCGCGCCGTGCTCCTCGATCTCGTCGGGGCAGCCGGCCTCTTGTGCGGAGACGGGCTCGTACCCGAGCGGCGCGAGCATCCGCCGGAACTCCGCCATTTTACCGGAGTTATGTGTCGCGATGATGATTTTTTGCATACCGTTTTCTTTCTCTTTTAATTTAGAATATCGGGTCCGCCTTCCAAACGCCTCCCGTTTCCGGGCGAAGGTTTTGGACGGGCGATTTCGGAAACGACTTTTTGAGGGCTCCTTACGCCGGGCAGCCCCGCCGGGCGGGCGCTTTCGGGGAACTTCCGGTTTTTTTTCGATTCCGATTCGGCCCGTCGTTTTTTTGGAAGCCGAGCCGCCCGCTCCGTTTTCAAACCGGGCGGCCCTATTTTTAAGCGGCCCTTTCCGGTCTCCCCTTTTGAGTCGTCCGGCGGGTTCCGCCGTTATTTTTCTTCCGAAGCAAAGAGCGCCTTCGCGAAATCCTCGGCGTGGAAGGGCTGCAGATCGTCGGCCTGCTCGCCGACGCCGATAAAGCGGATCGGGATGCCGAGCTCCTTGCGGATGCCGATCACGACGCCGCCGCGGGCCGTGCCGTCGAGCTTTGTGAGCACGATGCCCGTGAGCCCGCAGGCGTTCTGAAATTCCCGCGCCTGATTGAGTGCGTTCTGGCCGGTGGTGGCGTCGAGGACCAGCAGGGTTTCGACCGGGCACCCCCCGGCCTCCTTGGCGATCACGCGGCTGACCTTGGAGAGCTCGTCCATCAGCCCTTTTTTGTTGTGCAGGCGGCCGGCGGTGTCGCAGATGACGACGTCGGCCCTCCGCGCCTTCCCGGCGGCGATCGCGTCGAAGACCACGGCCGCGGGGTCGGAGCCCTCGGCGTGCTTGACCAGCTCGGCGCCCGAGCGCTCGGCCCAGATCTCGAGCTGCTCGATGGCCGCCGCGCGGAACGTATCCGCCGCCGCGACGACGACCTTTTTTCCGGCCTCCGTGTAGCGCTTCGCGATCTTGCCGATCGTGGTGGTCTTGCCCACGCCGTTGACGCCGATCATCAAAATAATCAGCGGGTGCCCCTCGGGCATCGGCTGCGCGCCCGCGAGCATCTCCGCGATGATCTGCTGCATAGCCTTCCGCGCCTGCTCCGGCTCGGTGAGGTGTTCCGCCTTGACCTTTTTGCGGAGCTCGCCGCAGACCGCGGACGCGGTGGGGACGCCGACATCCGCCAGCAGCAGGGCCTCCTCGAGCTCGTCGTAAAACGCGTCGTCGATTTTCGACACGGAGAACACGTCGTCGAAGCGCTCGCGTATCGAGTCCCTCGTCTTTTTGAGCCCGGCGCTGATCTTGGAAAAAATACTCATCTTAAATCCTCTTTAAAGAATAAAATCATCCGATGTAATTTAGGGAAAAGAGCGCATCCTTGGCAAGGATGAAGTCACGGATCCGGAGGTTTTGGAGAAAGCCCCGCGGCGCTTTCCGTCCCGTTTGCCGGAGCCCGTGCCCGAAGGTTCTCCCTTGCGGCCATGGGGCCCGGCTTGGGGGACTCCGTCTATCGGCGTTCTTTCTTGAAACGCGGCGGCCCGCGCCCGTTCCGGCGCTTGCCTCCGCGGTCACCGCCGCAGATTCATCTCCATCCACTGTTCGCGGGAGATCATCACCTGCCGCGGCTTGCTGCCCTCAAACGGTCCGACGATGCCCCGCTCCTCCATCTGGTCGATGATGCGGGCGGCCCGCGCGTAGCCGAGCTTGAGCTTGCGCTGAAGCAGCGAGGTGGAGGCCTGTCCCATCTCGACCACACATTCGATGGCCGCCGGGAGCATCTCGTCCTCGTCCGGAGCGCCGCCGTCCTCGTCGGCGTCGGAAGCGCGCTTCGCGCCCTTTTCGACGGCGGCGTTGCGCTCGATCTCCTCTTGGATACGCTCGTCGTAGGCGGCGGGCGCGTCGCCCTTGATGAAGGCGACCACGTCCTCGACCTCGTTGTCGCTGACGAAGCACCCTTGGATCCGCTGCGGTTTCGGGGAGCCGACCGGGCTGAAGAGCATGTCGCCGCGCCCGAGCAGCTTCTCGGCGCCGCCGCCGTCCAGAATGGTGCGGCTGTCGACGTAGGAGGAGACCGCGAAGGCGATGCGGCTTGGAATATTCGCTTTGATGATGCCGGTGATGACGTCGACGGAGGGGCGCTGCGTCGCGATGGCGAGGTGCATGCCCGCCGCGCGCGCCATCTGGGCGAGGCGGCAGACCGCGTCCTCAACTTCGTTGGGCGCGACCATCATGAGGTCGGCCAGCTCGTCGATGATGATGACGATCTGCGGCATCGGCTGTAAATCCTCCCTCGTCTCGGCGAGCTTGTTGAAGCCGGTGAGGTCCCGCACGCCGTTGTCGGCGAAGAGCTTATATCTGCCCAGCATCTCGGAGACCGCCCAGTTGAGCGCGCCCGCCGCTTTCCTCGGGTCCGTGACGACCGGGACCAGCAGGTGCGGGATGCCGTTGTAGACGCCGAGCTCGACGACCTTCGGGTCGATCATCAAAAGACGGACCTCGCCCGGCGACGCCTTGTAAAGCAAGCTGACGATCATGGAGTTGATGCAGACGGATTTTCCGGAGCCGGTGGCCCCGGCGATCAGCAGGTGCGGCATCTTGGCGAGATCCGCGACCATAATGCGGCCCGCGATGTCCTTGCCCAGCGCCACCGAGAGCTTGTTTTTGGCGCTCTGAAACTCGCCGGAGTCGATGATCTCGCGGATGCTGACCGTGGCGATGTTTTTATTCGGCACCTCGATGCCCACGGCGGCCTTGTTCGGGATCGGCGCCTCGATGCGCACGCCGGCGGAGGCGAGGTTCAGCGCGATGTCGTCCGCGAGGTTTGTGATCTTGCTGATCTTGACGCCCGCGGAGGGCTGTAATTCGTAGCGCGTGACGGCGGGGCCCCTTGAAATGTTGACGACCCTCGTCTGCACGCCGAAGCTGTTGAGCGTGTCCACCAGGAGGTCGGCGTTCTGCTTAAGCTCCAATGTAATGTCCCCGGACTCCGTGCGAACCGCGGGCCGGAGCAGATTCACGGGCGGGAAGCGGTAGACGCGCGTCTCAAAGTCGTCCGCCGCGTCGACGGCGAACTTCCGCTCGGCCCGCTCGAGCGCGTGCCGTTCGTCCTTCTTCTTATTTTCATCCTGCCGCGCCGCGCGCCGGATCAGCTCTTCAAGCTCCTCGGAGGTCTTGAAGCCGTCGCTGGTCGTGACATCCAAAGGGAAGGAGGAGGAGACGGTTCTCGCGAAGGGATTTCCCTCCGCCCCGGAGAGTCCGGCGCCCGCTCTTTCTTTTAAAAGGGCGGCCTCTTTTTCCGCGAGGAGCTGCTCCGGCGTCACGACCTTGAAGCCGTTCATCACGACGGCCCGTTCGTTTCGGAGCGGGGAGGTCGCGGCGGTCGCCTTAGAAAATGTATAGGCGGCGGCCGTGGGCGCGGGGCCCGCGGGGGCCCGGCCCGTTTCGCCGCCCCGCGAGGGGATGTCGCCTTCGAGCGGGATGTCGATCACGCGGTCCCCGCCCGCGAAAGTCCCGCCGGAAGCGGAGCCCGCCGCCGCGTCGAGCAGCCTGCTCTTCGCGTCCTGCGCGGGGTCAAAACCGAAACGCTTCGGCGAGCGGACCGGGTGCTGCGGCAGCGGGTCGTCGAGCGGGATGTCGATCGTCGCGCCCGAATCCGGCTGCGTGCGGGCGTGCTCAACCTGCTCGGTGTAGACGTCGCGCACCTTTTTACCGGCCTCCTTGGTCCCGCGGGCAAGCCCCGCTAGCGAAGTGCCGGTAATCAGCATGAGCATCACAAAAATTAAAATCGAGACTGTGATTTTCGCCCCGGTCTCGCCGAGAAACAGATAGAGCGGGACGCCGAGGATCACCGAGAAAAACCCGCCGCCCCGGAGTTCCTTTCCGTTTTGGAATAACGTTTTTGCGATATTGGGAAAGCTCTCGTCGGGGATGCCGCCCTCGACGAAGATCGTGGTGGCGGCGCAGACGAGGGTCAGGAGCCCCAGCACCTCCCAGACCTTCGCCGAGGAGGAGAAGCTCGGCTTCTCCAGCGTATTCATTACGGCGAGATACAGAAACAGCGGTCCGATCAGATAGGCGCACCATCCGAACATCCCGAACGCGAACCCGTGCAGCGCCGCCCAGAAATTCTCCCCGGACACAAGCGTCAGCGCGATGAAAAACACGCCGAGCGCGAGAAACAGGATCGCGAAAAGCTGTTTGTTCGAGGAGGAGAACTCCTGCTGTTTCGCCGCCGGGGCGCCCCGTTTTGCGGCGGTTTTCTTTTTCGTGCTTTTTTCGGCCAAGTTGTCACCCCGTTTCGTCATGGCCATGGTTGTTTTTTAAAAAGAGAAAAGCATGTTGCCCGTAAAGGTTTCATAGAGGCCGGCCCCGACGGTCAGGAGGCCCAAGGCCAGCGTGTACCACGCGAAGTATGTAAACCGGTCGTTTTCGACCAGCAGTTTGACGAGTTTGATCGCGAGAAGGCCGAACGCCAGCGAGACGGCCATGCCGACGAGCGCGGCCGGCCAGTCGACGGCCACGTCCCCGGAGAGCGCCGCCGGGAGTTCAATCAGGTTGGCGGCGAGGACCGCGGGCATGCCGAGGATGAAGGAATAGGCCACCGCGTATTCGCGCGAGAGCCCGCAGAGCAGCCCCACGGAGATCGTGGAGCCGGAGCGCGAAAGCCCCGGCAGCGGCGCGATCGCCTGCGTGACGCCCACGGCGAGGGCGTCGGCCTTCGTCATGGTCCCGGAGTCTTTATGGCCCTTGACGCAGCGCCCGGAGAGGAACAGCAGCGCCGCGGTCAGCAGAAAACAGGCGCCCTCCGCGAGGATGTCGCCGTCGGAGGCGAGCGAGAGATAAAAATCGGAGATCAGATAGGCCCCGAGAAGCGGCACGCACGAGAGCATCAGCATCAGCAGCATCCGCCGCTGCGGCGGCATGGCGCCCGCGCGGAAGCGGCCGGTCACAAGGTCCGCGATCAGGTAAAAGAGCTCCAGAAGGAGCGAGACGACGGTCCTCCAGAAAGCGATGAACACGGCGAGCAAGGTCCCCAGATGGAGCAGGACGGTATAGATGCCGCCGGCCTCGCCGCCGAGCCCGGTAAAATGCTGGTAGAGCGAGAGATGCCCGGAGCTCGAGACTGGCAGAAACTCGGTCAGCCCTTGGATCACGCCCTGAATCACCGCGTCGAAAATGCCCATGCGTACCTCCGAATGTCACGATTTTATGGGAAAGCCCGGATTTTGTCTTTAATCCCGGGCGTCGGCCCGAAACGGCGGGGGCCCGGCCGGACCGGAAAAAACGCTGTTATTTCATAGGGGAGCGCCGCGCCGAAGCCCCGGTTTTCGGCTTTCGTGTCCGCGCGCCGCGCGTTTTGCGGCATTGGTCCACGTCCCGCCGACGATATACCGCCACTGCTTTCGCGTCCGCGCGCCGCGCGTTTTGCGGCCGCCGGACCCGTCGGGTGATCGGGAGTGCCGTCCCGGTTAAAAGTAGAGGAAGCCTCCCTCCGCGCCGAACAGGATCTCCGGGTCGCTCCGGCGGCGGGGGCCCGGGGCGCGCCCGTCTTTGCCGTAAGTGAGCGTCGCGCCGGGACTGAATTTTTCGTCGAGGAAGAGCCCCGGGTCGGTCGAGATCAGGCTCGTGACGGTGAAACGCCCGTTCTCCCGGTATCCCTCGAGCGTGCCGCCCTCGAATTCAAGGAACTCCCGCTCGTGCTCCCGCGTGGGAAAGATGCGGTCGAGCGGTTCAACGGAATAAAGGATCATGGGTTGTACCCCCCCGCGCCGGAAGCTCCGGCCGGTTTCTTTTTATGCGGCCCTCCGGATTTTTTTCCTTCGGACTTCTTGCCCTTTTGTGAGGGGTTTCCTTTCGGGAAAGAGTCCCCTTTCTGCGGAGATCTTTTCTTCGATGGCGCGTTTTCTTTCCGCGGGGCGTTCCCTTTCGCGGGGGAAGTCTCCTCCCCGGAGGAGGTCTCTTTTTCGGAGGCGTTTTCGTCCGAAGCGGAATTTGGGTCCGGGCCCCTCGCCTCGATCTGTTCGTAGAGGGAATCGATCGCGTCGGAGAGGCCTCCGAGCCGGTCGATCAGCCCCTCGGCGACGGCCTGTTCGCCGTCGAGCACGGTGCCGACGTCGGTGATCAGCTCGCCAGTCGTGAACATCAGCTCCCGGAAGCGCTCGGTCGTGATGCGGGAGTTGGAGGTCACAAAATTCGTGATGCGCTCCTGCATTTTTTCAAAATAGGAGAGCGTCTGCGGCACGCCCAGCACGAGGCCGTTCATCCTTACAGGGTGGATGGTCATCGTGGCGGAGGGCGCGATATAGGAGACCTTCGCCGCGCAGGCCAGCGGCACGCCGATCGAGTGCCCGCCGCCCAAAACCAGCGAGACGGTTGGCTTCTTCATGCCGGAGATCAGTTCTGCGAGGGCGAGCCCCGCCTCCACGTCGCCGCCGACGGTGTTGAGGATGATTAACAGGCCCTTGATGTCGGGGTCCTGCTCGATGGCGACGAGCTGGGGGATGACGTGTTCGTATTTGGTGGATTTGTTTTGCGGCGGAAGGATATAATGTCCCTCGACCTGCCCCACCACGGTGAGACAGTGGATGGGATAGCGGCCTTTCGTCTGGGTGACGGAGCCGGTCTTGATGATCTGTTCGGTCTGTTCTCCCGCTTCTTCGTTCTCGTTTTCGGAAGAGGAGCCCTCCTCCTCATCCGCCGCGTTCCGGAAATCTTCTTTTTTCAGCATACGGGGCCTCCGTTTCTCAAAATGGAACGGCGTCGGATTTCACGGGACGCCGTATTCCTTATTTTGCCCGGAGAGCCGCGATTATGCGCGGCGGAAAAAACCGTATCTTATATTATAGCAAACCCATAAAAAATACACAAGAGAAAGCTTTGCCGGAGGCGGAAAAAGGCTTCGGCGCGGAGGGATAAAAAACGCCGGCGGGCCAAAGACCCCCGGCGCGGCTCAAAGCTCCGGCACGGCGGCTCGCCGCGTTTCCCGCCGGGACAGAGGATTTTTATCGTTCGTTCCTTGGGTGCGGAAAGACCCCGGCGTCCATGAGCGCGTCCGCCAAATCGGAGAAATCCCGGAGCGAGAGCCTCTCGGCGCGGACGTCCGGCGGGAGGCCGCAGGCGGCGATCGCGGCGGCGGCCCGCGCCTTTTCGACGCCGAGGCCGGCGGAGAGGGCGTTCGCGAGCGTCTTTCGCCGCTGCAAAAACGCCGCCTTCACGACGGAAAAAAAGTATTTTTCGTCCCTCGGCGCGACCGGGCGCTCCGCGTGGGCGGCGCATTTGAGCACCACGGAGCCGCATCTCGGGCTTGGGAAAAACCACTCCCGCGGCACGGGGAACAGGACCTCCGGCTCGCAGAAATAATGGAGCAGCACGGTGCCGGCCTCGCTCTCCCGGGTTCCGGGGCGGGCCAGAAAGCGGTCGGCGGCCTCTTTTTGCACCATGACGGCGACGCTTTGAGCGCCGATCCCGGATTCAAAGATCCGCATGAGCACGGGCGTTGTGATATAATACGGCAGGTTCGCGCAGACGGCGAGCGGCAGGCCGCCGAGCTTTTCCCGGACGAGCGCCGGCAGGTCGAGCTTCAAAAAGTCGGCGTTGACGATCTCCACGTTGTCATACTCCGCGAGCGTCTCGCCGAGCACCGGCAGCAGCGCCCGGTCGATCTCCACGGCGACCACCTTTTTCGCCCGCTTCGCGAGCTGCGCGGTCAGCGCGCCGACGCCCGGGCCGATCTCGAGCACGCCGAACTCCGGCCCCGGCACGCCCGCCTCGGCGATGCGCGGGCAGAGCGCCGGGTTCACGATGAAATTCTGCCCGAGCGATTTGTCGGGGCAAATTCCGTGCCGGGCGAGCAGGTCTCTTATCATTTCCGCATCCGCAAGATTTTCCATCGAGATCCTCCGCAAAAAGAATGGCCCGCGCAGAAAGCCGCGGGCGAAAAGGTCAAAACCAGCCGACGTCCAGATAGCTGAGAATAAAACCGGTCGCGGTCAGCAACGCGATCACCATCAGCGGCGCGAAGAGCAGGGCGCGGGTGCGCCTGCCCGGGGGGAGGGCGCCCTGCGGCGTCTCGAACCGGAAGATGTCCTGATGCCGCGCCAGCATCAGCGCGAGCGCGAGCCCGCCGCCCGCGAGCGTCAGCAGCGACCACGTGAGATTCAGCAGCGTGAAGCTTTTGTAGGTCATGAAGCCGTAGCAGGCGTCTAAAACCACCGACGCGAGGTTGTTGAGGAAATGAATGCCCACGCTGACCCAGAGCGAGCCGGTGCGCATGACGAAATAGCCCATCGCGAGGCCGAGAATGAACGCGAAAGGCATCTGCATCAGATTCATATGAAAGATGCCGAACAGAGCCGCCGAGATCACCAGGGCGAAGATGTCGCCGAAGCGCCGCAGGGACTGCATCACAACGCCGCGGAAGATCAGCTCCTCCACGAAGGCGGGCGCCGCGGTCATCAGGATCACATAGATCGCAAACGCGGCGGGGTCCTTCGGGGATTCAACCGCCGGCATGGAGATGTAGATCCCGGCGCCGCCGAGGACGGCCTCGATGTAGCTCGAGAGATAGGAGGCGACCGTCGAGACGCCAAGCCCCACGCAGATGCCGCCGAAGGTCATCCCGGGGCCCGCCTTCCGCAGCGGGAAGGCGACGGAGAAGGGGATGCGGATGGCGATCGCATAAAGGGCGAACGGAATGCTCAGCGAGAGGACGTAGCTCCCCAGCAATACGGCCTGACCGAGCCATTCCGGGGCCTGATACAGGGTGAGGCGGGGCAGGAACTCGGAGAGCAGGGCGGTGGCGGCGATGTAGAGGATGCCGTACGCCGTCAGCGAGATGAAGATGTATCCCAGCATCGCGAGCCCGATGCCGTTTCCGCAGGCGCGGAGCTTTTTTCTCTCGCGGATCTCCGGCGGGGCCTGATAGCTCGAGTATCCGGTATTATAATACACATATTGAGGCGGCGTCTCGCTGCGGTAGCCGTTCTGCCAGTCCATCGGTCGTCCTCCCCCGTAAAATTCTATCGCCTACCATATCATAAAAGCGCGCCGAATAATACCGGCCTTTTGTTAATTTTTTCTCTCCTCCCCGCGCGGGAGGCCCTTTTCGGGGAGGGGAGAGGGCGTTTCCGGCCCGGAAGCGGCGGTTTGGCCGCCCCCTCGCCGAATCACGTCCCCCCGCATAATATGGACTGCGCTCCCATGGGGCTTTCTAATAGTCCGGGGCCCGGGACGTGCTTCCGGCCCCGGACACCCGATCTTTAATAAAACGGAAGGGAAAACCTTACTCCGGCCGGCAACGGACCCAAACGCGCGCGCCGGTTTCGCGCCTCTCGCGCCGCCGCGTCCCGGCCGGAGAAGGCGCGTAAAAGCGCATGAGCATGAAGGGAATCCGGTTTTGCGCGGACGGGGAGGATTTTCCGAAAATCAGAGTTTTCCGACCGTGTCGGAGAGTTCCTCCATATGGACGTAGGCCTTGATCCCCTGCGGGCAATGAGAGGCGCAGGCCCCGCAGGAGACGCAGGCGGAAGCGCGCCGCCCCTCCGGGAATTTCAAATAGGCATCTTTGGCCTTCCAGGTGACTTTTGTTTCAAGGAAGCGGTTCATCAGCGTCAGCATGCCGGGGATATCGATGCCGGCGGGGCAGGGCAGGCAGTAGCCGCAGCCCGTGCAGGGGATGCGCTCCATCCGCATCAGGACCTCCGCCGCCCGGGCGAGCGCCTCCGCCCGGGCCCCGTCGAGCGGTTCCCCGGCGTCGAACACGGCCAGGTTTTCCTCCAGCTGCGCGAGGCTGGACACGCCGCTCAGGATCGTAAAAATGCCGGGCTTGCCGAAAAACCAGCGGTAGGCAAGCTCGGCGGGCGCGCTTCCGGGACAGGCCTCCGCAAAAATCTTCCGCACGGCGGCGGGCGGGTTCGCGAGGTAGCCGCCCCGCGCCGGCTCCATCACGATGATCGGGAGCTTGTGCGCCACGAGCCAGTCGTAGAGGTATTTTGCGTCCTGCTCCTTCCAGTCGAGGTAGTTCATCTCGATCTGCGCGAAATCCCAGTCGTACTCCTCCGTCATCGTCTTCCAGAGCGCCTTGTCGCCGTGAAAGGAAAAACCGAGCCTGCGGATCTGGCCTTGCTCTTTCTTTTCGCGCAGGATGCGGTAGGTGTCGGAGCGCACCATGTCCGGGTAATCCTCATTGTCGATCGAGTGGGCGAGGTAGTTGTCAAAATAATCCACCCGGCACTTTTGGAGCTGCTTGTCGAAGATGCGGCGCACGTCCGCCCCGTCCTTGCAGAGCCAGACCGGCATCTTGTCCGCGAGGAAGAAGCGCTCGCGCGGGTAATTCGCGAGCAGCTCCCCCATGACGCGTTCGGATTCGCCGCCGTGGTAGCAATAGGCCGTGTCATAATAGTTGACGCCCCGCTCCATCGCGAGCGCGACCATCCTTTCGGTGTGCGAAACGTCGATGGAGCCGTCCTCCCGCTTCGGCAGGCGCATGGCCCCCATGCCGAGCAGCGAGGCCTTTTTTTCATAGAGAGCGGTGTCCGTATATTTCATTTTCGATGATCCCTTCCCATTGTGAAGATTCTGTGAGCGCGTTTGCCCTCGTCTTTTTGTGTAAAATCGGCCGTCGCCGCAGGCGGGCCGTTAAAATCACAGTAAAATAACCGCTTCATAGGTTCTTATGGCTATTTCACCATAAAGCGACAGCGTCATGGCGAAATCGGCCGTCGCCGCAGGCGGGCCGTTCAAATCACGGTAAAATAGCCGCTTCATAGGTTCCTATGGCTATTTTACCATAAAGCGACAGCGTTATGGTAAAATCGGCCATCGCCGCAGGCGGGCCGTTAAAATCACGGTAAATAGCCGCCTCATAGGCTTCTATGGCTATTTCACTATAATGCGACAGCGTTATGGTGAAATTGGCCGTCGCCGCAGGCGGGCCGTTCAAATCACGGTAAATAGCCGCTTCACAGGCTCTTATGGCTATTTTACCATAAAACTTAAAAATAAGACAGAAAAGCCTCCGCTTTGCGCCCGGAATTGTGAATTTTCCGTACCGCTGTGCCCTTTCGGTTGACGGATGGCGCGCTTTGCGTTAAAATAAACTGATTCTCTTATATTTTTCAGAGATAGAAAGGCGGCGTCAGAATGGGAATCCGGATCTCGCCCTCGCTGCTCTCGGCCGATTTTGCGAATCTCGGCGCGGAGGCAAGGGCGATGGAACTCGCCGGGGCGGACATGCTCCACCTCGACGTGATGGACGGGCATTTCGTCCCCAACATCAGTTACGGCCCGGTGGTCCTGCGCTCCCTGCGCAAGGCGAGCCCGATGTTTTTCGATACGCACCTGATGATCTCGGAGCCGCTGCGCTATATCGGGGATTATGTCGGGGCCGGGGCCGGGCTCATCACATTCCATCTCGAGTCCGGCGACGAGCCCATGGCCGTGATCGAAAAGATCCGCTCCTTCGGCGTCTCCCCGGCGATCTCTTTGAGGCCCAAGACCCCGGCGGAGGCGGTCTTTCCGTATCTCCCCTTTATTGACATGGTCCTCGTGATGACGGTGGAGCCGGGCTTCGGCGGCCAGAGCTTCATGGAGGACATGGCGCCCAAGATCGAAGCGATCCGGCGGGAGGCCGCCCGCGTCGGGCGCCCGCTCGACATTCAGGTGGACGGCGGCATCGACGAGCGGACCGCGCCGGTCGCGGTCAGGGCCGGGGCGAATATTTTGGTGGCCGGCTCCTCGCTCTTTCATCAGGCGGATTACGCCGCGGCGGTGCGAAACCTGCGCGCGGCCGCGGAGGCCGCCCTGTAACCTTTTCCCTTTTGCGCAACTTTGATTTTTGTCCCGGCCCGGTCGGAGAAGATCCTCTTCCGGGGCCGGAAACCTGATTACCGGAGGCAATTATGTCGTATTTCATTCCGGGCATCGTCCTTGAACAGCGCAAGGAGCCGATGCTCTCCCGAGACATGGCGGTCATGAAGCCGGACGCCCCGCGCACCTTCTCCAACCCCTTCGCGGAGATCCTGCCGCGCGAGCTTCGGCCCGAGGAGATCGCCGAGATCGCGCGCCTTGCCGACATCATCGACGAGTCGGACGGGCGCTCTCTCTATGAAAAGCTGATCGAAGCCGACAGGCGCGGCGTGGAGGCGGTGATCGCGGACGCCATCGACGACGAGCCGTTTATCTCAAGCCAGCTCCACATCGCCCTGCACGAGCCGGAGAAGATCGCGCTCGCGCTCGAGCTCTGCGCGAAGGCCGTGCACGCCGACCTGTCGAAGACCCGCGTGGCGGTCTACCGCCATGTGCTCGATATCACAATCCGCATCCCGAAGAAACTCGCGGGCGTCGAGGTGATGCACTTCGGCGGGCGGTATCCGGCCGAGATGCGCGCCTACCACAAATTTCAAAAAGAGAAAAAGACCTTCACCGCGGGCACCGGGGCGCTTTTGCATCTGGTGCGGGCGGCCGAGCGCGGCGTCGCGCAGACCACCTGTTTTGTCACGGTCGCGGGGGACGCCGTCGCGAACCCCTGCAACCTCGAGGCGGCGGTCGGCACGCCGGTCTCCGAAATTTTACGGTTTTGCGGCCTCGCCGCGGACCCGGAGGCGGTGATCCTCGGCGGCTCCATGACCGGGCGCTCGGTCACCGACCCCGAGGAGGAAAAAGTCGGGGTCATGACGCGGGGCATTCTCGCCTTTCGCGAAAGCCATAAAAGCCTCGGCTACATCTGCATCGGCTGCGGGCGCTGCGACCACGCCTGCCCCGAGGGGCTCTCCGCGTGCCAGCTGCGCCGCTTCGCCGAATTCGGTCGCAAGGACCTCCTGGAGCTTTACGACGTGGACCGCTGCATCGGCTGCGGGGCCTGCTCCTATGTCTGCCCCTCCAAACTGGACATCGGCTCCGCGATCTTCGCCGCGAAGCGCAGCCTCGCCGCCGAGAAAGGGGGCGCCGCCGAATGAACGAACACGGCCTGATCCTTCAAAACGCGCCGCACGTCCGCGCGAGTGAGTCCCTGTTCACCGTCATGGCGGATATGCTCGTCGCGCTGACGCCGCTTTACTTAATGGCCTGGTTTTATTACGGCCCGCGGGCGCTGCTGCTCGGGCTGATCGGGGCCGCGACCGCGTGGACGCTCGATCTGCTCGGCGTGCTGGCCGGCGGCCGGCGGCCGGATCTGCGGGATCTCTCCGCGGCGGTAACCGGGCTTTTGATCCCGCTCTTGATGCCCGCGTCCGTCCCGTATTACATCGTCGCCGCCGCCTGCGCGGTGGCGATCCTCGCCGTCAAATTCCCGTTCGGCGGCACGGGCAACAATCTGTTCAACCCCGCGGCGGTCGGGTTCGCGTTCGCCGCGATCTGCTGGCCGGAGCAGGTGTTCCGCTATCCGGCTCCGATGCAGCGCCTCGCGGTCGTGGGCGACGCGGTCGCGAAGACCGTCGTCAGCCCCGCGCACAGCCTGATGCGCGGCGCGATCCCGAGCCTTGATCTGTTCGACATGATCCTCGGCAACGCCTCCGGGCCGATGGGCGCGACGAATATTCTTGTGATCCTCGCCTGCGGCCTCTACCTGCTGGTCCGCAGGACGATCGGCTGGCGCGCCCCGGCGAGCTTTCTGCTGGTCTCGGGCCTGATGGCGACGGCGTGTCCGCGCTCCCCGTTCGGCGTGTTCGATTCCGTCGGGTGGGAGCTGTGCTCCGGGATGCTGTTGTTCGGCGCCGTGTTCATGATCACCGAGCCGGTCACCTCGCCCAAGCGCGACTTCGCGAAACTCCTCTACGGGGCCGCCGCCGGCGTGATGGCGATGCTGTTCCGCTATTTCGGAGGCTTTGAGGACGGCTTTGTATTTGCCCTGATCCTGATGAACGTCTCCGCGCCGCTCTTCGACCGCGTCTGCGAGCATCTGCTCCATCAGATCCGTCACGGCGCGCTGATACCGAAAAATGCGCCTTCGCCCCCCGGGGCGGGGCGTCCGCCCAAAGAGAAGAAGCCGAAGCCCGGCCTTAAAAAGAAGACGGAAACGGGGGTGGGCGCATGAAAAAGATGGACCCCGCGGCCGCCTCCCTTTTAAGCGAGAGCTTCCGCAAGATTCTGTTTTCCAACCCGGTCCTGGTCGGCGGGATGGTGCTGGGCGAGATCGTCATCGGCGCCACCTCGCTGCAAAACGCCGTGGCCCTCTCGGTCACGTTCGCGATCGTCACGATCCCGGTGCTGCTGCTCGCCCCGCTCGTCGCCCATTTTGTGCCCAAGACGTGGCGCATCCTCTGCTACGCCCTCGTCTCCATGTCGATGCTCTTTACGGCGCAGGCGGCGGTCGCGCCGATCTCCCCGACGATCTTCGACTCCCTGGGCATCTACCTGCCGCTGCTCGCGCTCAACACGGTCGTCGTCGCCTATTCCCGGCTGATTTCCGAGGAGAAGAGCGCCGTCTTCAATCTGCTCGACGGCGTCTGTTTCAGCATCGGTTTTCTGATCGTGGCGGTGCTGATCGGCGGGACCCGGGAGTTGTTCGGCAGCGGAACGCTCTGGGGCCATGTGATTTTGCAGCGCAAGGCCTCCGCTTTGAAGCTGCCGTTCGCCGGCTTCCTGCTCGCCGGCTTTTTGGCCGCGGGGATCGAGGGTCTGCGCATTTTGTTCCACGCGAAACCCTATGAACATTTCTCCGGCGGGAAGGAGGACCAGAAATGACGTACCTGCTCGGTTTTATCGGCGCGGCGCTGACCGCCCTGTTTCTTGAAAACATCGTCTTCGCGCGCGCCCTCGGCACAAGCTGGCTCCTCTACATGCTCAAGCACCCCAAGGAGCTCGTGCGCTACTCCGCGCTGCTCACGATCATCACGGTCGTCTCGTCGCTCGCGGTCTATCCGCTGCGCGATTTTATCACCAAGACCGGATACGCGTATGTGCTGATGCCAATACTGTTTACTGCCTGCATGTCCGCGCTGTACGCGCTCATCTATCTCGTCACAAAAAGATACCTGCCCGGCGTCTTTGAAAATATCCAGAAGCGCCTCGCCTCGGCGACGTTCAACTGCGCGATCCTCGGCAGCCTGCTGATCCCGTATAACGAGGGCATGGACCTCGCCCACACGCTCGGCTACTCCGTCGGCATGTCCGCGGGCTTTGTGTTCGCCGTCGTGCTGATCGGGGCGGGCATGGAGCGCATCGCGCTCTGCCGCGTGCCGAGGGCGTTCCGGGGGCTGCCGGTCCTGCTGATCTATCTCGGGCTGCTCTCCCTCGCATTTTACGGGCTGATCGGGCATCAGCTCCCGACCTGATCCGAAAGGAAACAAGATGGCCAGATTTTTTAAAATCAAGCGCAGCGGGAACCGCGACCGCCAAAGCAAAAAAGGCTTTTATCAGATTAGGCGCTCCGCGGACCGCATCATCGACCCGCGGCGCAAGCTCTATCGGAAGATCGCGCTCATTGCGGCCGGGGTCCTCGTGATGTTTGCCGTGGGGTGGTTTGTCTACGAGCCGCTCGTTCAGGTGCTGCTTGGTTCCGGGGCGCCGGAGCCGGAATCGGCGTCTTCGGAGCCGGTCTTCGAGGCCTCGTCGGAGCCGGAGCCCGCGCCGGAGGAGGAGCCGGATCTCTTCGCGCAGCCGGTCCTCGCCGCCCTGGTCCCGGGGAAGGCCTTCGCGGACGACGCCCTTTATACCGCCTACCTTGCCGGGCTGGAGCCCTCCGTCAACGCCGTCGTACTCGACCTCAAGGACGGCGGCGGCGCGGTGACCTACCGCTCGCCGCAGTCGAGCGTCGCGGAATACGGCACCGAGACGGAAACCGCCGCGGACCTCGCCTTGCGGATCGAGGCGGCGCGCGCCGCCGGATACGGCGTGATCGCGCGGATTTACTGCTTTGAAGACCACAAGGCGCCCTCCGGCTGCTACGAGGGCTCGGTCAAATACGGCAGCGCGGACGGCGTGCTCTGGCTCGACGACAGCGCCGAGTACGGCGGCCGCCCGTGGCTCAACCCCTGCTCCGACACCGCGAGAAAATATGTGCTCGACATCGTCTGCGACGCCGCGAATTTCGGCGCGGACGCCGTCGTGCTCGACGGCCTGCGCTTCCCGCCGGACCGGGGCGTCCAATACGCATGGTTCGCCAATGAGGGCTTCGACCGCCTCGAAGTCCTGCGCAGCTTTACGGAGCTCGCCATGGCGGAGGCGGGGAAGCAGTCCGTCCCGGTGCTGGCCGCGTACGACGCCTCCCGCGTCGTCCTCGGCGCCACCTCCGTCTATGGGGGCAGCCCGGCCGCGTTTCCGGCCTCCGGCTACGCGCCGGCGATGGATTTCGGGGCCCTTGCCGGGGCGGCGGGGCTCTCCGGGGCGCTTGCCTACGAGAGCCTGCCGCAGGATTTCCGCGCCGCCACAAACGCGCTGGTCGGCGCGCTGGGTTACGGCGGGGGCAGCCTGCTGCTCCCGTTCGTGCAGGCGGAGGGTCTTTCGGATGAGGACCTCGCCGCCGTGCTCGCCGCGCTGCGGGAAAAAGGCGCGCCCAGCGCCGTCCTCGTCGGGAAATATAAGGTCCCGGCGGCGGAAACGGCCTCCTCCGAGCCGTCGCACCGGCCGGAACCCTCGCCGGGGGCCTCCTCCGGGGGCTCCTCCTCGGGAAAGGAGAATTCCTCCGGGGAGAGCGGCAGCCGCGTCATCACCGTAAAGCCCTGACCGCCCGGGGGCCATGCCCTTCCGGGGGTTCCCTCGCGGGGGTCCTTTATAAAGGGATCCGGTTTCGCCGTCCTGTTTCGCAAAATAAAAAGCGCCGCGCCGTCTGAAGGATCAGACGGCGCGGCGCTTTTTGAGCGTATGGGAATCGGCGGGGATTTCAGTTGCCCGCCGCGGGTTTGCTGGTCGCCGAGGAGCCGGAGGCCGCGGGCTTGCTGCTGGTCGCAGCGGGCTTGCTGGTTGTCGTGGAGCCGGACGTCGCGGGCTTGCTGGTCGCCGCGGAACTGTTTGCGGACGAGCCGCTCTCCGTTCCGGAGACGGGCTCGGTCTTCGGCACGACCGGCGTGATCGGCGGATGGACGGCGTCCGGATTGATCACAAACTCGGCCTCCGTCTTCATCGCGGTCTTGGGGTTGGTCACGAGCTTCGCCATCACGACGAAGCGGTAGTTCTCGCGGGTCGCGAGCCCCCAGCCCACCGTGCAGGTGGAGAAGGTCAGGATCTTGTCGCTCTTGGTCACCGGGACGTTATAGGTGTAGAGGGAGCGGTTCTTTGCCGTGGTGAGCAGGAAATCAAACGCGGAGTCGTCCGGGGCGGGGTCGATGTACCAGAACGCCTTGCCGTCGATGGCTTTGTCGTTGTAAAAGACCGCGAAGACCTCCCAGACCATATCCTGATCGGCGGTCGAGAAGAAGATATAAGGCGTCTTCCTGGCGAAAGCCTCGTCCGTGAAGTAGAAGAGCTGGGAGAAGCGCGGGCCGGCCGCGTCGTCGGCCTTATACTCGAGGTTGGTGGAGCCGAGGTCGCTGTGGCCGAAGATGACGGTGTTTTTGGACAGGCCCGCCGCGCCGCCTTCAAACGTGTTGTATTTGCTCGAGTAGTAGGCGCCGTCGATCCAGTAAGTGTTGTAGACGTATTTGCCCAAGTCGTTGCGGTAGTTGTAGGAGTAGGAATTCTTGTCTTGGCAGACGACGGCATTGATGTCCGAAAGGCCCGGGACGTTGAGCCAGCCGACCACGTCGCCGTTCGCGTTGAAGGCCGCGGCGATCTGCTCAAGCCGGCTGACGACCTCGACGGGCTGCGGCTCCGCCTCGGAATTTTCCTCCGAGCTCCCGCTTTCGATGATCACGGCGCCGGACTCGGATTCCTCCCCGGGCGTGCGGCTGCCGGAGGAGCAGGAGGCGATGAGCAGGACAAGCAGCAGCACAACGGCCGCCGCCACGATCCCGAGGCGCAGCACCAGTTTCCCGGTAGGCATCGACCGGACGGTCTCGGCAAGCGCCCTCAGCTTCCCGGAGAAGCCGCCCGCGGCGTTTACCGGCTCGCCGTCGTCCCAATCAGCCGATTCGGTCTCGGGTTCCGCTTCGGGTGTCTCTTCGGGGAAAGCGTCCGCGCCGCCCGGTTCATCCCCCGGAGAGGGCGTCTCCGCGGCGGGCTCGTAGATCCGGGCGTCGCCGCCTACATATGTACCGAACGGTTTTTCTTCTTCCTCGTCCTCCGTCTCCGCGCCGGTCCCGGGCCTTTTCCGAAGGAGATCCTTGGCCCCGGCCTCCGCGTCGTTTTTGAGATCTTTTAGTTTATCGAGAAAACTCATAATCGTGTCCATCCTTATGACGTGTAATAATAATAAAGTATAACACCCTTCTTTTTTAATTACAAGCGGGCGTCCGGTTCCGGAAAAGATTTCCCGCCGCGGCAAAAAAGCGGGCGGCCGTATCCTAATTACAGTGCAAAAAAGCCGGTAAATTCCTGCTTGGGGAGCCGGCCGCGGCATGTTTTTTTTGCGCCCGGACCCCGGCGCGCACGGCGGGAACGTCCCGGCGAAGGGCCGGCCGCCGCGCCCTTCGCATTTTACGAAAGCAGCCGGGAAGATATACGCCTGAGCCGTTTCAAATTCGCGGGCCGGGCCCGCGCGCCCCGGCGGTTTGGAAAAACGCCGCGCCGGCCTCTCTCCCGCGCGCCCTTTCGCCGCTCTTTTTCGGCGCGAGACAAAGCCCCCGCCAAAAAAGCGGGGGCCGTCCCCGGGTCGCCGTATGTTATCCGCCGACCGGCCCCTGTGGGTCGTGGAAGTCGAAGACGGCCGGGTGCTCCTCCTCCGCCTCGAGGTACATCTCCTCGCACCGCTGCTGCGCCTCGATCAAAACGCGGACGGCCTTCTCCGACGCGCGCACCATGGAAAGGTACATCTCTTTATAATCCGCCATACCGTCACCTCATAAACAGTATGGATCGCCCGGGCTTTAAAATGAGTGGGTAATCCTGCCATGCGCGCGGGCGCCCTTTTTTTGCGGAAAAGCCGCCCGGAAAGCCGCTTCGCGGTCAGATTTCTTTACGCGGCGTCACGTCCCGGCACAGACAGACGGAGCCGGCACGGACGGCGCGGAAAACGAAGAGCGGGATCGCCGCCCCGCTTTTGGAGAAGATCAAGGCATGTAGCCCGGCGAAAGGTTGCCCATCGTATAAAAGAGGACGCCGCCGGGCGCCGTATGCGTAAGGCTCAGCCGGGAGCGTTCCGTGAGCCCCGCGAGCGGCGCTCAAGTCGAAGACCGCGGCGTGATCCGGCATCAGGCCGCCCAGATGCGTCAGGTTCGCGAGCGGGGCGGTCAGGCACGCGGACAGCGGGATTCCGCCCCAACATTTTTTCATCACGATCCCTTCCTTACGTTGTCCCGGTCCGCGCGGCGGTCCCGGAAAAAATATCCAATCCATAAAAATTACACAAGAAATCGGGGGAAAAAATCGAGCGCCCGGCGGCGCTTTCCGGCGGGTCCCGCAAATTTTGCGCCCGCGGCTTCAAAGGAGCAGCGGGGGTCCGCGGACCCGCGGGACGGGGAATGAGGCAGAGTCAAAAACGGCCGTTTCCGTTACTGCTCAAAAGAGGCGGGCGGCTTGACATCGAATGGCGTCAGGTTATACTGGATTGTAGGCGGGAATGTTTTTATGGAAAGGCCTGCTTTCTTTAACTGAATAACGGTCGTCATGTTCCCGCGGGTCTGCGCAGTTTTGCGGCGGGCGCGGGAATGAGAGAAACCGGTGAGAATCCGGTACATTTATCCGTTGCTGTATATGCCTGAGGCTGCCGTTCGTGGCGTGAGCCGGTCATTGGGAGAGATCCTGAAAAGGCTGGGCGGCGGGCGCGGGGCTTTGATTTTTAAGGCTCTCTATGGCGGCGAAGGGGGGCCGCAGCGTCTGCAGCGCCGCGGCGCGGGATCTGACAACAAACGTGGAGTGAGGTTATGAAAAAACGGATTTTTGCATGTGCGCTGATCTTTTTACTGCTCAGACCGGTCACCGCCGGCGCGGACGACTACCTCTACCGGGCGCTCCTGCGCCCATCCTCGGGGTCGGTCAGGAGCGGGAGCACCTTTACCGTGGAGGTCGTCATCGAAAAAAACGCCTATAACGACTTCTCCGCGTCGGTCGGTTATGATACCGGCCTGTTCACCTATGTCTCCTGTTCCGGCGCGATGGCCGAGCACAGCGGCGGAACAGTCAGGCTCGCGGCGGTCCATACCGAAACGCAGGAGGCCGGCAGCGTGGCCGCGGTGCTGACTTTCCGCGCGAAGACGGTCGGCAAATCGGCAACGGGCGCGTTCGCGCTTTTCGACGCAAAGGCGGATATCTCCGAGAGAGCAATCTCGGAGGACGCCAAACCGGCTGAAACGGAGGGCGCGTCCGTCTCCGTCGTCCCCGCGTCCTCGGGCCCCGGCGGAAAAGATCACGCGGAGCACGGGGATTCTTCGGAGGGAAGAATCATCGGCGTTGTCGGGGATCAGACGGAAGCCGAGGAAAACCCGCCGACCGGGGCGGGAGATCTCTGCGCGGCGGCCGCGGCCGCGGCCGCGCTCGCGTGGATCGGCATGGCGGCCGCCGGAAAGAAGAGGCGGAGGTAAAGTCACCCTCGCTTCAACCGCCTGTCTGGCCGGGAGAAGCGGAAAATTTTTTACGCGAAAGGCCCGCCTCTCTCACAGCCGTGAGAAAGGCGGGCCTTTCGCGCATCCCGTTTTAAAATAAAATTTTTCCATTAGCATCAGTTTTTTTAAATGAGCACGGCATGGCGCGGGGCCGCCGTCATACGGAAAAACGTGCCGGAGCGCCCGGAACTCAGATCCACACCTGCCCGCGGGAGAGGCCGTCCATATAGGCGCTCCACAGATCGTTGTTGAATTCCAGCAGCTTCATGGAGCTGTCCGCCACCTCGTCGGCCAGCGCGTCCGAGAAAAGGCCGGTGTGGAAGCAGTGGATCTTTTCGCGCCCGCTCTTCTCGTCGAACAGGTAGATCAGGCTGAAATCCTTGAGGCAGACCGCGCAGATTTTCGGGGATTGGCCGCTGACGACCCTTGTCTTGCTCGGGCATTTCTCGGAGACGGAGGGGTCGAACCGCCGCAGGTAGGCGATCCGCCGCTCCTTTTCGATCTCGGCGGAGCCGATCAGGGGCACAATCACCTTCCCCGTGCCGTAAAATCCCGCCAGCGTCTCGATGGACACAAAGAAAGCGGTGCGATTGGTGAAGACGCTGTCAAAGAGCTTGCGCATCTCCCGTTTGATGAAATCCGGCCCCTCGATCCGCTCGAGCTCCCCGTCGTTGAGCAGGTACGCGATGGGGAGGAAGGTATAAACGGCGTCGATGGGCTGGTCCGCGATCCTTTGGAGGAACGTCGGGTCGGCCTCCAGGAACCGGATCGCCTCCTTGCGGTTATAGCTGATCTTCCTCGCGTCCCCCCGCATCAGGTTGTTATAAAACATGCTCAAGTACGCCTTATGTCGGACGAGCGTCATTAACGGGGTCTTCCCGTCGATCTGAAGCGTGAAGATCAGCAGGAACCGCCCTTTCAACAGCAAAAACGGGGACTGCGTGATTTTTTCCGTCTCCCAGAGATTGAGGTCCGTGTACTGCTCCGCGTTGAAGACGTAGGAGAGCAGGTCGGCGCCCCCGGTGCCGTAGGAGGCCTCGAGCGAGGGGGTCTCGAACAGGTGATGAAACGCGATGCGCGAGGTGTCCCCATGGGGGGAGACCCGGATCCTGTCGAAGACGTCGGCGTAGACCCGGTCGAACACCGGCAGCGCGCTGTAAAACGCCATCCGGGCCCCGCGGTCCTCGCCGATATAATCGGAGAGGATCACGCAAAACAGGTTTAGCATGGTCTTTTTGCCCAGAAAGCAGGACTCCTTGTAGGGATAATCCGGGCTCTCCCCGTTTTCGGCGAGATAGTCGCCGTCCAGCGCGTATTCGATCGCGGAGGCCAGAAAGACCTCAAGCTCGTACTTCGAGTTGAAATCATAGATGACTGGAAAGATGGAGCCGAACTTCAGGTAGCAGCCGTAGCAGAAGATGATCTCGGCGAAGTAGGCGGCCGCCTGCCGGCTGAACGCCTCCTTTTCCCTCAAAAAAGGCAGCCTCTTGCCCGTCAGGATCTTGCTCAGTCCGCTCGGCGTCATATTCATGCTGAGGGCGAAATCCGTCTTCTGGATCTCGGCGATGTCGATCAGCGCCTTCAACAACGTGCCGGTTTTCATGATATTCCCCTCCGTTTCCTCAACCGATACTCTAATTATACCGAATAAAAAGGAATTTTGTCACTTTATTTTCTTAACAAAGAAATTTGTAGAAAAATATTTTCTCGCTTTGTCCAACAAAGAGAAAACGCTTTCCAGTATTTTCAAGCGCGGCCGCGACTATTCTTGTATACTTCTTATTAAGAATCTTTCTCACTTATATAATTAAGTAAGAAAGATGGGAGGCGGCGGCTTTCACCGCGGATTTTTGACGGATCGCGGGGACCCAGTCCGCCGCCTCTTTTATGCCGCCTAAAATATGCGCTTCGCAGGAGGAAAATGGAAATAATGATAAAAACGAAAAAATGGCTGTTCCTGAGGTGGACGCTCGCGCTGCTCATGGCGTTCGGCGCGCTTTTGCCGGTCAGCGCCGCGTACGCGGAGGGAGAGCCCGCCGATGTGACCGGCCTGCTCACCGGGATTACGCTGGCCGTCACCCAAGACGACGAGGAGATCGGGGAGGGGGGCTCTCTCTCGAGCACGGACCCGATTACGGTCGAGATCTCCTTTCGCGTGCCGGTGGAGGGCGACCAAGAAGAGTGGGAGGATGAGGACCCTTTCGTACATAAGGGCGATTTCGCCCTGTTCGATCTGGGCGACTCCTTTTACCTGAAATCCAGCGGCTCCATCGAGCTGAAAGATAAGTCTAATCATCTTGTCGGACACGTCACTTTTTCCACGGACGACGAGACCGGCGTGGTGACTGCCCGGGTGGATTTCGACGGAGAAGACGATATTTTCAGCAACAATTCCCATGGCGTGACCGCAAAATTCAAGGCGGAGTTTGAATATAACGCCGACGGCGACGCGGGGAGCGCGGGGGACCACCATGTCACGATCCTTGAGAAAACCTATGTCGTCACGGTCCCGCCCGTCGAGATCCTTTACAATGTGGAAAAGACGGGCTCCATCAATTTTGCCGACGAATGTATCGACTGGACCGTTACGCTCTCCGCGACGCAGGGCGGCGAGGCTTACAGCTTAGAGGGCTACCGGTTTTTCGACGACCTCACGGCCGTGGGCGACTACGTCGCGGACTCATTCGCCGTCGACATCGTCGACAACGCGGAGCCCGAATATGACGTAGAAAATAAAGAGCTTACTTACGACTTCCCCGAGGGAGCGATGAGCCCCGCGGAGATCACGTTCAGCACCGCGCTCACCGAGGCGCAGCTCCTTGCCACCTCCGCGTGGACAATCACAAACAAAGCGGAGCTTTGGGACACCGAAGACGGCACAGAGCCTTTGGCCGGCGGCGAAAAGGGAATCACATTTACCCCGAAATGGATCGAGAAGGCCGGCGCCGCGGGCGGGGAATATACGGCAGGCGGCTCCTATAGCCCGACCAACCGCACGATCACCTGGACGATCACCGTCAACCACCTCGGGGCGACGCTCCCGAACGCGGTCGTCACCGACGAGCTTCCGGACGGCCTGACGTTTGGGTCGGCGACCATGCGGGCGTGGGACGCCGAGAACGAGGAATGGGGCGCCGCGGTTCCGGTCACGCCGGACGGCGACGATTACCCGCTCGGCGACATCGACACCATGGTCCGGCTCACCATCGTGACAAAAGTGGACAACGACGAATATACGGCCGACATCAGAAACTTTTCAAACACCGCCGCGCTCACGTGGACCGGCCTCACCGGCGCCGCCCCCAGCGAAGGCGACACCGTCGGCATCGGCTATAACGCGATCATGAAATCGGGCGAAGTCAGCGCCGCCGCCCCCCGCACGGTCACCTGGACCGTCACGGTGGACGCGAGGGGGCAGACGATCCCGGACGCCAAGGTCTACGACCTGCTCGTCTACGGGACCGGTATCGACTTCGACGAGGTGACGGGGATCCCCGCCGGGATCGACACCGACGATCTCACCCCCGGCTACAATCAAAAATATGCGTATGGGAGCTTCTCGGGGACCGGGCTCACCTGCGTGGTCCACACGATCACGCGGACCGTGGACGGCGAAACGGTGCCGGTCGCGGATCTTTTGGAGATCACGGGTTTCCCGGTGACTTCAAAGACCTTCACCTTCGACACCGTGATCGTCAACCCGAATATTTTCGCCGGCAACAGGACCTCCACGCTTTATAACACCGCCACGCTCTTCAGCGGCACCACCTGGCTGAACGACGATTCGGCCAACGTCAGCTATACCAACAAGCTGCTGGCCAAGCGGATGCTCACCCGCGCCGCCGCCGCCAATCCCGCGGCGAACGCGAACACGTTTACGAAAGAACCGACGGAGGGCTTCGATTATGTGGACAAATCGGCCGTCTTCCGTCTTGATATCAACTACGACGGCATCGACCTCCCGAATATGACGAACGCCTCGGGCCAACTGCTCGGGGAGGTGACCGTCACCGACACCCTGCCGGCCGGCTGGGAATTCGCGTCTTTTTCCGGGGACGATGACGCTCCCGTATATTATCTGATTTTCTTGGGCGCCAAGAATCCCAACGGGACCGTCACGGCGACGGGTACCCCGCTGGATCCGGCCACGATCACGGGCCTGACCGCGTATCCGCCCGCCCCCGCGACGGAGACGGACGGGGAGACGGTCACGTTCACCTTTACCGCGCTGGCCCAGCCCTATGTGATCCTCGTCAAGGCAAGGCTCACCGACGAGACCGCCGCCGCGTATTTCGGCGAGAACCAGACCAAAACGGACGCCAACACGGTGACGCTGCACACCGCGAACTGGACCACCGGCGTGAGCGACGGACAGAGCGTCACGATCGACAGCGCCGTCTTGACTAAAGACTGGACGCAGCCGGAGTCCGGCGTGCTGCGCTGGACGGTGGACTACAAGCCCTATGACCTTCTCCAGCCTGGCAGAGAAATTAAAGATATCATCCCGGAGGGCATGGAACTGCGCAGAACCTCCAGCGGCGCGCTGATCCTGACCGGCGGGTATATTACGGCGCAGGAGATGACCCTCGGTGCCAACGGCGGCTACACGCCGGGCGACGCGGTCACGCTGACGCTGATCGAGGGCGAAACCGGAAACATCGGCTACGACCCCGGGACGCGCGCGCTGACCTTCAGGATCCCGGACAGCGCCACGGCCTACCAGTTGACCTATCTGACCGACATCACGGGCGAGCCGAGCCCGATTCCCGTCTACAACAGCGTGTCGCTGCTCGGCGGCGGGGAGGAGCAGGAGTCGGCCAGAATCCCCTACACCATCAAACAGGCGGACGGCGAGGCCAGCTTCGGCAGGAACGGTTGGATCCGCATCACCAAGACGGACGAAAACGGCGTGCTTCCCGGCGCAGAGTTCACGCTTTTCACCGCGGACGGCGAGACCGTCTTCAAACAGGGCCGAACCAAAACCAACGGGATTCTTGAGTTCAAAGTGATCCCGGACGGCGAGTATATCCTTAAAGAGACCGACCCGCCGGAGGGCTACGGCCCCGACCGGGCGGTTCACACCCTCCGTGTCTCGACCGCCGAGGACGGCGCCGTGACCTCCTCCATCGACGGCAAAACCGGCGAAGACGCCAACACCCTCGCGGTGGAAAACTTCCTTGAGGGCACGGTGGGCGACCTTGTCATCACAAAAACCGTGGCCGGAAACCGGGGCGACCAGCAGAAGCTGTTTGACTTCACGGTGACCTTCTTTGCGGACACGGCGAACGGGCGGATGGAGCTCGAGGGCGAATACTTCTATTACCGCGGCGACGCGGATCTGCCGGAGGGCACGGTCCAAAGCGGCGGTACGATTTCACTCGCCCACGGCGAGCGCGTCACGATCGAGAATCTGCCCAGGGAGATCACCTATACGGTGACCGAGGCGGACTACCGCGGCGAGGGCTACCGCACCGTCAGCGAGGGCGCGACCGGCGTCATCGTCGCGGATGAGGCGCAGACGGCCGCCTTCACCAACACCAAAAACCGCGTGAAAGACGACGTCAAGAAACCCGTCGAGAAGGGCGCCCTGACGATCACCAAGACCGTGGACGGCGACCTTGGGGACAGGGATCAGCTCTTCACGTTCGTCGTGAGCTTTGATACGGACGACACCTACCGCTATTCCGGCAGCAAGACCGGCTCCATAAAGGACGGCGGGACCGTTCTGCTCAAACACGGCGAATCCGTCGTGATCCGCGGGATTCCGGCCGGCACGGTCTATAAAGTCGTAGAAAAAGAGGCCGGACAGGGCGGCTACGGCACCAGCTTCACGGGGGCCTCCGGCAAGATCACCGAGTCCGGCAGGACGGCGGCGTTTGTAAATGAAAAAGAGGGCATCCCGAATACCGGGGACGAGAGTCTCGACAACGCATGGACGGTAGGCCTCGCGGGTTCCGTTCTGATTCTTCTGGGATCGGTCGGCCTGATCCTCTCCTTTAAGAAAAAGAAGGGCAAGGATAACCGCTGATTTTTCATACGCCGGGTTCGTGGCGCGGGCGCTCTCTGGGGCACCCGTTCCACGAACTCTTTTTGGAAAGGATTTTGTTATGAGCGCTTCCACAACGGAAAGAAAAACGTTATTGGACTGGTTCTTGATTCTTCTGTACGCCGTCGCGGTGCTCTCCGCGGCAGGGGCTGTGACGTTCGCGTATCTGCTCTTCCGCAGCGGCCGGGAATATTCAAAGGGCGACGCCGTCTATGAGCAGGCGCGGGTGACCGCCTCCGTCAAGGCGTCCGCCCCGGAAGACGCCGCGGCGGTGCCCGTCTCCGCCGGAGAGACGGAGAGGGATTGGGAGATCGACTTTTCCGCGCTCCGGGAGGCCAATCCCGACGTGGTCGGGTGGATCCGGTCGGAGGACGGCGCGATCAGCTATCCCATCGTGCTGGGCGGGGACAACGACTATTACCTCACGCATCTTTTTAACGGCGAGAAAAATAAGCTGGGGTCCATTTTTATGGATTACCGCTGCAGCGGCGATTTTTCGGACCGCAACACGGTCGTCTACGGGCACAATATGAAGGACGGCTCGATGTTCTCCGCCCTGACAAACTACGAGAAGCAGCGTTACTATAACGATTACCCGGCGATGACGCTCTATACGCCGGGAGAGAATTACACGGTCGAGCTCTTCGCGGGCGTCCTTACGGACGGGGAGGGCGAGCCGGTCTGCCGCCTGTTCGACGGGGACGGGGATCTTCCGGCCTACGCCGATTCGCTGAAAGGGGAATCCACCTTCCGCTCCGGCGTCTCCGTCGGGCCGGACGACCGGCTCGTGACGCTCTGCACCTGCTCCTATGAATATGACGGCGCGAGATACCTGCTCTGCGGGAAACTTACCCCGGCAAAAGACGACGCGGGGTAAGAAAGATGGAACGGAGGGACGACATGGGAAAAATCCGGCTCTCAAAAGAAAACGAAACGGTGCGCTATCTCTGCGAAAGGGACCCCTTCCTCGCGGGGGCCGTCTCCTTGGTGGGAGAGATCTCCTATGAGCCCTGCGAGGATTCCTTCCGCTTTTTGGTGGATCTCGTTATCGGGCAGATGCTTTCCAACCGGGTGGCCGAAGTGCTTTCCGGCAGGTTTGCCGAGCTGTGCGGCGGGGACGTGACCCCCCGGACGGTGAGGAACCTGAGCGCCGCGGAGATCAAAGGGATCGGGGTTTCGACGCGGAAGGCGGAGACCATCAAAAATATAGCGGATCTCACCGAAATCCACGCGATCCCGTTCGAGGAGTTCCCGGCGCTTTCGGACGGCGAGGTGACCGCGCGTCTGACCTCCCTTAAAGGGATCGGCATCTGGTCGGCGAAGATGTACCTGATTTTTGTCTTGGACCGGCAGGACGTGCTGCCCTGCGAGGACGGGGCGTTTTTGCAGGCGTACCGCTGGCTCTACCACACGCGGGACACCGCGAAAGAGGCGGTGGAGGCGCGCTGTAAAGCGTGGCGGCCTTACGCTTCGGTCGGGGCGAGGTATCTCTACCGGGCGCTCGATATGGGCTTCACAAAATGGGAATTCACGGGGGGAACCGGATTTTGAGCACGGCGGTCGGCGCTCATGCTCAAACGGTTTTTATAAAGCGGGCGGCCCTGACGAAAGTCAGGGCCGCCCGCTTTATACTTTGGATGGCCGCCACGCTTTTGGAGGGCCGTCAGGTGCCGAGGTAGGCGGCCTTGACCGCCTCGTTGGTCAGAAGCTCCTTGCCGGGGCCGGTCATGATGATGCTGCCGGTCTCGAGCACATAGCCGGTGTCGGCGGTGGAGAGCGCCATATTCGCGTTTTGCTCGATGAGCAGGACCGTGACGCCGCGCTTGTTGATCTCCTTAATGATCTGGAAGATGTCGCGCACAATGAGCGGCGCGAGGCCCAGCGAGGGCTCATCCATCATCATCAGCTTCGGGTGGCTCATCAGCGCCCGCGCGACCGCGAGCATCTGCTGCTCGCCGCCGGAGAGCGTGCCGCCGGCCTGCCACGAGCGCTCCTTGAGGCGCGGGAACAGCTCGAATACCCAGTCGAGGTCCTCCGAGATGTTGTCCTTGCGCATATACGCGCCCACGCGCAGGTTCTCCGTGACCGTGAGATCCGGGAAGATGCGCCGGCCTTCCGGCACCAGGGTGATCCCCTTTGTGACGATTGTCGCCGTATCCTTGCCCACGATGTTCTCGCCGTCAAACTCGATGACGCCGCTCTTTGCCTTGACAAGGCCCGCGATTGCGCGCAGGGTCGAGCTCTTGCCCGCGCCGTTCGCGCCGATCAGGGTCACGATGTCGCCCTTGGGCACGTCGAAGGAGATGCCCTTCACGGCCTCGATCCCGCCGTAATTGACCTTGAGGTTTTTGATGCTGAGGATCGTCTCGCTCATCCGCTCACCCCCAGATATGCGTTTATGACGCGCGGGTCCCGCTGCACGACGGCAGGCGTCCCGCTGCTGATGAGCTTTCCGAAATCAATGACGTAGATGCGGTCGGAAAACCGCATGACAAGATCCATATGGTGCTCGATCATAAAGACCGTGAGGTCGTATTTGTTTTTGATCTGTACGATGAACTCCCCAAGTTCCTTGGTCTCCTGCGGGTTCATGCCGGCGGCGGGCTCGTCGAGGAGCAGCAGCGTCGGGTCGGTGGCCAAAGCCCTCGCGATCTCAAGCCTGCGCTGGAGGCCGTAGGGCAGGCTCACGGCCAGATCGTCCGCGTACTGCAGCAGGTTTTGTTCCTCAAGCAGCGCGGCCGTCTCCTCGCGCATGCGCTTTTCCTCTTTGCTGATGCGCAGCGTGGCCGTAAAGACGTTCTGGTTGGCCCGCATGTGTTTCGCGGTCAGCACGTTGTCGAAGACCGTCATGCTCTTCCACAGGCGGATGTTCTGGAACGTCCGGGCGATGCCGAGCTTCGTGATCTGGTCCGGCGTGGGGTGCACGGCCTTCTCGCCGAGGTATTTTTCCGCGTTTTCGCCCGCGTAGAGCTTCTTCATCGCCCCGCGCGGGTGGTTCGCGACGATGTTCCTGCCGCCGAAGCTGACCGCGCCGTTGGTCGGCTCGTAGACGCCGGTGACGCAGTTGAAGGCCGTCGTCTTGCCGGCCCCGTTGGGGCCGATCAGCGCGACGATCTCGCCGCGGTTCACCTCAAGCGAGAGGTTGTTGACGGCGACGACCCCGCCGAACTGCATCGTCACGTCGTCGAGGCGCAATACGTTTTCAGGCATCCGCGCCGCCCCCTTTCGCCGCGTCCGCGAGCTTCGGTTTTTTCTTAAAGAGCCCCGCGAGGCCGCGGAAGGAGATCTCCCGGTCGCCCATGAGTCCCCGCGAGAAGAAGAGCACGATCACCATGATGATGATCGAGAAGACGAACTTGCGGAACCCGGAGCGGAAGATCGTCGCGGAGTCGATGCCGAGGAACCGGCCCATATCGAGCCCGCGCAGCCACCACTCGGAGGCCGCGATATAGAGGAAGCTCGCGATGCAGGAGCCGGAGATCGAGCCGATGCCGCCGATCACGACGATCAGCAGGATCTCGTAGGTCATGGCGCTCTTGAACTGCGCCGCCTGCACGGTGTACTGGTACATGGCGAGCAGCGCGCCCGAGATCCCGGCGAAGAAAGAGCTGATGATGAAGCTCATCTCTTTGTGCTTAAAGAGGTTGATGCCCATGGCCTCCGCCGCCACCTCGTCGTCGCGGATCGCTTTAAAAGCGCGGCCGAAGGAGGAGTTGATCAGCAGCACGATCAGCGCGATGCAGACCCCGGTTGCCAAGAATACATAGAGCGTCGGCGGGAACGGGATATCGGTAAAAGGGATCCTGACATCGGTCAGGTCCAGATACTCGCGCATGACGTTCGCGCCGTTTGTCACGGGGCCGAGGGCGTCCCACTGAAAGACCGCACGGACGATCTCCGCGAAGCCCAGCGTCGCGATCGCGAGGTAATCCGATTTGAGGCGCAGCACCGGCAGGCCGATCAGCGCCGCGAAGAGCCCCGCCGCGAGCCCCGCCGCGAGCAGCGCCACGAGGATGCCGGTCTCGAACGGGACGGCGCAGGCGTAATATTTATAGACCTGCTCGGTGACCTTCACGGCCACCGGCATGGTGAAGATCGCGTAGACGTACGCGCCGATCAGCATGAAGCCCGCCTGACCGAGGGAGAACAGGCCCGTAAAGCCATTCAGGAGGTTCATGGAGACGGCGACGAGGGAATAGATCGCGCCCTTCTTGAGCACGGTGAACAGGATGTGCCCGGAGGAGACCGTCCGCTCGAGGATAAAGACCGCGAGGTAGACGAGCGCGATGGCGCAGCAGGCGATCCAGAGTTCGGTTTTGTTTTTCTTTTTCATGCTCATCCCTCCTCAGACCTTGTCGGTGGCCTTTTCACCGAAAAGGCCGGTAGGTTTCACAACAAGGATGATGATGAGCAGCGCAAAGGTGAACGCGTCGGAAAACGTGGTCCAGCCGCTCCCCGGGATCCCGAAAATGGAGCTGCCGCCTTTGATGACGCTCTCGCAGATCCCGATCAGGAACGCGCCGATGACCGCGCCCGGTATGCTGCCGATCCCGCCGAACACCGCCGCCACGAAGCATTTAAGCCCCGGCATTCCGCCGGAGACCGGCGTCACGGAGGCGTAGTTCGTAAAATAGAGCATGGAGCCGACCGCCGCCAAGAGCGAGCCGATGACGAAGGTGACGGAGATGACCGAGTTGATCCGGATGCCCATGAGCTGGCTCGTCTCAAAGTCCTTCGAGACGGCTCTCATGGCCATGCCCACCTTGGTGTGCTTAATTAACAGCGACAGCAGGATCACCAGAACAAGCGTCAGGACCGGCGTGACGACCGTGACCATCTTGGTCGTGGAGCCCCAGATCGTGACGGTGTTCGAGAGCCACGGGATCGTCGGGTAGACCTTGGCGAGGCCGCCGGTGAAGTAGAGCGCCGCGTTCTGGAGCAGGTATGACACGCCGATGGCGCTGATCATGACGGACATCCGCGGCGCGCCGCGCAGGGGCTTGTAGGCCGCGCGCTCGATCAGAAAGCCCAACACGACCGTCATGATCAAAACCAGCGGGATTGCCGCCGTCGCGGGCATCGAAGCCGAGAGATAGACCATCATCAGGCCCGCGCACATAAACACGTCGCCGTGGGCGAAGTTGATGAGCCGCAGGATGCCGTAGACCATCGTGTAGCCGATGGCGATCAGCGCGTACTGCCCGCCCACCGAGATGCCCGATAGAATATAGGACAGGTTGTTATGCAGAAATTCCAACATATCTTTGCCTCCATTTATGCCGCTGCAAAAGAAAAAGCGCGCTTTCTCTTTTGCAGCGGCATAGACGCGGTCTGTCCGGAGAGCCGGTAAAGATACCGGTTACAAAGCGCGGCGGGGGCCGGTGACCCCCGCCGCTGGGCAAACTTCGCGTAAATTTATCCGACCGTAACTGCGGGCAGAGCGTCCCACTTGCCGGATTCGGTGTTGCAGTGCTTGACATAGGCGGTGTCGCGGATCGCGTCGCCGTTGGTCTGGTCGAGCGCGATATGGCCGGAGACGCCGTCATATTCGGTGGACCAGAGGGCCTGCATGATGGCGGCCGGTTCGGTGCTCGCGGCGGTCTTCATGGCCTCGAGCGCGAAGAAGTACGCGTCGTAGCCCATGGCCGTGACCGCGGAGACCGTGTCGTCGCCGCCGTTGCTGGAGAGGCGGACGGAGTCGGCGTTGACCCACTCTTTGAAGCCGGCGTCGAACTCGGCGTTCGCGCCTTCGGGATAGAAGGTGGTGACGGTGACGTCCACATCCTTGCCCGCGGCGGCCTGAAGGATGACGTTGGAATCCCAGGTGTCGCCCGCGAGGATCGGCATGCCGAGGCCCTGAGACTGCGCCTGGTCGATGATCAGCTGCGCGGCTTCGGTGGAGACGGGGGAGAAGAAGACTTCGCAGCCGCCGTTCTTGGCGTTGTTGATGTAGGAGGTGAAGTCGGAGTTGCCGTCGGGGAAGGTATCCTGCACGCAGGTGCCGCCGAGGGCCTCAAACGCCTGAACGAAGTAATTCACAAGGCCGCCGGAGTAGTCGTCGCCGAGCTTGGAGAGGCAGTACGCCTTGGTGACGCCCAGCTCGCTGAACGCATAGTTGGCGAGGACGGTGCCCTGGAACGGATCGAGGAAGCAGATGCGGAAATAATGCTGGTTGCCCTCGGTGACCTGCGGGTTCGTGCAGGTGATGCCGATGCAGGGGATGCCCGCGGCCTCAAAGGTCGGGGAGGCCGCGATGGAGACGCCGGAGCCGTAGGAGCCCAGCACCGCGGAGACGCCGGCTGAAACCAGCGTGGACGCGGCGGTGGCGGCCTTCTCGTTGGAGCTCTCGTTGTCAACCTTGACGAGCTGGACGTCGTAAGTGGTGCCGCCGATCTCGACGGTGGGGCTGACGGAGTTTGCGTACTCCACGCCCAGGGTTTCCTGCTTGCCGCCGGCTCCGTTATCGCCGGAGGCGGGCTCAAAGATGCCGATTTTTACGACGGGGTTGCCGGATTCAGGCTGCTCGGCGACGGAAGAGCCGGATTCGCCGGGCACGTTGTTTTCCGGGGTCCCGCAGGCGCCGAGAGACAGTACGAGGATCAGCGCCAGAAACATAGCCGCGAATTTTTTCATTGAAGATTTTCCTCCCTATAAATGATCAAACACCGGAAGTGTCCGCGTAAGGCGGACAGATGTATTCCGATATCTATGGATGATTATAATCTAAATTCGAATCAAATGCAACACTAATAATTTACAAAAAACAGATCTCTTTTCGCGTTCTTTTTTAGAGGCGTGGAAAGCGGGATTTTCGCGCCGCGGCGCGCGGGCGTATATTCTTACGGAAAAAGGGCGCGGCCCACCGGAATCCGCCCGGGGGTTCGGTTTCGGGCGGGCGTCTTTGCGGCCGGGCGATCCCTCCTTTCGGGGTAAAAAACGGGGCCGCCGCCGGGGGACGGCCCAGCGGACGGGGGAACATCGGGCGCGGGCGGGAAGGCCGTAAAGATAGTATATGAGAAACCGGGCAAAAATTATCAGGCCCTCCGCAGGGAGGGAGTTTTGCGCGCGGCGGGGACGGGGCGGCGCGCCGGTTCGCGGCTTCATGCGGAAGAGCGTGCCGAAATTCCACGCGCGTCCGGAGCGGAGTCAAAAGGTTCGTCCCCGGGGGCGGCAAAATAAAAGGCGTCCGGAAACGGTCTGTTTCCGGACGCCTCGTCCAGACGGCATGGCGGCCGCGAAGCCGCCGTGCCGGTATGTCATTGGCCGGCCCGCGGCGGCCCGCCGGCAAAGGCGGGGAACCGCGTGAAATTGGGGGTTTGGGGAATCGCCTTTTTCCGTCCGGATGCGCTTTCCCGCTATATCTCGTCGTCCTGCACGTAGGCGCTGACCTCGATGCGCACCAGCGCGCGGCGCAGGAGCACCTGGAAGCTCTCCATCTCGGCGTCGCTTTCCCGCTCCTTGCGTTCCTCCAAAAAGCGCCGCATCTGCTCCTGATCGCGCTTGGCCCGGGCCCGGTCGATCTCCTCGGGGCGCTGGGCGATGCTGGTCAGCAGCTTGACCGTGTCGTTTTCGACCGTGGCGACGCCGCCGAAAATGGCGATCTTCTCCTCGGCCGCGCCCGGCTCGCCGAGGATGCGCAGAATGCCGTCGCCCATGACCACCGAGGTGGTCTCATGCCCGGGCAGGATGCCCATGTCGCCGTCCACGCAGCGAAAGATGAGCATCCGGGCGCTGCGGTCGAATTTGACGCCGCGCGGCGTGATGATTTGCAGGCGGATCGCTTTTTTATCCATGGATCACCCGCCGTCCTTCCGGAAACGGGCGGTCACCTCGTCGATGGAGCCGGCGTTTAAAAACAGGCCCTCGGGGATTTTATCGTGCACGCCGTCGACGATCTCCTTAAACCCGCGCACCGTCTCCTCCACCGGCACATGCCGCCCCGGAATCGCGGTGTATTTTTCGGCCACATAGAAAGGCTGGGAGAGGAAGCGCTGCACCTTGCGGGCCCGGCTGACGGTCAGCTTATCGCTCTCCGAAAGCTCGTCGACCCCGAGGATGGCCACGATATCCTGCAAATCCTTATACCGCTGCAAAAGCCCCTGCACCGCCCGCGTCACCCGGTAATGCTCTGCGCCCACGACGCTCCGGTCCAGGATGCGCGAGGTCGATTCCAGCGGGTCGATGGCCGGGTAGATCCCCTGCTCGACGATGGCGCGGGACAGGACCGTCACCGCGTCCAGGTGGGCGAAGTTTGTGGCCGTGGCCGGATCGGTGAAGTCGTCGGCCGGGACATAGATGGCCTGCACCGAGGTGATCGACCCCTGGCGGGTCGAGGTGATGCGCTCCTGCAGGCTGCCGATCTCGTTGGCGAGCGTGGGCTGATAGCCGACCGCGCTCGGCACGCGCCCCAGAAGGGCCGAGATCTCGGACCCCGCCTGCACAAAGCGGAAAATGTTATCTATAAACAGCAGCACGTCCTGCTGCGTCTCGTCGCGGAAATATTCGGCCATGGTCAGGCCGGTCAGGCCGACCCGCATGCGCACGCCGGGCGGCTCGTTCATCTGTCCGAAGACGAGCGCCGCCTTGTCGATGACGCCCGAGCGGATCATATCATAATAGAGGTCGTTGCCCTCGCGCGTGCGCTCGCCGATGCCGACAAAGACCGAATACCCGCCGTGCTCGGTGGCGATGCTGTCGATCATCTCCATGATGAGCACGGTCTTGCCGACGCCGGCGCCGCCGAACAGACCGATCTTGCCGCCCTTGGCGTAGGGGCAGAGCAGGTCGATGGCCTTGATGCCGGTCTCGAACATCTCGGGCACGGCGATCTGTTCGGCCAGACTCGGCGGATCGCGGTGGATCGGCCAAAACTCCGTGGCCTCGGGGTCGGGCTTGTTGTCGATGGGCTTGCCCAAGACGTTGAGCATGCGCCCGAGCACGCTTTTGCCGACCGGCACCGAGATCGGAGAGCCGGTGTCCGTCGCCGCCATGCCGCGCTTGAGGCCGTCGGTCGGGTTCATGGAGATGCAGCGAACCGTATTGTCGCCGAGATGCTGCATCACCTCCAGCACGACCGTCTCGCCGCCGTGGCGCACCTCGACGGCGTTATATAACGCAGGCAGCTCTCTTTCAAACCGGATATCGAGCACCGAGCCGGTTATTTGCAGGATCCTGCCCCGGTTTTTCATCATATCCCACCTTTATTCCTGTATGTTCGCGCCGCCGACGATCTCGCTGAGTTCCTGGGTGATGGCGGTCTGGCGCTTGCGGTTGTACATGCGCTTGAGCTTGTCGATCGCCTCGGAGGCGTTCTTGCCGGCCGAATCCATGTTGAGCATCCGGGCGGCGTATTCGCAGGCCGTCGCCTCGGCCGACGCGGCAAAGAAGCAGGTGTGCAGATAGAGCGGGACGAAGTGGTCGATAAAGGTATGCGCGTCAGGCTCATACTTCATCCGGCATCCCCCGGCCGCGCCGCCCCGGTCGATCGGGAGCGGAAGCACCCGTTCGACCCGCGGCAGGTGGCTCAGCGTCGATTCAAAGTAGGTGTAGACCACATAGACCTCGTCGGCCTCGCCGGAGAGGTAGAGCGAGGAAGCAAGCTCCCCCAGCCGGCCGGCCGTCTGGTAGATCTGCGCCTCCGGGATGTCGGTGATCCGGTAGAGGATGTTTTTTTGGAACCGCCGGAAATATTCCCAGCCCTTGGCCCCGACCGCGACGATCTTTTCGTTTTTGCCCTGCTCCATGTGCGAAAGCGCCGCCTGCGCCACGTCCGTGTTATAGCCTCCGCAAAGGCCCTTGTTGCTGGTGATCACGATATACGCGGTGCTTTTGACCTTCCGTGGGGCGGCAAACGCGTGCGCCGCCGCCTCCTCGCAGCGGCTGAGATCCTCGATCCGCCGCCGCATCTCCCCATAAAGGGGGCGGATGCCGTAGAGCCGCGCCCTCGCTTTGTGCAGCTTGGTGCTCGCGACCATATCCATCGCGCGGATGATCTGCTGGGTGGTGCTCACGTTGGAGATCCGTTGTTTAATATCTTTCATCGAAGGCATCCAAACACCTCCTTAGCGGTAGGGATGAAGCTGTTTAAACTCTTGGATCGCCTCTTTGATCTGCTCCTCGAGCCGGGGAGAGACGTCTCCCGTCCGCCGGATCTCCTCCGCGATCGGTTTCTTTTGTTCGTCGATAAACTTCAAGAAGTCCCTTTGGAACTCGTTCACGCGGCCGATCTCCACGTCCGGAAGATATCTGTGGATCAGCACATATAGGATCAGCACCTGCATCTCCACCGGCATCGGCCGGTGTTTGGGCTGCTTGAGGATCTCCATGATGCGCTCGCCCTGCCGCAGCCGCTCGGTGGTGTCGTGGCTCAGGTCCGAGCCGAATTGGGCGAAGGCGGCGAGGTCGCGGTACTGGGCGAACTCGATACGCAGCGATCCGGCGATGGTCTTCATCGCCTTGATCTGGGCGGCGCCGCCCACGCGCGAGACCGAAAAGCCCGGGTTGATGGCGGGGCGCACCCCGTCGTTAAACAGCTCGGATTCCAGATAGATCTGCCCGTCGGTGATGGAGATGACGTTGGTGGGGATATAAGCCGAGATATCCCCCTCCTGCGTCTCGATGACGGGCAGCGCCGTCAGGGAGCCGCCGCCGTACGCTTCGCTCATGCAGGCCGCCCGTTCCAGCAGCCGGGAGTGGAGATAGAAGATGTCGCCGGGGTAAGCCTCCCGGCCCGGCGGGCGGCGCAGCAGCAGGCTCAGCGCGCGGTAGGCGACGGCGTGCTTGGACAGGTCGTCATAGACCACCAGCACGTCCTTGCCCTGCGACATCCACTCCTCGCCGATGGCGCAGCCGGCATAGGGCGCGACATATTGCAGCGGGGCGGGTTCGCTCGCGGTCGAAACCACCACGGTGGAGTACTCCATGGCCCCCGTCTTGGTGAGAATGTCGATGATATGCGCCACCGTGGACGCCTTTTGCCCGATGGCGACATAGATGCACCGCACACCCTTGTCCTTCTGGTTGATGATGGTGTCGACGCAGATGGTGGTCTTTCCGGTCTGGCGGTCGCCGATAATCAGCTCGCGCTGTCCGCGGCCGATGGGCACCATGGCGTCGATGGCCTTGATGCCGGTTTGCAGCGGTACGCCGACCTCCTTGCGCATGATGACGCCGGGCGCCTGACTCTCGATGCTGCGGTAGCCCGAGGCGATAATCTCGCCCTTGTTGTCGATCGGGTTGCCCAGCGCGTCGACCACGCGCCCCAGCATGGCGTCGCCCACCGGGACCTCGGCCATTTTGCCGGTCAGCTTGACCGGATCGCCCGCCTTGATGCTGACGTCGGGCCCCATCAAAACGGCGCCGATGCTGTCGCTGTCCAAGTTGAGGGCGATGCCGTAAATGCCGCCGGGAAACTCGAGCAGCTCGCCGCTCATGGCGTTGGGCAGCCCGTATATGCGGGCGATGCCGTCGCCGACCTGAATGACGGTGCCCACCTCCGCGACGTCCGGCGCGGAGGAAAAGGCCCGCACCCGTTCCTTGATGACCATGCTGATTTCGTCGGGTTTTATAATCATTCGGTCACCCTCTTTTTAAACTTTCTTTCAGATTTTGCAGATGGGTCCGCACCGTCTGATCGATCAGGCGGCCGTCGAGATGGATATAAAACCCGCCGATCAGCGCGGGGTCCTCGCGGGCGAGGATCTCGATCCGCTTGCCCGTTTTGCGGGACAGCAGCGCGCTCAGGGCGTCGATCTGTTCCGGACGGAGCGCCGCGGCCGACACGACGTAGGCCACGGCCCTGCCGCGGTAGCTTTCCCCCATCTCGATATAGGCCGAAAGCGTCGGGAGGATCGTCGCCTCGCGGCCTTTTTCGATCGAAAGGCGCAAAAAGCCCATCAGGTCGTCCCCGATCTGATCGCCGAAGCGCGCCTCGAGCAGCTCGCGCTTGGTCTCGTCGGGGATGTGCGGGTTCTCCAGCAGGCCGGCCAGTTGTTCCCTTTCCAGCCGGGCGCGCAAAAGGATGGCCTGCGCCAAATGCTCCTCCAGCGCGTCGGCCTCAAGCGACATTTCAAAGAGCACGGAGGCGTAACGGTCCATCAGCTCGGCCATGGGGTTTCCTCCAGCTCGGTCATGGCCTCCTCAAACAGCCGCTGATGCGTATCGCTGTCGACGGTGCTTTTGATCAGCTTTTCGGTCATCAGCGAGGAGACCTCGACGATGTGCTGCCAAGCTTCCAGCTTGAAGCGCTCTTCTTCAGCCAGAACGCGCTCCTCGGCGCGCCGGCTGACGGCCGCGGCCTCGAGCCGGGCCTCGTCGAGCATCTGCCGGCTCCGATCGGCGGCCTCGGACCGGGCCGATTCCAGCACCCCGGCGCGCTCGGACGCGATCTCGTTCAGTTTGGTCTCATATTCGGCTTTCAGCGCCTCGGCCTTGGCCATTTTATGCTGCGCGTCCTCGAGTTGGCCGCGGATCCTCTCGGTGCGGCCGCGCAGATATTTTTGTACCGGCTTATATAAAATCAAGCCCAGAGCCGCCGCCAGAATCATAAAGTTGAATAACTGAATAAGCGCGCTGATCAGCGTCTGCTGGTCCAGCGCGAACAGGCGGCCGTCGGGTACGGCGTCTTGTACAAAAGTAAGCGTCACTCGATCAATCAAAAGGCCTCTCCTCCATCCGTAACCTTATCTGCCATGTCCGCTCCCCTCGCGGCCGGTTCCCGTCTCAGCCGCCCATATGCTGCAAATAGATCTCGACCAACGGGTTCGCGAACAGCATGATGATGGCGATCAGCAGGCCGTAGATGCCCGAAGTTTCGGCCATGGCAAGGCCGATGAACATGGTGCTGCGGATGTCGCCCGAGGCTTCGGGCTG
>CAZAAR010000003.1:0-53941 GCA_964483415.1 uncultured Oscillospiraceae bacterium
TGTCGTAGAGCTTGAACGCCACGTCGCCGGAGAGGACGGTGACGCCGGCCTTTTCCATCTCGGCGGTCTCCGCGTTGAGGAGTTCGAAGCCGGAGTCGATCGTGCGGCAGAAGCGCTCCTCCTCGGAGAGGATGACTTTCTTGATATAGTCGCCGTGCTCGGCGAGCTCCGGGTAGGCGGCCTTGTTTTCCGCGATCACGGTGTCGACGACTTTATAAAGGAACGGCTCGTTGACGCCGAGCAGCCTGCCGTGGCGGGCGGCCCGGCGCAGCAATCTTTTGAGCACGTAGCCGCGGCCCTCGTTGGCGGGCATGACGCCGTCGGCGATCATGAAGGTGACGGAGCGCACGTGGTCGGTGATGACGCGCAGGGAGACGTCCTTCTTCGGGTCGTCGCGGTAGTTGATGCCCGCGACGCGGGAGATGTGTTTCATAATATTCTGGACGGTGTCGACCTCAAAGAGGTTGCCCACGCCCTGCATCACGCAGGCGAGGCGCTCAAGGCCCATGCCGGTGTCGATGTTCGGGTGCGCCATGCGCTCGTAGGTGCCCTCGCCGTCGGAGTTGAACTGGGAGAAGACGAGGTTCCAGACCTCGATATAGCGGTCGCAGTCGCAGCCGACGGCGCACTCCGGCCTGCCGCAGCCGTGCTCGGGGCCGCGGTCGAAGTAAATTTCCGAGCAAGGGCCGCAGGGCCCGGACCCGATCTCCCAGAAATTGTCCTCCTTGCCGAAGCGGGAGATGCGGTCCTCGGAGAGGCCGATCTCGTCGCGCCAGAGGCCGTGGGCCTCGTCGTCGTCCTCATAGACGGTGACGTAGAGCTTGTCCGCCGGGAGCTTGATGACCTCGGTGAAGTATTCCCACGCCCAGCGGATGGCCTCTTTTTTGAAATAGTCGCCGAACGAGAAGTTCCCGAGCATCTCAAAATAGGTGCCGTGGCGGTCGTCCTTGCCGACGTTGTCGATGTCGGGGGTGCGGATGCACTTCTGGCAGGTGACGGTGCGGCGGCAGGGCGGCTCCTCTTGGCCGAGGAACCATTTTTTCTGCGGGGCCATGCCGGAGTTGATCAGCAGAAGGCTCTTGTCGTCCTTCGGGATCAGGGGGAAGCTCGGCAGGCGCAGATGCCCCTTGCTTTCAAAAAATTTGAGGAAGCTCTCGCGGATATCGTTGAGACCCATCCACTCCAAAACGATCAGATCCTTTCAAAAATAAACTCGGGTTCGGAGACAAAAAATGCCTTCCTCCCATGAAATCGGGACGAAGACAGCATCTCCGCGGTACCACCCGCATTGCCGCGCCGTTTTTCAGGCGGCGGCCGCTCTTTTTTCCTTAACGCGGAAAACAGCGCCGGGATCTCTCCCGGAGGCTCCGAAACGGCCCCCGCTCCCCGCATGCCGCCCTCCCAGCTCCCGGCGGCTCTCTGCGATGCGTGAAAAAACGGTTCTTTCCTTCACAGCCTGCGATTTTTCAGTTTTATGTTCTGTATTATAGACTGAAACCTTCCGCTTGTCAACGAGGCGGGGGCGGTTTTTGCCCCCGGCGGCCGGGAAGCCCGGCGTCCCGCGAAAAGACGCCGGTTCCGCGGAAAAACGAAAGCGTGCTCGGCCCGCTTTTTTCTTAGCCTCCGGCGGCCGTTTTTGGAAAGGCTCTTGATAACTCTCCCTCTAATTGGTATAATAAACTGAATAATGGCTGAAAAAGGGGAGGCGCGGATTTTGGCGAAGGTTGTCCTTGTCGCGAGCGGAAAGGGCGGGGCCGGAAAGACCTCGGTCTGCGCCTTTTTGGGGCAGGCTTTGGCGGCGAAAAACCGGCGCGCGCTCTTGGTGGAGCTGGATTCGGGTCTTCGCGCGCTGGACGTCGCCCTCGGCGTGACGGAGAGTCTCGTGTTCGACCTCGGCGACGTGATGCGCGGCTCCTGCCAAACGCGCGAGGCGGTCTGTCCCTGTCCGTTTCAAAAGAACCTCGCGGTGATCTGCGCGGCGGCGAGGCCCGCGGCGGTCCCGGCCACGGCGATCTCGCAGCTTGCGTCGGAGCTCTCCGAGGAGTATGATTTTATCCTGCTGGACTGCCCGGCGGGCATCGGCTACGAGCTCGCGTACGCGGCGGTCGCGTCGGACGAGGCGCTCATCGTCGTCACGCCGGAGCCCGCCTCCGTGCGCGGGGCGAGGGCCGCGGCCGACGCCATAAAAAACCTCGGCCTCGCGGACCCGCGGCTCGTCATCGAGCGCTGCCCTAAAAAGCCCAGGCAGCTCGACCCGCTGCGGGATCTCGATCAGGTGATCGACGGCTCCGGCGTGAGGCTTCTCGGCGTGATCTGGGAGGACCCCAAGACGAGGGCCGCCTTCGCCTCCGGCATGCCGCTCCCGGAAGAGAGCCCCAACAAAAAGGCGTTTTCCGACCTCGCGCGCCGTCTCTGCGGCGAGCGGGTGCCGCTGGATTTCAAGTAATGACGCTCAATCGGCCCGGACGCCGGTCCGGGTGGAAAGGAAGGATTCCATGAATATCGCGCTGATCGCACAGGACAGCAAAAAAGAGCTGATGGTTCAGTTCTGCATCGCGTACAGCGGTGTGCTGGGCAAGCATAAGCTCTGCGCCACCGCGACGACCGGGAAGATCGTCTCCGAGGCGACCGGTCTGCACATCGCCAAATTTTTAAGCGGAACCCAAGGCGGGGTCGAGCAGGTGGCCTCCCGCATCGCGTGCAACGAGATCGACCTGCTGCTGTTTTTCCGCGACCCGATGGCCTATAATTCTTATGAGATGGGCGAGGCGAGCCTGATCCGCCTGTGCGACGTGCACAACATTCCGCTCGCCACCAACATCGCCACGGCCGAGGCACTGGTCCACGCGCTCGAGCGCGGCGACCTCGACTGGCGCAACCTCGTCAAATAATCCGTTCCGAAAAAGGAGTTTCATCGTATGGCAATTCTGACCAAGGCCCCGAGGGGCACGCAGGACATCCTGCCGGGCGAGAGCGGCAAGTGGCAGCATGTCGAGCGCGCGGTCCTCTCGGTCGCCGAGCTTTACGGCTATAAGGAGATCCGCTTCCCGACGTTCGAGCACACCGAGCTGTTCGCCCGCGGCGTCGGCGATTCCACCGACGTGGTGGAAAAAGAGATGTACACCTTTGCCGACAAGGGCGGCCGCTCGCTGACGCTTCGCCCGGAGGGCACGTCCGGGGCGATGCGGGCCGTGATCGAGCACGGGCTGCTCGGCGGCGCGCTGCCGCTCAAGGTGAGCTACCTTACGAGCTGTTTCCGCTACGAGAAGCCGCAGGCCGGGAGGCTGCGCGAGTTCCACCAGTTCGGCGTGGAGTGCATCGGCACCGAGACCGCGGCCGCGGACGCCGAAGTTATCGCATTAGCATCACAAGTTTTTGACGAGCTCGGCGCCGCGGGGCTCCGGCTCGAGATCAACTCGATCGGCTGCCCCGTCTGCCGCAAGGAGTACCACGAGGCGCTGACGGCCTATTTCACCGAGCGCAAAGACCGGCTCTGCGAGACCTGCCTCACCCGCCTCGACCGCAACCCGATGCGGATCCTCGACTGCAAATGCCCGATGTGCAAGGAGACCGCGGAGGGCGCGCCGACGATCCTCGAATTTCTCTGTGACGACTGTAAAGCGCATTTTGAGGACCTCAAGGCGCGCCTCGACGCCATGGGCATCGCCTACGCCGTCAACCCGAACATCGTGCGCGGGCTCGATTATTACACAAGAACCGTGTTCGAGTTCGTCTCCACCCAGATCGGCGCGCAGGGCACGGTCTGCGGCGGCGGGCGGTACGACGGCCTCGTCGAGATGCTCGGCGGCAGCCCCGCCCCGGGTATCGGCTTCGGCCTCGGCATCGAGCGGCTGCTGCTCGTGATGGAGGCGTCCGGGGCGCAGTTCCCGCCCGAAACGCCGGTCGACATCTACATCGGCTCCGTAGGGCAACAGGCCGGCATCGAGGCCGCCAAGCTCTGCGCGGGCCTTCGCGCCGAGGGGTTCTACGCCGTCTGCGATTTAAACGCCCGCAGCGTCAAGGCCCAGATGAAATACGCGGATAAAATCGGCGCGGTCTTCTCCTGCATCATCGGCGACAACGAGCTCGCCGCGGGGGAGACGGCCGTCAAAAATATGAAGGACGGCAAAGAGGAGCAGATAAAATTCGAGAATTTTATTGATTATCTTTATAACACGCGGATCGACGGCCTGTGCGAGGCGCTTGAGGACGTCTGAGCCGCGCGGCTTTGGGATGAGATCCCGGGACTGACAATCTAAATCGGAGGAAGTTTGAATATGATTTTTGGATGGAGCCGCACCGCTTACTGCGGCGAGTTCACGGAAGAACAGATCGGCGGGGAAGTCACCGCGTTCGGCTGGGCGCAGAAGACCCGCGACCTTGGCAACCTGATTTTTATTGATTTGCGCGACCGCAGCGGCATCGTGCAGCTCGCCTTCGGCGACGGAACCGACCGCGCCCTTTTCGCGCAGGCCGCCTCGGTCCGGGCGGAGTTCGTCCTCGCGGTCAAGGGGACGGTCCGCCGCAGGGAATCCGTCAACAGCGACATCCCGACCGGCAGGATCGAGATTTTTGTCACCGAGATGAACATCCTTGCGAAAAGCGCGACCCCGCCGTTTGAAGTCTCCGACAACCTCCGGGCCGGCGAGACGCTCCGCCTGCAATACCGCTTTCTGGACCTCCGCAGAAAGGAGATGCAGGACGCCCTGATGCTGCGCCACAAGATCGTCAAGTGCACGCACGATTATTACGACGACAACGGCTTTCTTGAAGTCGAGACCCCCTGCCTGATCAAATCGACGCCCGAGGGCGCGAGGGACTATCTGGTCCCGTCCCGCGTCCATCCGGGCAGCTTCTACGCGCTGCCGCAGAGCCCGCAGCTTTATAAGCAGCTCCTGATGCTCTCCGGTTGCGACCGATACATGCAGATCGCCCGCTGCTTCCGCGACGAGGACCTGCGCGCCGACCGCCAGCCCGAGTTCACCCAAATCGACATGGAGATGAGCTTCGTCGAGGAGGACGACGTCATGGCGGTGAACGAGGGCTTCGTCCGGTACGTCTTCAAAGAGATTCTGGACCTCGACGTCGCGCTCCCGCTGCGGCGCATGAAATACAACGACGCGGTGGCGAAATACGGCTCCGACAAGCCGGACACCCGCTTCGGCCTAGAGATCGAGGACCTCTCCGACCTGCTCACGGGCTGCGAATTCAAGGTCTTCGCGGGCGCGCTCGAGGGCGGCAAAGGCTCCGTCCGCGGCGTCAACGCAAAGGGCGCCGCCGCGAAATTCACGAGAAAAGAGATCGACAAGCTGACCGAGCTGGTCAAGACCTACCGCGCCAAGGGCCTCGCGTGGACCCGCCTCTCGCCCGAGGGAGAGAGTTCGAGCTACGAAAAATTCCTGACCGAGGAGGAAAAGACCGCCATCCGCGCGCGCCTCGGCGCCGAGCCCGGCGACGTCCTCTTCCTTGTCGCCGATTCGCGCAGCGACATCGTCTGCACGAGCCTCGGGCAGCTTCGCCTCGCGCTCGGCAATGAGCTGGGCCTGATTCCGAAGGGCACGTTCGACCTGCTCTGGATCACCGATTTCCCGCAGTTCGAGTGGTCCGAGGAGGAGAACCGCTGGATGGCCATGCACCACCCGTTTACCTGCCCGCGCCCCGGCGACGAGGACCGCCTGATCTCCGACCCCGGCGACTGCTACGCCCGCGCCTACGACATGGTCATCAACGGGTGCGAGGTCGGCGGCGGCTCAATCCGGATCAGCGACCCGGTCGTGCAGGCCAAGATGTTCGCCGGGCTCGGCTTCACCGAGGAGGAGGCCCGCAAGCGCTTCGGGTTCCTGCTCGACTCCTTCCAGTACGGCGTGCCGCCCCACGGCGGGATGGCGTTCGGCCTCGACCGGCTCGTGATGCTGATGCTGGGCAAGGAGAGCATCCGCGACGTCATCGCCTTCCCGAAGGTGCAGACCGCGACCGAGCTGATGACGCAATGCCCCGGCGAGGTCGAGCAAAAATCCCTCGATGAGCTGCACATCGCCGTCGTCTTGGGCGATAAAGAGGAAAAATAAGACGGATGGGGCGCCAAAGACGCAGAAGCTGCACGAAAGGCGCCTTTTCTGTATAAAATTATAGAAATAATACGGAGCGGAGGGGATCGGGACGGAAAAAGAAGAAGAAAAGCTCGTCCGCCTGCTGGCGGAGCGGGGCCTGACCGTCTCCGCGGCCGAGAGCTGCACCGGCGGCATGGTAACGGAGCGCCTCACCTCGGTGCCCGGGGCGTCGAAGGTCCTTCGCTTCAGCGCCGTCACCTACTGCGACGAGGCGAAGGAAAAAATCCTCGGCGTGCGTGGGGAGACGCTGCGGGAATACGGGGCCGTCTCCGCCGAGACCGCCTCCGAGATGGCCTCCGGCGTCCGGAAGATCTTGGGCGCGGACGTCGGCGTCTCGGTCACGGGGCTTGCCGGCCCCGAGGGCGGCGAGGGGAAACCCGTGGGGCTCGTCTATGTCGGCGCAGACGCCGGCTGGGGCCGCCTTGTGCGGGAATTTCATTTTTCCGGCGGCCGGGACGCCGTCCGGCGGCAGGCCGCGGAGGAGGCCCTGCGCCTCGCCGCCGAGCTCGCCGAAACCTGCCCCGCGGGGAGACCCGCAGATAATTCCAAGCCCTAAAAAACGGGCCGCCCGCATGTTGGTATGCCTGCGCGGACGTCTGCGCCGCCGGCCTCGGAATTCATCAAAGTCAGCCCCCGGACAGCTCCAAGCCTTAAAAATGGCCCGTCCGCGCGGTCAAGCCGCCGGGCTTGCCGAAACCTGCCCCGCGGGGAGACCCGCGGATAATTCCAAGCCCTAAAAAACGGGCCGCGCCCGCATGTTGGTATGCCTGCGCGGACGTCTGCGCCGCCGGCCTCGGAATTCATCAAAGTCAGCCCCCGGACAGCGCCAAGCCTTAAAAACGGATTTTCAGGAACCGGAACGCCCACTCCGCGCGGTCAAGCCGCCGGGCTTGCCGGAAACATCTCCGCATATCATTTTACGGTTCATATGGAGGAATTCACCCAATCATGTCTTTTGACTATATTTTATTCGACTTGGACGGCACGCTGACCGATCCGTTCGAGGGCATCACCAAGAGTTTCAACTACGCGCTGAAGGCGCTGTGCGGCTTCGAGGAAACCGACCGGGCCAAGCTTGGCAAGGTTATCGGGCCGCCGCTGCGGACTTCTTATATCGAAAATTACGGCGTCACGCCGGAGCTGGCGGAGCGGCTCGTCGAGAAATACCGGGAGCGCTTCCGCGACGTCGGCATCTATGAAAACAGGGTCTACGACGGCGTGCCGGAGCTGCTCGCCGCGCTGAAAGGAAAGGGCAAAGTGCTTTCCCTTGCCTCCGCGAAGCCCGAGGAATTCTGCGTCGACATCCTTGAGCACTTCGATCTCTTAAAATATTTTGACGAGACGGTCGGGGCCTCATTCGACCCGAGCCGCGAGACGAAGGAATGGGTCGTCGGAGAGGCCGTCCGCAGGCTCGGCTTGGACGAGGAAAAGAGGGGCCGGGCCGTGATGGTCGGCGACCGGGAGATGGACATCTCGGCGGCCCGCGGGAAAGGGATCGCGGCGGCCGCCGTCGGCTACGGGTACGGCCGCGAGGAGGACCTGCGGGCCTGCGGGCCGGACTTTTTTGCGCATGACATCGCGGAGCTGCAAGAGCTGCTGCTCCGCTGAAAGGAGACAGAATATGAGTAAATCCGATTATTCCGCCGTGCTGGAGGCGCTCCGTCGCAACCGCATGGACGCCATGTACGTGGACACCAAGGAGGAGGCGAGGGCCCTTGTCGGCGAGCTGATCCCGGAGGGCGCGTCCGCCGCGGTCGGCGGCTCGGAGACGCTGTCTGAGACCGGCATCCTCGACCTGCTCCGGTCCGGGAAGTACCGCTTCCTCGACCGCTACGCGGAGGGCCTTACAAAGGAGCAAAAAGAAGAGGTGCAGCGCCAATCTTTCACGGCGGACTGGCTGCTCGCGAGCGCCAACGCCGTCACGGAGGACGGCTGGCTCTATCAGGTCGACGGCGCGGGCACCCGGGTCGCGCCGATGATCTTCGGGCCGAAGAATGTGCTGATCGTCGCCGGGATCAACAAGGTCGTGCCGGATATGGACGCCGCCGTCGAGCGCGTCCGCGCGGTCGCCGCGCCGAAAAACGCCGTCCGCCTCGAGAAACAGACGCCCTGCGTCGTGACCGGGAAGTGCGAGGACTGCCTCTCGCCGGACCGCATCTGCTGCGTCTACACGGCGTTCGGCTTCCAGCGTATCCCGGGCCGCATCAAGGTCATTCTGGTCGGCGAGCCGCTCGGCTACTGATGAGCGCGCGGACCGTGCTCATGCTCAAAAAGGAGAGTGTTTATGAAACAAGATCCCGCGGCGGATTATAACTTCGCCCTGCTCAATGACGCGCTCTTTTTTGCCGCGGAGAAGCACGGCGGCGTCTTCCGCAAGGCGACCGAGATCCCGTATATCCTCCATCCGGCGGAGGCGGCCGCCATCGCCGCGACCGTCACGAGCGACCCCGAGATCCTCGCGGCCGCGCTGCTTCACGACGTGGTCGAGGACGCCGGCGTGACGGTGGAGGAATTGCGCCTGCGCTTCGGCGAGCGGGTGGCCGCGCTGGTGGTCGCGGAGAGCGAAAACAAGCGGGAGGATATGCCGGCGGAGCTGACGTGGAAGATCCGCAAGCAGGAGGCGATCACGCGCCTCGCCGCGGCCGGGCGCGACGCGAAGATCCTCGCGCTCGGGGATAAGCTTTCAAACCTGCGGGCCATCGAAAGGGATTACGAGACGTTTGGCGAAGGCCTCTGGCAGCATTTCCATTGCCGGGACCCGGAGGAGCAGGCGTGGTACTACCGCTCCATGACGCGCGCGCTCGCGGAGCTCTCCGATACGCCCGCCTTCCGCGAATTTGCAAAGCTCGTAGGGCAAGTGTTCGGCCCGGAGCCCGAAGAGTAAAGCGCGCCCCGTCCCCGGCCGCCTTGGACGCTTTTCAGGCGCCGTTCGCCCCGTCCCCGCCCGGCGGAAATGTTCCCCGCGCATACGGGGACGATCCGTTTTTTTTGCCCGCGCGCGCTCCCGGATGTGGCTTTAAAACAAAAAACATCTTGTCCCCCTCCTCCGCGAGGGGGTTTTCTATGCCGCCGGAGGTTCCGCCGCGCCGCGCCCCCTTTGAGAAAAAACCGCAGGGGCACAGGCCCGCTTTTATAAAAAGGTATGAAGAACGGGATTCCGGAAACAATGAATTCGGCAGACCGCCCGCCGGACTGCTGAAATTTTTATGAACTTTTTGAAAACCCTATTGACAGCCGGGGCCCGGTTGGGTATATTATACATGTTGGCACTCTTACAATCGGAGTGCTAATCCGAAAAACGAAGGGAGGCGGGCGCGTGCAGTTCGACGAGCGAAAGCAGAGAATCCTCGCGGCCATTGTGGAGACCTATATCCGTACCGGCGAGCCCGTCGGCTCCAAGACCCTGTCCCGGTTTCCGGGGATCGGCGTCTCTCCGGCGACAATCCGCAGCGAGATGGCGCTGCTGTTCAACATGGGCTTCCTCGAGCAGCCGCACACCTCGGCCGGCAGGGTCCCGAGCCACCTCGGCTACCGCACCTATGTGGACCGGCTGATGGATTTCCGGCCGCTGACCGAGGAGGAGAAGGACGGCGTCGACGCGCTCTTCAACGTGCGCGACCCGGACCCGGATAAGCTTCTTGAGGACGCGGCCGAGACCCTGGCGGAATACACCGGTTGCGCGACCATCGCGGCGACCACCACGCCCGCGCACGTCACGGTCAACCACATCGACATCGTCCCGGCGGACAGCTTCACGGTGGTGCTGATGATGATCGCCTCCAACGGCGTCATCAAGAGCAAGGTCTGCCGCCTCAGTTTCCGCATCAACCCCGGCATCGCGGACTTTTTTAAAAAGTTCTCGAACGACCGCTTCGCGGGCATGACGCTCAAAAAGATCAGCGCCGAATACATCCAGTCGGTCTCGGTCCAGCTCGGCGAATATTCAAGGGTGTTCAACCCGCTGATGGTCGGCATCTACGAACTCTGCAAGGAGACCTACGACGGCCAGTATTATCTGGGCGGGCAGGAGAAGCTCCTGATCTACAACGAATTTTCCGGCAAGGCGCTCGAGATCATGAAGCTCTTAAACCGGCGCGAGGAGATGGGCCCGCTGCTCGACCGGGGCGCCGGCAGCGTTCAGGTATTTATCGGCAAAGAGAACTGTTTTTCGGAGCTCTGCGGCAGCTCGCTGATCGTGGCGCGCTTTCGCATCGGCGAAAACGACTGCGGCGCGATCGGGCTGATCGGCCCGGTGCGCATGGATTACGCGAGGCTGATCCCGCATCTGCGGTATTTCGCCGAAAAATTGGGGAAACTCCTTTCCATCACATATCAACGAGAAACGGGTGACGAAGATGAAGAATGAAGACAGAAAAGAAAGAAGAGGGACGCCGCAGCCGGCGGAATCGGCGGCCCCGGCCCCCGGAACAGGGGACGCGGCGGGCCAGACCCCGGCCGAGACAGATTCCGCCACGGCGGTCACAAAGCTGCAGGCGGAGCTTGAGGGCCTCAAGGCCGAGCGGGACGCGCTCCGGAAAGAGTACGATGAGCTGGGCGACCGGTATCTGCGCGCCCTGGCCGAATACGACAATTTCCGCAAGCGCACCCAGCGCGAAAAGGACGCCATCTACGGCGACGCGATCGCGGACGCCGTCGCGAAGCTGCTGCCGATCCTCGACAGCTTCGACCGGGCGAAGGAATATCCCTGCGCCGACGAGAATTTTAAAAAGGGGATCGACATGATCTGCAATTCCGTCGGGGAGTCCTTCGCCGCCCTCGGCGTCGCCGAGATCCCGGCGGAGAACGAGCACTTTGACCCGAGCCTGCACAACGCGGTGCTCCACGAGGAGGACCCGTCGGTCGGCGAGAACATGATCGTGGAGGTGTTTCGCAAGGGCTACCGCCTCGGCGACAGGGTGATCCGCTTCACGATGGTGAAGGTTGCGAACTGACATCCCCCGGGGACGCCCCGGTCAGATAAAATACGAATCGCTTATTATGACATCTACAAATATTGGAGGAATACATTATGTCTAAAATTATTGGGATCGACCTTGGAACCACAAACTCCTGCGTGGCCGTCATGGAAGGCGGCTCTCCCGTAGTGATCCCGAATCCGGAGGGCGCGAGAACCACGCCGTCCGTCGTCGGCTTCAACAAAAACGGCGAGCGCGTGGCCGGCCAGGCCGCCAAGCGGCAGGCCATCGCGAACCCCGACCGCACCGTGACTTCGATCAAGCGCAAGATGGGCTCCGATTATAAAGTCGCCATCGACGGCAGAAAATACACGCCGCAGGAGATCTCCGCGATGATCCTGCAAAAACTCAAGGCCGACGCCGAGGCCTACCTCGGCGAGCCGGTCACGCAGGCCGTCATCACCGTGCCGGCCTACTTCAACGACTCCCAGCGTCAGGCCACCAAGGACGCCGGGCGCATCGCGGGCCTCGACGTCAAGCGCATCATCAACGAGCCGACCGCCGCCTCCCTCGCCTACGGCGCGGACAAAGAGCAGGATCAGAAGATCATGGTCTACGACCTCGGCGGCGGCACCTTCGACGTCTCCGTCATCCAGATGGGCGACGGCATCAACGAGGTCCTCGCCACCAACGGCGACACCCGTCTCGGCGGCGACGATTTCGACGACCGCCTGATCAACTACCTCGCCGGCGAATTCAAAAAGGAGAGCGGCATCGACCTGCGCTCCGACAAAATGGCGATGCAGAGGCTCAAGGAGGCCGCCGAGAAGTGCAAATGCGAGCTCTCCGGCATGACGCAGGCCAACGTGAACCTGCCGTTCATCACCGCCGATTCCTCCGGCCCGAAGCACCTCGATATGAACGTCACGCGCGCCAAGTTTAACGAGCTGACCGCCGATCTGGTCGAAAAGACCCTCGGACCCGTGAACAAGGCCCTCGCCGACGCCGGGCTCAAATTCTCCGATATCGACAAGGTGCTGCTCGTCGGCGGCTCCACGAGGATCCCGGCCGTGCAGGACGCGGTCAAAAAAGTGACCGGCAAGGAGCCTTTCAAGGGCATCAACCCGGACGAGTGCGTGGCCATCGGCGCCGCGATCCAGGGCGGCGTGCTCGGCGGCGAGGTCAAGGGCCTTGTGCTGCTCGACGTGACCCCGCTCTCGCTCGGCCTCGAGACGCTCGGCGGCGTCTTCACCAAGATCATCGACCGCAACACCACGATCCCGGTCAAAAAATCGCAGATCTTCTCCACCGCGGCCGACGGCCAGACCACGGTCGAGGTGCACGTCCTTCAGGGCGAGCGCGAGATGGCCCGCGACAACAAACCCCTCGGCCTGTTCCATCTCGACGGCATCGTCCCCGCGCCGAGGGGGGTTCCGCAGATCGAGGTCACGTTCGACATCGACGCCAACGGCATCGTGAACGTCAGCGCCAAGGACCTCGGCACCGGCAAGGATCAGCACATCACGATCACCAGCTCCTCCAACATGAGCAAGGAGGACGTCGCCCGCGCGGTCAAGGACGCGGAGCAGTTCGCCTCCGAGGATAAGAAGCGCCGCGAGGAGATCGATCTTCGCAACTCCGCGGACCAGATGGTCTATCAGAGCGAGAAGACGCTCGGCGAGGTCGGCGACAAGCTCTCTTCCGACGACAAAGAGGCTCTTCAGAGCCGGATCGACGCCTTGAAGGAAGCCCTCAAGGGCGACGAAACCGAGGTGATCAAAACGAAGCAGAAGGATTTGCAGGATAAATTCTACGAGCTCTCCTCGAAGATCTACCAGCAGCCCCCGCAGGGCGATCCGAACGCCTATCAGCAGCCCCCGCAGGACGGCCCGCAGGGCGGCGCGGAGGGCGGCGGCACCGAGGCGACCGACGGCTATGTGGACGCGGATTACCGCGAAGTAAACGACAACTGATCCCCGTGGAGGGGTGAAACGGCAGGGCGGGGGCATCCCCGCTTTTTGCCGTATTAGAAGACGTAAAAGGGTGAAGAAATATGGCGGAGAAGCGCGACTACTACGAGGTGCTGGGCATCGAAAAAGGCGCCTCGGAGGAGGAGATCAAAAAAGCCTACCGCGCCTTGGCAAAAAAGCATCACCCGGATCTGAATCCGGGCGATCCCACCGCGGAAGCCAAATTCAAGGAGGTCGGCGAGGCGTATGACGTCCTCTCCGATCCGCAGCGGCGCGCCCGGTACGACCAATTCGGCCACGCGGGCGTGGACCCGGCCTATGGGGGCGGGGGACCCGGCGCGGGCGGCTTCGGCGGCGCGGGGGGTTTTAGCGGGTTCGGGGATTTCGGGGACATTTTCAGCGATCTCTTCGGCCAGGGCTTCGGCTTCGGCGGTTCCACCCGGGCGAGAAACCCGAGCGGCCCGATCCGCGGCAACGATGTCGGCGTGCGCATCCAGTTAAGTTTTATGGACGCGGCCAAAGGCACCCGGCGCGAGATCCCGATCCAGCGCCTTGAGCGCTGCGCGGACTGCGGCGGCACCGGCGCGAAGCCCGGCACGCAGCCCGAGACCTGCCCCGACTGCGGCGGCAGGGGCCAGGTCACGGCCCAGCAGCGCAGCCCGTTCGGCGTGATCCAGACGACCAAGACCTGCCCGCGCTGCGGCGGGCGCGGCAAGGTCGTGAACGACCCCTGTCAGTCCTGCAACGGCATGGGCAGGGTGCGCCATAACCGCAGGATCACCGTCGACATTCCGGCGGGCATCGACGACAACCAGACCTTCGCGGTGCGCGGTCAGGGCGACGAGGGCGCCAACGGCGGCCCCGCCGGGGACCTCAACGTCACGGTCACGGTCCAGAAGGACCCGATCTTTCAGCGGGACAGCTTCGACGTCTGGTGCGACATCCCGATCAGCTTCCAGCAGGCGGTGCTCGGCGACGAGATCACGGTCCCGACCATCGACGGCAAGGTGAAATACGACGTCCCGGAGGGCACGCAGTCCGGCGCGACGTTCCGCCTGCGCAACAAGGGTATCCCCTACGTCAACAACCGCGGACGCGGCGACCAGTACGTCCGCGTGGTCGTCGAGGTGCCGCAGAGCCTCTCCAACAAGCAGAAGGACCTGCTCCGGGACTTTGAAAAATCCATGACGGACCGCAACTACGCGAAGCGCAGAAGCTTCTTCGATAAAATCAAAGATTCCTTTAAAGGAGACTGAGCATGGACGATCTTTGGAACGAGCTGACCGTGAAGGTCCCGACGGAGGACACCGACCGCGCCGCGGCGGTCTGCTCGATGGTCGCGGACGCCGGGATCTATCTCGAGGACTACTCCGATCTCGAGGCCGAGGTCCGGGAGATCGCGCGCGTGGATCTGATCGAAGAGGAACTCTTAAAGAAGGACCGCGCGCATACCCTGATCCACCTCTATCTTAAACAGGAGCGGGCGCTCGCGGAGGCCGTGGAGTTCCTGAGGGAGCGGCTTTCGGCGGCGGGAATCTCCTATGAGCTCCATACCGCCGGCGTGCGCGAGGAGGACTGGGCGAACAACTGGAAGAACTACTACCACGCTCAGAAAATCAGCGAAAAGCTGGCCGTCTGCCCCTCTTGGGAGACCTATGCGCCGAAGGACGGCGAAAAGGTGATCCGGCTCGACCCCGGCATGGCGTTCGGCACCGGCACCCATGAGACGACGCGGCTCTGCCTGCGCCTCCTGGAGGAATGCGTGACGGAGGGGACGAAGCTCCTCGACGTCGGCACCGGCAGCGGCATCCTCGCGGTCGGCGCGGCGCTGCTTGGCGCGCCCCGCGCGCTCGGCGTCGACATCGACCCGGTCGCCGTGAGGGTCGCAAAGGAGAACGCCGAACGAAACGGCGTCTCCGATGTCACGGAGTTCGTCTGCGGGAACCTGACCGAAACGGTCTCCGGCCGGTTTGAGATCGTCACCGCGAACATCGTCGCGGACGTGATCCTGCGCCTGCTCGGTACGGTGAAGGAGTTCCTCGCGCCGGGCGGCGTGTGGATCATCTCCGGCATCATCGACACCCGCGCGGACGAGACCGAGCGGGCCTGTCTGGACGCCGGCTTCCGCGTCGAGACACGAATCGACGAGAACGGCTGGGTCGCCATGTTGCTGCTCCGATAAAAAAAGAAATCCCCCGGGGAGAAAACCCTCCGGGGGTCATTTTTTTATGAGATCCGATCGCCCGGAACGGCAGCCGCAGGGACGCCCTTCCCATATGGGCGGGGACGATGCTCACGTTCATCGCGGTCGGCGCGGGCCACCTTCCCCATGCGGGCGCGAAATTTATGGAACCCTTGACGGCGCGGACACAGCAGACAAACCTGCCGCTTCCCCCATACGGGCGCGGCGGCGTTTTTGGCTCAGGCGGAGCGCGAGTCGGCAAAGAAGATATGCGGCGGGGCTCACTCCCCGCGCGCGTTCTCCATGAGCTCGGCGAAGACGGTCAGCAGCTCCTCGGCCTTATCGAGCTTCGCCGTGAAGATCAGGGCCTGCGCCTCCCGGTCCTCGGCCTCGGCGCTCTCCTTGCGGCGCTTCCAGTCCCGGAGCTGCGGGGTCAGTGCCGCGGCGTAGGCCTTGACGAGGCCCGCGTAGCCCTCCCGCGCGTGCGCCTTTTCCGCCTGCTGGAGATAGGCGAGGAAGACGTCGCTCACAACGACTTTTGCCCTTTCGACCGCGGCCTCGTCGCTTTGGCCGTTCTGGATCAGGGTGCCGATCGTCTCGTCGGCCTCCATCTTCTGCCCGGCGATATAGAAGCGGAATTCATCGAGCGCTTTTCCAAGCGGCTTCATCTGTGCTCATCCTTTCTCTTCCGGGTGTCCGTTACTTTTCCATCTGCCTGTTTTGACAAAGACGCGGCCCGGCGGGTCACACGCCGTTTGCCGGGCGGCCCACCATCAGGTAGGCGCATTTGTAGACGTCGCCGCACCCGAGCGTGATCGCGAGGTCGCCGGGTTTCGCGTGGGCGAGGGTGTGGTCCGCCATCTCGCGGAAGGTGTTAAACCAGACGCTGCCGGGGATCTTGGCGGCGAGGTCCTTCGTATAAATATTGTAGGTATTTTTTTCGCGGCTGCCCATGATCTCGCTCATGACCACATGGTCGGCGACCGAGAGCGCGTCCGCGAAATCATCGAGCAGCATCGCGGTCCGGGAGTAGGTAAACGGCTGGAACACGGCCCAGACCTCGCCGAAATCCATCTCTTTCGCGGCTTTGAGCGTGGCCTTGACCTCCGCCGGGTGGTGGGCGTAGTCGTCCGCGATCGTGACGCCGCCCACCTCGCCGAGGATCTCAAAGCGCCTGCCCGCGCCGGGGAAATGGCCGATCTTCTCGGCGACGGCCTTCGGATCGGCTCCCGCGTAGATGCACGCGGCCGCGCAGGCGAGGGAATTGAGGATGTTGTGCCGCCCCGGGATGGAGAGGGTGACCTCTGCGAGCGTCTCGTCCCCGCGCATCAGGGTGTAGGCGCTCTTCGCGCCGCCGAGGGGCGTCACGTCCGCCGGCCAATAGTCGCAGGAGTCGTCCCAGCCGAAAGTGATGATCTCCTTTTCGAGCCCTTCGACGGCTTTCATGGAGTTGGCGTCGCAGCCGTTGACGATCACGGGGCCGGTACTGTGCTCGGCGAACATGCGGAAGGAGCGGATGCTGTTTTCGATCGTGCCGAAATAATCCAGATGGTCGTTGTCGATGTTGAGGATCACGGAGATATCGTTCGCGAGGTGTAAGAACGTGTCCCGGAACTCGCAGGCCTCGATCACGATGATGTCGCTGTCCCCGGAGCGGCCGCTGCCGCCGAGGGCCTTGACCTTCCCGCCGATGAAGGCGGAGGGGTCGAGCCCGGCCTCGAGCAGCACCTGCGCGATCATGCCGGAGGTGGTGGTCTTGCCGTGCGTGCCGGCGACGCAGATCGCCCGGTTATAGCGGCAGGAAATGAGGCCGAGCATCTCGCTGCGCTCGAGGCACGGCACGCCGGAGGCCCGCGCCGCGATCAGCTCGGGGTTGTCGTCCATGATGGCGGCGGTGTATACGATGAGGTCCGCCCCCGCGATGTTTTCCGCGGCCTGACCGAACGTGACTGGGATGCCCATCTCGCGCTCGACGCGGGTGGTCTCGGTCTCGTTGTTGTCCGAGCCCGTGATGTAGTAGCCCTCCTTGTGGAGGATCTGCACCAGCGGAAACATGCCGGAGCCGCCAATGCCGATAAAGTGCAGATGCCTGCACTGTTTCAGCGTTTCTTCATCCATCGTCAAAAAAATCGCCCGCTTTCTATCGGAAAGGCGATCAAAAACCGCCTATAAATCCTTATCCTACATTATATTGCAAACCCGGGGAAAAAGAAACCTCTATTTTCGGATTTTTCTCCTCCGGCACGGGGCCGGGCGGCCCGTTTTCATGAAAACGACGCGAAAAGAGCGAAACGTCCTCGCGCCGGTCCTATGGCAAAGACGGCCGCTTTGCGTCCCGGATCTTCATGTTTTCGCAAATTCGCCCCGGCCTTTCCGGATTTGAATAACCCGGATGATTCTGCCAAATACTATAACAGAATCATTTTAGGAGGAGCAAAACGATGAACATCACGGATATCCGCATCAGAAAGACTTACCAGAACGACCGTCTCAAGGCGCTGGTTTCGGTGACGGTAGATCACGACCTCGCCGTCCACGATTTGAAAGTCATCGAGGGACCGGAGCGCCTTTTCGTCGCCATGCCGAGCAGGAAGGACGAGGGCGGCGTCTTCCGGGACATCGTACATCCGATCACGCCGGAGGCGAGGCACGCGATGGAGGAGGCCATCCTCGCGGCCTACCAGGAGCATCTCGCGCAGCTCAAGGCCGAGGAGGAGCTGAGCAATCAGGAATAGACGGGATATTTTTGGAAACGGGGTTTTTCGCATTGCGGAAAATCCTGTTTTTTTGTATAATCATGTCAAATAAGCGCGAAAGAAGGCCGAAGCCATGGAGCGGGAGCGGCCGATCAGGCGTATTTTTTGCTGGGCGGGCTATTCGTTTCTGGCCGGCGCGTTCGCCGCGTCCTTCCTCGGTCTGACCGTGGATCTCGCGGCGGCGGCGACGGCGCTGTTTCTGTCCGTCATTTTCCGCTTCGTCTGGCGGCGGCGGCGCGCGTTCGCGGTCTCGCTTTCATTGGCGGCCGCGTTTTTATGGGTCGCCGGCTACCTCGGCCTGTTTTATTATCCGATCCGCTCGCTCGCCGGAAAGGAGGCCGCGTTCACCGGCGTGGTGGAGGAGGCCGGGAGCGACAGCGGCCGCACGCGGTTTACGGTCGGCACGCGCTCGATTGAGGCGCGTGGCGCGCCGCAGGGCATACGGGTCCGGGTGAGCGGCTACGGGGACTACGACGTGGAGCCCGGGGACCTGATCGGGGGAAGGATCCTGTTTCTCGGTCAGGAGGAGGGCGGCGCCCTCGCGGAAGGCGCAGGCACCTTTGCCGAGCGCGCGGCGGAGCGGGCCTTCGGCGTCAAGGCCTACGCCTCCTTCGCCGGGGAGCCGGTTGTCCTAAAAGAGAACGTTGTGACGCCGGCCTCGCTCCTCGCCGCCTACCGGCGGTGGTTCGCGGACTCGCTGAGCGAGCATCTCTCCGGGGATCCGCTCCACCTGCTTGAGCAGATGGTGCTGGGCCTCGGGGACGGCCTCGATACGGGAATCACCGACGCGTTTCGCCGCGCGGGCATGTCGGCCGTGCTCGCCGTCTCGGGCATGAATATGGTGGCGGTCGCGTGGTTCGCGGAACGGCTGCTCTCCCTTTCGCATATGGGGGAGAAAAAGAAGGCCGTCCTGCTGATCCTTGCGACCGTTTTTTACGCGGCGGCGGCCGGGCTTGGCATGTCCGTCCTGCGCGCGGCGCTTATGACGCTCACGCGTTATGTCGCGGCGCTCACCGACTCGGAGACGGATCCCCCAAGCTCGCTCGCGTTCGGCGCGTCGCTCGTGGTGCTCGTCGATCCGGCGGCGGCCTGTGACTGCGGTTTTCTGATGTCCGTGGCGGGCAGCCTCGGTATCGTTGCCTGCGCGGCCCCGCTGTCGCGCCTGCTTTGGCGGACGGTCCCGAATTCCTTTTCTAAAACCCGGGCGGGCCGCCGCCGGGTGGATCTCCTTTTGCAGAATGTCGCGGTCTCCGTCGCCGCGTGGAGCTTCACCGCGCCGGTCTGCGCCGCGTTTTACGGCACCGTCTGTTTCGCGGGGATTCTCTCCAACCTCGTCGCCGGGCCGGTCGCGATGCTCGCCATGTACGCGGGCGTCCCGGCCGCCGTGCTCGGCAGGATACCGGTACTAAGCGGACTCGGGTTTTTATGCGCGAAGCTGGCCGGATTTCTTTCCGTGATGCTCATCGGCATCGCGGAGCTGTTTTCCACGCTGCCCGACACGGTCGCCCCGGCGGAGAGCGGCTGGATCTTCCTCTGGATCGCGGGGAGCGCGCTGCTCTTTTTGCTGCCGAAGCTGTTTCGCACGCGCCTGCGCTTCCGGAAACTGGCGGCGCTCCTGTCCCTGACGGCGCTCTCAGTCGGGCTTCTCAGCGAGTCCGTGCTCAAAAGGGACCTCACGGAGATCCGCGTTATCCCGCTCAGGGACGGCGCGGCGATCTCCTGTACGGCGAGGGGCAAAACGCTGCTGATCGCGGAGAGCCTGTGCTATGACGACGTGTTTTCCGTCCGGAAGATCGCGGGCTACGATCACGGCGGCGTCACGGCGCTCGTCTCGGCCGGCGAGGGGGACGCGGCGGCGGAGCTCCGGCTCGTGGAGGCCTACGCCCCGGAGCTTGCGGTGCTCTCGGACCCCGCGGCCGTCTCCCGCGCGGGGGCGCAGGGCGCCTCCTACCCGATGGAAGTCAACCTCGGTAACGGCGGCCGGGCGGTTTTCTTCAGCGATGAAGATTTCGCCGTCGAGACCGGGGACGCCATCCTCTTATATTATTCCGGCGGATGTGATATAATGGACATCGAAGCGAAATACCGCCGGCCGGACATCGCCGTGGTCCGCGAGGTGTCGATGGACGAGCTCTCCGTTTTGCGGTGCGGCTCCCTCGTCACCATCGGCTGCGGCGGCGCGTTCGGCGGGGCCGCGGAGATCGTGCCCGCCGGCTCCGGCAGGCTGACGTTTTACTGCCGCGGGAAGACGATAAAAAGGGGCTGAGCGCTTGATTTTCAAAACCGCCGACGAACTTCAGCGGCATATCCGCTTGGGGGTGCCCCTGCCCGTCTATTTTATTTACGGCGGCGACGCCGCCCGGAAGCGCAAATTCGCCGACGCGCTCGCGAACCTTGCCTCAGGCGGGAAGGCCGGCCCGGGTTTCCATGCCTTTACCGGCGGCGTTTCGGCCGACGCGCTCGCGGACGCTGCGTTTGAGATCTCCTTCGACGGCGGGCGGCGGTGCGTGCTCGCGGAGGATCTGCCGCTCGAGAAGCTGAGCCCGACGGAGCGCGGCAAGCTCGAGCAGTTCGTCACTGAACTTTCGGCCGAAAACGGCGCGACGGTTATTTTCCTTTACAGCGCCATCGACGCCGAGCCGAAAAAAGATAAAAAAAAGCTCGAAAAATACGCCTCCCTCCGCAGGCTGATCGACAAAAAGGGCGGGGGCGTCGTCCGGTGCGAGCCGTACACCACCGCCGAGCTCTGCCGGCTCGCGGAGGCGCAGGCCGAGGCCCACGGGGCCTCGATGGACCGCGGGGTCTCCTACGCGCTGGTCGCCCGCTGCGGGACGGACAGCGCCACGGTGCGGAATGAGGCCAAAAAGGCCGCCGAGTACGCGAGGGACGGAAAAGTGACGGAGCGGATCGTCGCGGAGGTGACCTGCGAGGCGCCGGACGCGCGCATCTACGACCTCGCCGATAAGGTGCGGGGCGGCGATTTCGCCGGCGCCTTCTCCCTGATCGACGAGCTCTGCGCGATGGGGGAGGGGCCCTCCTCGATCCTCGCAAGTCTCTCCGGGACCTATGTCGATCTGCTGCGGGCGCGGTGCGCCGCCGCCCGCGGCAAGACAAAATCCGATCTGGCGAGGGACTTTCCGCAGTCCTACGCGGGGCGGGAGTTCATTGCCGAGCGCGCGATGCGAAACCGCTCGCTTTACAGCGCCGCCGCGCTCTCCGGGATGCTCGACGTCCTGCTCGCGGCGGACAGGAAGATCAAGAGCACGGGCACGGACCCGCGGACGGTCCTCGAGGAGGCCGTCGGCAGATTATTTTTGATCGGACGGGGGAACTGACTTGGAACCGTTTGGGGGCCCGTTTCGGCTGAAGGAGACCCTCATCGTGGAGGGAAAATACGACAAGATCCGGCTCTCGGGGCTCGTGGAGGGCAACATCCTCGCGCTCGACGGCTTCCGGATTTATAACGATAAAGAGCGCCTCGCGATGATCCGCGCGCTCGCCGCGAAGACCGGGATCGCCGTGCTCACGGATTCCGACCCGGCCGGGTTTCAGCTGCGCCATTACCTTGCCTCTGCGATCCCCGCGGACCGTATCCGGCAGATCTACATCCCGGACATCCCCGGGAAGGAGCGGCGCAAGGCGCATGCCGGGAAGGCGGGCCTTCTCGGCGTGGAGGGCATGGACACGGAGACGCTGTGCCGCGCGTTTGAGGCGGCCGGCCTCGGGGCGGACGCCGCCGGGGAGCGGCCCGGCGCGGGAGAGCGTCCCGACGCGGGGGAGCGGCCCGCGCCGCTCACGAAGGCCCGCCTCTATGAGCTCGGACTCTCCGGCAAAAGGGGCTCGCATCTGCTCCGGGAGAGGGTCTGCGAGCGCTACGCGCTGCCCAAACGCCTCTCGGCCAAATCCCTCGGGGAGGTTCTCGCCGTCCTGACGACGGAGGAGGAGCTTCGCGCCGCGGTGGAGGAACTCCGCGCCGCGGCGGGAGAGCCGTTTTCCGCGGAGGAATAATTTTATTTTTCCCGGCGGGCACACGGACTGAAATTTGATGACAACGGGGATTATAAAATCTATGTAACGTCGCACCCCTCGCGGGGTGTGTGGGTTGAAATTATTGGTACTGGAAGCCGTAGGGCGTCGACAAGCCCGTCGCACCCCTCGCGGGGTACGTGGATTGAAATTGCGTGGCGATAAGCAGGTGGATACCGGCTGCACGTCGCCCCCTCGCGCAGGGGAAATCGTCTGCCCCGGCCGCGCCGGAATCTTATTAAAAAAGGAGGGCGCCTGTGCAGCTTTACAGCCTTACATTCCTTTATCTGTTTCTGCCGGCTTCGCTGGCGCTCTTTCTGATCACGCCCGCAAAATGGAGAAGCGCCGTGCTGTTTTGGATCTCCGCCGCGTTCTACGCCCTCGCGCAGCCGGGCCATTTCCCGATGTTCTGTGCGGTGCTCGCGCTCTCCTACGCCCTCTCCGAGGGGCTGCGCAGGACGGAATCCCGCCCGAAACTCCGCAAGTCGATCTACATATTCGGGATCGCCGCGAACGCCTGCGTGATGATCTGGTTTTCCGCGCTCAATCAGATCACCGGGCGGGAGGTTCCGCTCGGAACGATGGTGGTCGCTTTCACGTCGCTCGGGTATCTTGTGGACGTCTATAAATACGACGCGGAATATGAGACGAATTTTTTCCGTTTCGGGCTGTTTCTCGGCTTTTTCGCCAAGCTTTACCGCGGCCCGCTCGTGCGGGTCGACAACCTCTGGAAAAAGCCGCTTTCGCCTGAAACGACGCTCGCGCAGATCGGCGACGGGCTCACGAAATTTATCCGCGGCCTCGCGAAATACCTCTTGCTGTCGGTGCCGATCGGCAAGGTCTTCGCGGAGCTCAAAGCCGCGGACGAGCTCACGGTGGTCGGCGCGTGGATGGTGATGATCACTTTCGCGATGAAGATTTTCTTTGATCTCTCGGGCTTCTGCGACATGGCGCGCGGGCTTGGCCTCTGTTTCGGCCTCGAGCTGCCCAAGAACTTCTGGTTCCCGTTCCAGAGCGGCTCGGTCACGGAGTTTTTTTCCCGCTTTAATATGACGGTGACGGAATTTTTCCATTATTACGTCTATGATAACCTCAAATCCGAAAAGCCGACGTCCCTGCAGTACGCGGTCAACACGTCGCTCGTCTGCATGCTGGCCGGGGTCTGGTTCGGCATCCGGATGAATTTCATCGTCTGGGGCGTCTACATCGCGGCGTTCATCCTGCTGGAAAAATGGTTCCTCGGCCGCTACCTCGAGCGGATTCCGAAATTTTTCGCCGGCATCTATACTTTTTGCGTCACGATGCTGTCGATGGTCATCTTCTCCGCGGATTCCCTGACGGAGGTCCCGCGCTATTTCGGGGCGATGCTCGGGCTCGGCGCGAGCTTCTCCACCGCCGAGACCGCCTACGGCCTTTCCGGCAGCCTGATTCCGCTTGTCGCGGGCGCGATCCTGCTGACCGACTTTATGAGAATGCTCGTCCACCGGCTCCGCCGCCGCAGCCCCGCCGCCGCGGGCGTCTGCGGCGGCGCGACGAGCGCGGTGCTGCTCGCCCTCTGTACGGCCTATCTGCTCTGACCGGAGCCTGTTATTTTTAAGAGAAGGAGGTGCCGCCGTGAAAAAAATCGTCGCCCTGTTTCTGGCCGCCGCGCTCGCGGTTTCCGGGATCCTCGCGCTGCTCCACGGGACGGATTTCCCGGTCCCGAATTTCGGGACGCTCTCGTCGGGCGATTTTTCGGCCGGGATGGAGTCGTTTTTTTCAAGGAACCTGCCCGGGCGGGACAAGCTTTCGCTGCTGGCGGACCGCCTGCTCTATCTCTCGGGCCGCCGCGAGTTTGACGGCGTCTTCCTTGGAGAGGACGGCTCCCTGCTCAAAAATATCGAGCCGCCGGAGACGGATGTCACAGCCGTTTCTGCGGAGGCGATCGGGAATTTCGTTTCGGACCACCGGGCCGGGGCCTGCGTCATGCTGATCCCGACGGCCGCCGTCATCAAGCAGCAGGAGATCAACAGCGCGGCCGCGGCTCGCCTTTATAACCAGCGCCACATGATCGCCGAGGTCTACGCGGCCCTCGCGGGGAGGGCCGTGACCGCCGACGTCTACCAGTCCCTCTTCGCCCACCGCGGCGAGTATATCTACTACAACACGCAGGAGAACCTGACCGCGCTGGGCGGGTATTACGTCTACAGCGAATATGCCTCCGCCCTGAATCTGCGCGGGAAACCGATCTCCGATTTCAACGTCGCCTACGTCGCCCACGGCTTCAAGGGCTCCTTGGCCGAGGGCGTGCTCGCGGATTACGCGGCCGGCGATTTCGTCGCCATGTACGCGTACACGCAGTACGAGCGCGAATATACCGTGACCCACACGTCCGCCGACGGCGTCCGCACGGAGCAAAAGGGCCTGTACGACCGGCAGACGGCCTCGCGGGACCCCACGGACATTCTGCTCGGCGGGCTCGCCCCGGTCACGGAGGTTGAGACGGAGGGCCCGTACGAGGAATGGCTGCTCGTCTTCGCCGACGCGACGGCGAAGAGCTGGCTGCCGTTTCTCGCGAACCACTACGCGCACATCACCTATGTCGACCTCGGAGCGGCGACGGACGGGATGCTCGCCGCGATCCGGGTCTCCGACTACCAGCAGGTGCTCTTCGCTTACAGCGCCGAGACGTTTTTGGAGGGGGCCGGCCTCGGCCGCCTGACGCTGCTGGCCGAATAAAGATCCGGTCGAACGGGGCTCCGGCCGATCCCGAACTGACGTTTTTCTTCTTCGGGCGCCGGGGCGATCATCGAAAGGACGCCGTCCCGCGCGGCGGAACCGGCTTTTCATAAGATTCCACCCGGGCGAGCGGAATGAAGTCTCCGATCCTGCCCCGCGCGGCTTTGTGCGGCAACATCGGTCTGTTTCCACCGCTCGGCCCGCCCCGCACCGCCGAATCCGGCCGTTGGCGTAAAAAGCGTTTTTGGGGCAAAAGCCCGCTCGTCTATAAAAGCGCGATCAAAAAGAACTGCCCGGGGCGTCCGCCCCGGGCAGTTCTTTTTATCCGTTTTTAAATCATGACCCTCGTTTTTCCGTTCATCGCGCCGATCGGTTGAGCATATTTGAGCGCGGAGCAGGGCGTTTCGGAGAGGGTTTCATAATACATCCCGGCGCAGTGGAAAAACGGCGCGGTCCGCATCTGTAAATTTCCATTTCTACCTTACCGCCGTTTCGTGAACCGTGCGTGAACCCGGGGGACGGGCGGGCATAAAAAAACGCCCGGGCGGGGAGCCCGGACGTTTTCGGTTTTCATTCCTGCTGGGTTTTCATTTTGGCGAAGCACTCGCTGCAATAGACCGGACGGTCCTCACGGGGCTTGAACGGGACTTTCGCTTCGCCGCCGCAGGCGGCACAGGTTGTGGTGTACATCTCTTTTTGGGTTTTCAGTTTGTCCTTACGGGTGTCGCGGCACTCTTTGCAGCGTTGGGGTTCGTTGACGAATCCGCGCTCCGCATAGAATTCCTGCTCGCCAGCGGTAAAGATGAACTCTTTTCCACACTCTTTGCATACTAAGGTCTTGTCTTCGTACATGTTTTTACCTCTTTCATGGGTTTGTATTTGCCCTTGGTTCACCACAACCGCTAAGTTCTTATAGATGTTGCCTGTTTGCCCCGGGGCATGCGTATATCCAGCCCCACGCGGGGCCGCATACCGAAACGGTCACCTCCGGCCGCTTTCCGACCGGAGTTTTTGCCGGACGCGTTCCATCGCGTTGCCGGCGGATTTTGCCGAAATAGAGAGCGCCGCGCCGATTCCCTCATAGGAGCTTCCGGCGAGATAGAGCCGCAGGACGGAGCTTTCGAGCTTCGAGAGCCGGGAGAGCAGCCGCAGAACCGCCGCGGAGGAATCCTCTTTTTCGATCCACGCGGCCTCCGGGTCGGCGCCCGGTTCCAGCGGAAAGTTTCCGTCGATCGAAAGGTAGCCCACCATCGGCAGGTTTTTTTGCCGCAGGCCGGAGCGGATCACCGAGGAAAGCCTTCGCCGGATGCAGACGGCGGAATAGGTCCGGAACGACGCCTCCCCCGCGGCGGAGCCGTAGGAGTGAAGCGCTTTGAGCAGGGCGATGACGGCCTCCTGACGCAGGTCGTCGTACTCGAGCCCCAGTCCGGCGCCGGTCTCGACCGTTCTCGGGGAGATGTAGACGCAGCGGCGGATCAGTGTTTCAAGGCCCTCCTGTTCACCGGAGCGGGCGGAGCGGACCGCCTCTTCGATGGAAACATCCCTTTCGCCGGCCGCCATCTGCCTCACCCCTTCGGAACTTGGAAACCAGTCGCTCTCATTTTAACATATTATTTTAGTCTGTCAAGAAAGTACTCCCGGTTTAAAAAGTAAATTTTTTCCGTCCGGACGCCTTCCGCCGCGCCGAAAACCGCCGTAATCATGCCGCGGACGCATCCGCCGCGCGAGGGACCGCCCGCCATGCGGGGACGGCCGGAAAGGGAGACGTTTACGCGCGGTTGCATTCCGAGACGCCGGCGGCCGTCACGGTGACGTCACGGATCCATTTGCCGCGCTGGATGCGGACGATGGCCACGAGGAATTTGATGATCTCGTCGGAGCGCAGCGCCAAAAGAACGAGCGGCGGGCTCCATTTGAAAAGGAACGCGGCGCAAAGCCCGAACGGAATCGAAACCGTCCAGAGGAAAAAGACATCCACGAGAATCGCGAAGCGCGTGTCGCCGCCGCCGCGCAGGATGCCGATGATCGCCTGACAGGTCGCCCCCTGGCTGATCATCAGGAGCGCGCGGACCACCAAAAGCTCCATGGCGAGCTTCTTCGTCTCCGGGGAGACCGCGAAGAGCTCGACGGCGAACGGCCGGATCAGCAGCATCAGCAGGCAGGAGACGAGCCCGAGCCCCAGCGCGAGGTAGGTGACGGTGTCGGCCTTACGCTGCACAAGCTCCCTGCCGTCCCCTTCGCCGATCGCGTTGCCGATCATGACGGCGGTGGCGTTGGCCATGCCGGACATGGCCACCCAGAAAAACTGCCAGACCACGGTGGAGATGCTGTTGGCGGCGACAAACTGGGTGCTGATGTGGCCGATGATCATGGAGAGCACCGTGGCGCCGACGCTCCAGAGCGACTCGTTGAGGACCACCGGCGCGCCGATCTTCCAAAACGCCTCGGAGTAGCCCTTTACCGAGCCGAAAAATTCCCGGAACCGGTAGCGGATCTTGTCCTCCTTGAAGCGGATGTAGACGACGGCGATGGCGAATTCGGTGAAGCGGGCGATGACGGTCGCGATCGCCGCGCCGCGCACGCCCATCGCCGGGAAACCGAAGTGGCCGAAGATGAAGACCCAGTTGAGCGAGATGTTGACGCATAGCGAGATCAGGTAGGCGATCACCGAGATCTTGACGGTGCGCACCGTGCGCAGGATGCTGAAGAGCGCGTTCGCGATGCTGAAGAAAAGGTAGCCGAAGGCCATGACGCGCAGATATTCGGCGCCCTGCGTGATCACGGCCTCGTCGTCGCTGTACAGGCGCATAAACGTCTCCGGCAAAAACGCCGCGACGCAGGTCGCGAGGAGGGCGAAGACCAGCGTGATGCGCAGCATGATCGTGATGATCTTGCGGATCGAGGCGACGTCGCGCTTGCCCCAATACTGGGCGGCGAAGACCGTCGCCCCGGACGTGATGCCGAAGCCGATGATCATCAGCACAAAGTAGAGCTCGTTGGCGAGATTGGCCGCGGAAAGCGCGGTTTCGCTCACCTGCCCCAGCATGACGGTATCCGCGAGCGAGACGGCGAACGTGATCATATTCTGCGCCGCCAGCGGGATGGCGATCGAAAAAAGAGCTCTATAAAAGGCTTTCTCCTTGACAGGTGCGAGCATAGTTCCTCCAAAAAAAACACAATGACATCATTCTATCTTTTTTCTAAAAGAAAAGCAAGGGGGCCGCGCCGCTGAAAATTTAGGAGATGGGACAAAATAACACCATCAAAGAACAAGCGTTCGCTTTTTTTATCAAACCCCTTGCTTTTTCCAAAAGAGGCGATATAATGAAATCAGAAAGCACGAACGGATGTTCGCTTTGTCTGCGGCAGAGGGGAGTCCCCCCGCCGGAACGGAAAGGATGGGAAAAAGAAATGAAGAGAACGTATGTTTTTAAAATTTTGTTTGCCGCGGCCGCGGCCGCCGGCATCCTGATGGTCCTCGGCTGCGCGGGCGCCAGCGACCTCGGCCTGATCGGCAACGGGGAGCTCTTCCTGCGCGGGGGTTTCGGCGCGTTTCTCGCCTTTGCCGGGACCCGCGGCGCGATGGTCTGCGACCGGGCGCTCGAGGCTTCGCGGAAGGCTGCGCTTCGTCCCGCCCGCCGCGGGGCGAAGGACTGCCCTACCGCCGCGTGACGGTTCCAGCCCGCCCCTGCCCAATTTAAAACCGTGCCGGGCATCAAGCGCGTCGGCATCCGTTCCGGAATCCCGCGCTGAACAACATGGCGGCCCGCCCCACTCGGCCCGCCACGGGGCGAAGGACTGCCCTACCGCCGCGTGACGGTTCCAGCCCGCCCCTGCCCAATTTAAAACCGTGCCGGGCGCAAGATCGCGCTGGGTATCCGTTCCGGGGGGCCGGACCGAACGCCGCGGGCGGCCCGTTCCGCTTGTCGCGCCGGGCGTTCATCCGTTTAGAAACCGGCCGGGGCGTTTCGCTCTCAAACCCGCCGAATCTTCGCAAGAACTTTTCGCGGCGGCCACAAAGCCCAAAAACTTTTCTGTTAAAGCCAAAACTTGCCCACTCCATGGCCGCGCTCCGGGCTTCGCCCCGGGGCGCGGCTTTTTTCTTGTTTCCCGCCGGCAAAGGGGCGGCGCGTTCTGCTGAAATCGGTTTTTCCCGCATAGAATTTGCGGGGAGGTGGCGCCGTGTCCAAAATCCGTACCTTCGCGGTCAACGCCGGCGTGCTGACGCTGACCTCGCTCTCCTTGGGAGCCGCCGGTGTGGTCTATAACGCCTGGCTCACGCGGAATCTCGGCTCCGCGGGCATGGGCCTTTTTTCTTTGATGATGGCAGTCTACCGGCTGTCGGTGACGTTCGCCTCCTCGGGTTCGGGGCTCGCGGCCACGCGCATCGTCGCGGAGGAGACGGCGATCGGGCGCGGCCGGGGCGCCGCCGCCGCCATGCAAAAGACCATCCTGTACGCGCTGCTGTTCGGGTTTGGCGGCATGGCGCTGCTGTATCTATTCGGCGGCGCGGCGGCAAACGGCTGGGTCGGCGACGCGCGCGCGGAGGAGCCGTTTCGGATCCTCGCGCTGAGCCTGCCGTTCGTGGGCGTCTCCGCGGCGTTCACCGGCTATTTCACCGCGGTGATGCGCGTGACGCCCGCGGCCTTCGCGCAGATCCTTGAGCAGCTTTCGCAGATGGCGTTTACGGTCGCCGTCTTTGCCGTGCTCAGGCCGGATACGCTCGCGGAGGGCTGTGTGCTCGTCGCGGCCGGCAGCACCGTCTCCGAGGCGGCGGCCTTTTTGATCTTTTTGATCCTGTATCGAAACGACCGGCGGCGGCACCCGTTTTCGGGCGGCGGCCCGCCTAAGCGCTTTGAGATGTGGAAACGCGTCGTCGGGATCGCGATGCCGGTGGGCGCGTCGGCGGTGCTGCGCTCCGCTTTGAGCACGGTAAAGCACCTGCTCGTCCCGGCTTCCCTCCAAAAATTCGGCCTGACCGAGGAGGCGGCGCTCTCGTCGTACGGCATCGTCGGGGGCATGGTGATCCCGGTGCTCATCTCTCCCTGCGCCTTTTTGCTGGGCTTCTCGAACCTGTTGGTGCCGGAGATTGCCCGCTATAAGGAGCTCGGCCGGAAGAATTCCATCTTTTTTGTGATCGGCTACACGATCCGGCTGACGCTGATCTTTTCGGTCGCGGTCGCGGCGCTGCTGACCGTCTTCTCCAAGGAGCTTGCGGTGCTGCTCTATAACAGCGAGGAATCCGCGGCCTACATCCGGGCGCTCGGGCCGCTGGTGATCGTCATGTATCTCGACAGCTGCGTGGACGGCGTGCTCAAGGGGCTCGGCGAACAGGTCGCGGTGGTGCGGATCAACGTGCTGGACACGGCCATCTGTGTCGTGCTGGTGTGGCTGCTGGTGCCGCGCTTTGGGCTGCGGGGGTATCTGATGATGATCGTCATCAGCGAGATTTTTAACATGATCCTCAGCGCCGGCAGGCTTATCTATGTGACGGGCTTCCGCGCGGATATGCCGCGCTGGGCGGTCGCGCCGTTTCTCGGCGCGTTCGGGGCGATCTTCGCCGCGAAATACGGCGCCGCGCTGCTGGGGCTCGACGTCACGAAGGCCGGGGGAATCCTGATCGTCTTCGCGGCTTTTCTGCTGCTCTATTACGCCGTCCTCCGGCTGACGGGCTGCCTCAATCAAAAAGACCTCGCGCTGTTCGCGGAGATCTTCCGAAAATAAAAAGCGCCGCGCGGAAAGAGTTTCCGCGCGGCGAGGATTTTTGCGGTTCCGGGTCAGGCGTTATGTAAGGGCTTTCGCCCTGAAGGACCGTCAGGATTTGCGGACGAAGGAGCGGCAGTCGGTACATTCGCAGACGGTCGGGTTGGCTTCGTGGCAGCCGACCTCGATCTTATCGAGCGAGCAGTAGTCCTCCTCCTTGCTGTGATAGGCACAATTGGCGACGGTGCAGCCGATACATTTATTTGCGCGGACGTTCATTTTTATACCTCCTGATTGGTTTGCTATAAGTTTACCCGAAACGGTTTGGAATATGTCCGCGGCGTTCTGAAAAAAAAATCTTCGCATATAGTTCTATGAGAAATTTCAAAAAACGGAGGAAGGGGAGGACCCGTATGGCGGAAAAAAGCAGCGCGGTCTATGCGGATATCGCGAAGCGGACCGACGGCAGCATCTATCTCGGCGTGGTCGGTCCGGTGCGCACGGGCAAATCGACCTTTATCAAAAAATTTATGGAAACGCTTGTCCTGCCGAAGATCCCGGGGGAATTTCGGAAGGCGCGCGCCACCGACGAGCTGCCGCAGTCCGCCGCCGGAAAGACCATCATGACGACGGAGCCGAAATTTATCCCGGAGGAGGCGGCGGAGATCAGTCCGGAGGAAGGCGTGAAGCTGAAGGTCCGTCTCATAGACTGCGTCGGCTATATCGTGCCCTCCTCGATCGGATATTTTGAAAACGAAATGCCCCGCATGGTGATGACGCCTTGGTATAACGAGGAGATCCCGTTCAATATGGCGGCGGAGGTCGGCACGCAGAAAGTCATCACCGAGCATTCCACGATCGGCGTCGTCGTCACCAGCGACGGCTCCTTCACCGACATTCCCCGCGCGGAATACGAGGAGGCCGAGGAGCGCGTCATCAACGAACTCAAGCGGATCGACAAACCGTTCACCGTCGTGCTCAACTGTCTGGACCCGGACACGAGGGCCGCCCACCAGCTCCGCGACCGGCTGCAGGAGAAATACAACGTGCCGGTGGCGGCGGTGAGCTGCCTTAAGATGGGCGAGGAGGAGATCAAGGAGATCCTCGGCCTGACGCTCAACCAGTTTCCGGTGCGCGAGGTGGGGCTCGACCTGCCGGGATGGCTTGTCGGGCTCGAGAAGGAGCACCCGGTGCGCTGCGCCGTGATGGCGTGCATCCGGGATTTTGCCGGAAACCTCAAGAAGATGGGCGACATCGGCCCGCAGCTCAGCCGTCTCTCCGGGACGGAATATGTGCAAAACGTGTTCCGGGGCGAGACGGATCTGGGCAAGGGGTGTACCTCCGTCGCGATCGTGCTGCCGCAGAAATTATTCTATCAGATTTTGCAGGAGAAGACCGGGCTCGACATCGCGGGCGAGGACGGCCTGATGCCGTGTATGGTCGAGCTGGCCGCGGTCAGGCGGAAATACGAGCGGATCAAGGGCGCGCTCGATCAGGTGGAGGCGGCGGGCTACGGGATCGTCATGCCCGCCATGGAGGAGCTGTCGCTGCAGGAGCCGGAGATCGTGCGCCGGGGCGGAAAATACGGCATCCGGCTGCGGGCGTCCGCGCCGTCCATCCATATGATGCGGGCGGACATCACGACGGAGGTCTCCCCGATCGTCGGCAGCGAGAAGCAGAGCGAGGAGCTGGTCAACTATCTGCTCAAGGAATTCGAGGAGGACCCCTCGAAGATCTGGCAGTCCAATATTTTTGGGAAATCCCTGCACGAGCTGGTCAACGAGGGCCTCCGCAACAAGCTGAGCCGGATGCCGCAGGAGGCGAGGCTCCGGCTGCAGGAGACCATCGAGCGCATCATCAACGAAGGCTGTTCCGGACTGATCTGCATCATCCTATAATCGTCAAAAAACCGGAAAAACGGCGGGCCCAAGATGGACCCGCCGTTTTTCTGGTTAAGGAAGAGAGAAAACAAAAATGGAAAAAGTACGAAAAAGTCTTTCGCTTAATTTACAGTTTACCTCGTTATTGCGAAAAATCCGTGAAGCCGAAATGAACATTTCCGGGTTTCTTCGTGTAGATTCTGTGAAAACCCGTCTCAGAGGCCCACGGTGAGCACCAACACCGTCGTCAGCAGGCCGATGCCGAGGAAGAGGTAGAGGCTGGCTTTTTCGGGTTTCGGTATGTAAAATTTTAAGACGAACAGCGCGCCGAGGACGAAGATGGCGATCTGGTAGATCACGGGGGTCGCGCCGCCGAACAGGTCGGACAGGCCGTAGATCAGCGGAAACAAAAGCGCCGACACCGTGACCGGGCATCCGCAGTAATATTTGCGGCGGCCGGTCTCCACGCGCTGGCGCAGCGTCTCGTCGACGTTAAAGTAGGCGAGCCGGATGACCGCGTTCATGATGAAAAAAAGCGCGGAGAGAAAGAAGACCGCTCCGCGCAGGCCTAGCGACCAGCCGATCACCGTCGGCAGCACGCCGAAGCTCACAAGGTCGCACAGCGAGTCGATCTGGATGCCGAAGAGCTTCTCCTCTTCGTCGCGGTTCATCGTAGCGGCGATCTTCCCGTCAAACATATCCGAAAGCCCCGCGAGGAGCAGGCAGATGACCGCCCAGAAGCTCCCCCCGGAGACGGCGAAGTAAATTCCCAAAACGGCGGCCGCCCCTCCGACGTAGGTCAGAATGACGGTGTAGTTGTAGTACCCGATGAGCATCATCAAACGTTCTCCTTTCGGCTTGGTTGAAAAATTCATATTTTATCGCTATACTGCGGAATGATAGGGTACGGCGGCGGGTCCCGTCCCGGTCCTCCCGGGCGGACCCTTTTTTCTACTCACGTTTCTATACATATTATCACTTTTTTTCTATAAATTCAAATCTTTCCAAACGGAGGGCAAACATGGGCGGCTTTGTCGAATTAAAGGATGTCTGCAAACGCTATCGGATGGGCGAGGTGACGATCACAGCCTCGGATCACGTCAGCTTCTCCATCGAAAAAGGCGAGTTCGCGGTCATTGTCGGCCCCTCCGGCGCGGGGAAGACCACGGTCCTCAATATTTTAGGCGGCATGGACACCTGCGACGAAGGCGGCATTTTCGTCGACGGGCAGGACGTGAGCACGTATAAGGGCAAGCGCCTGATCGACTACCGCCGCCACGACATCGGCTTTGTGTTCCAGTTTTACAACCTGATCCAAAACCTGACCGCCGAGGAGAACGTCGAGCTCGCCTCACAGATCTGCCGGGACCCGGCGCAGGCGGCATCCGTGCTCAAAAAAGTCGGCCTCGAGGGTCGGGCGAACAACTTCCCCTCCCAGCTCTCCGGCGGCGAGCAGCAGCGCGTCGCGATCGCGCGGGCGCTCGCCAAAAACCCCAAGCTCCTGCTCTGCGACGAGCCGACCGGCGCGCTCGATTACGTCACCGGCAAGAGCATCCTGAAGTTATTGCAGGACTGCTGCCGCGAGGAGGGCATGACCGTCGTGCTGATCACCCACAACCTCGCGATCACGCCGATGGCCGACCGGGTCATCCACATCAACAGCAGCAGGGTCACAGGCGTCGAGCAAAACGCGCGCCCCACGCCGGTCGAAGAGATCGAGTGGTAGCGCGCCCGGGAATTGCCTGAAAAGCCGTCCGGCGGGCTGTTCGATCAATTTTTTAGGGAGAGGGGGGACGGTTTTGCGGTCCGCGGCTGTGAAAGATATTTTTCGGGAGATCCGGCGCACCAAAAACCGGTTCCTCTCCATTTTTGCAATCGTCGCGCTCGGCGCGGGATTTTTCGCCGGGCTCAAGGCCGTCTGCCCGGATATGCTCGCCACCGGCGACAGCTATTTCGCGGAGCAGAATCTTTTGGATATCCGCCTCGTCTCCACTTACGGCTTCAGCGAAACCGATCTTGAGGCCATCCGCGGCGTCCCGGGCGCCCGCGGCGTGCAGCCCTCCTATTTTAAGGACGTCTTTCTCGAAAACAACGGCAACGCCAACATCCTCGCGAGGATCATGGCCCTGCCCGACGCCACGCTGCCGGACTACGCCGACGCCTCCCTCAACCGGGCCGATCTGCTGGAGGGCCGCATGCCGGAGTCTGCGGACGAGTGCGTCATCGAGAAAAACGCCCAGATGCCCGTGGATTTTGAGATTGGGGACGTGCTCACGGTCTATACGAACGACCCGGACGACCCGCCGGAGGACAGCCTCGCCCGCACGAGCTTCACGGTCGTCGGCGTGGTCCGCTCGCCGCGGTATCTGAGCTTCGAGCGCGGCGGCACCGACATCGGCAACGGCTCGCTCGACACTTATATTATGGTGAACGCCGAGAATTTCACCTACGACGTCTTTACGGAGGTCAGCGTCACGCTCGCGGATACGGCGGGCGTCTCCGCGTTCTCCGACGAATACGAGGACGCGGCGGCGCGCGGGAAAGACGCGTTCGAGGCCCTCGCGGAGGTCCGCGAGCCGGGGCGCTACGAGGAGATCCGGGCGGAGGCCGACGAAAAGCTCGCCGACGCCGAGCGTGAGCTCGCGGGCGGGGAGCTCACGGCAAGCGCGGAGCTTCGCGACGCGCGGGTCGAGCTTTATGACGCGAAGCGGGAGCTTCGGGACGCGCGCGTCGAGCTGGACGACGGCTGGGCCGAGTATCGCGACGGCGAGGCGGAGCTCGCCGACGCGAAAGAGGAATTCGCCGAAAAGATCGCCGACGCCGAAGAGGAGATCGCCGACGCGCGCGCCGAGCTGGACGACGGCTGGGACGAGTACCACGACGGTCTGGATGAATATAAAGCGGGCCTCAGGACGCTCGAGCGCTCAAAAGAGAAGCTCGCCGACGCCCAAGCGGAGCTTAACGCCGGCATCGCCGCGACCGGATTTTCGAGTCTCGCCGAGTTTGAGGCGTATCTCGATGCCCAACAGGACGCGCTGGACGCGCAGGAGCGGCAGCTTGACCTTCAAGAAGAGCAGGTCGGGCAGGCCTATGCCGCGGGGCTCATCGGTGAGGCGGAGCGGGACGCCGCCCTCGCCGAAATCGCCGGGTACCGGGCGCAGCTCGAGGCGGCGCAAGCCGAGCTCTCCGGCTATTTTTCCAATCTTAATACGATAAAATCCGCGCAGGCCGAGATCGACGCGGGCTGGGAAAAATATCGCGACGGCGAGCTTGAGCTTGAAGCCGCAAGGGATAAGCTCTCGGAGGCCCGAAGGGAACTCCGCGACGCGGAGAAGGACTGGGAAGAGGGCCTCCTCGACCTCGAGGAGGCGCGCGCCGACGGTCAAGAGGAGATCGCCGACGCGGAAAGCGAGCTCGCGGACGCCCGCCAAGAACTGACCGACGGAGAGGAGGACTACGCCGAGGGTCTCCAAAAATATGAGGACGGCCGTGAGGAATATAAAGACGCCGAGGCGGACGCCAAAGAGGAGCTTTCCGACGCGCGGGAAAAGATCGACGACGCGAAGGAGGAGCTCGCGGACCTCAAAAAACCGGTCTGGCATGTCTTCGACCGGAACGAGGACGCGGGCTACGACACCTACGGCGGGGATTCCCAGCGCATCGAGGCGATCGCGAGCGTGTTCCCGGTCTTTTTCTTCCTCGTCGCCGTGCTCGTCTGCCTCACCACGATGACGAGGATGGTCGAGGAGCGGCGCACGGAGATCGGCACCTACAAGGCGCTGGGCTACCGCCGCGGGCAGATCGCCGCCAAATTTCTGATCTATGCCTCGGCCGCGAGCGTCGCGGGCGCGGCGGCGGGGATCGCGGCCGGGACCGTGGTGTTCCCGAAGGTCATTTACAGCGCCTACGCGCTGCGGTATATCATGCCGGGGCTGAAGCTGGTGCCGGACTGGGGCCTCTGGATTCTGGTCACGCTGGTCTGCCTGGCCTCCACGGCGCTCGCGGCGATCTGGGCCTGCGATCTGGAGCTCCGGGCGGCGCCCGCCGAGCTGATGCGCCCGCGCGCGCCCAAACCCGGCAAGCGCGTCTTCCTCGAATCCGTCGGCTTCATCTGGAAGCGTCTGGGCTTCCTCAAAAAGGTCACGGTCCGGAACCTCTTCCGGTATAAGAGGCGCATGCTGATGACGGTGATCGGCATCGCGGGCTGCACGGCGCTGACGCTCACGGGTTTTGGACTCTATTCCTCGATCAGCCAGATCATGGAGCGCCAGTATTCCGGCATCTTTCTCTACGACCTGACCACCGCGCTTGACGCGGACGCGTCGGAGGCGGAGCGCCGGGAGGTCTATGACGCGCTCGAGGAGAATCCCGCCGCGGAAAAAAGCCTGCCGGTCTATCAAAAGAGCGCGGAGATCAAGGGCGTCCCGGACGTCTATTTCCTCGTCTTTGAGGATGGGGCGGCGGCTTCGCGGTTCATCAGCTTCCATGAGCGCGTCTCGGGCAAAGAGCTCGCCCTGTCGGACGACGGCGTGATCGTCACGGAGAAGCTCACCGAGGAGCTTGGCCTCTCGGTCGGGGACCCGATCACCTTCACCGCGGACGGGCGGCAGATCACGGCCCCAATCGCCGGCGTTACGGAAAACTATGTGTTTCATTTCATTTACATGACAAAGGCCTGCTGGGCGCGCTACGACGGGGAGGCCCCGGCGCCGAACCTCCTGCTCACCATCATGAGCGACGCGGGCGAGGAGGCGCAGAACCTGCTTGCCTCGGAGCTGATTGAAAAAGACGCCGTGCTCGGGCTGACCTTCGCACGGGATTCAAGGGCCTCCTTCGCCGAGACGGTCGGGAACCTCAACTACGTCGTGGTCTTAATCATCCTCTCGGCGGCGCTGCTCGCCCTGACGGTGCTCTACAACCTGACGAACATCAATATCACCGAGCGGATCCGCGAGATCGCGACGCTCAAGGTGCTCGGCTTCTACGACCGCGAGACCTCGGCCTACGTGTTCCGCGAGAGCCTGCTGCTCTCCCTGCTCGGGGACGCCGCGGGCCTCTGGCTCGGCGTCTACCTGCACCGGTTCGTGATGGGCGTCGCCGAGACCGACGCCATCATGTTCGGCCGGGATCTGCCCGCGTGGTGTTTCTTCGCGGCGTTCGCGACGACGATCCTGTTTACGCTGCTGGTCGATTGGATCATGTATTTTCAGCTCAAAAAAATCGGCATGGTCGAATCCATGAAATCGGTGGAATAAAAGTAAAATCAGTGAAAAATTTATGAAAAGTCCCTTTTAATTGGGATTTCTATATGTTATAATGACCGTATCACAAACCGGGGAGGCTATCACTATGCTTAGTATCGAAGATCAGATCAACAATTCTACCGTTATGATAAAGACTGCCGATTATATCGAGTCCCAGATCCATAAGGTCAAAAGCGACGGCGGCGCCGCCGACGAGTTCTCCGCGATGGCCGTCGACATGGTCGAAAAACTCCGCGATATGATGAAGCAGTACGGCGTCATCCGCTGAAGGTATTCCGAGCGGAACACGGGCGCGTCGCCTGTTCGGGCGGCGCTGTTTTCGTGTTCAAAATTTCCGGGGCGCGCGGAGCTAAAAAAAGCGGCGCCAAACGATCGTTTGTGCAACAAGAGAGGCGGCCTTTCGGCCGCCTCTCTTTATCTTCTTGTTTTCAGAACCCCAGCATGCCCGCGCCGATGACGCCGGCGTCGTTGCCGAGAAACGCGCGGATGATCCTCGGAGTCGGGATGTCGCCGGAGGCGTAGCAGAGCGCGGCGACTTTTTTCTCAAGCGGGATCAGCAGGGAATCGCCCTGATTGCTGACGCCGCCCCCGACGACCACGGCCTGCGGGCGGAAGATGTTCACAAGCCCGCTGATGCCGTCGGCCAGATAGTCGAGGTATTGCTCGACCACGGCCTTGCCGGTCTCGTCGCCCTGTTCGGCGGCGTCGAACGGCGTGCGCCCGCCGACCTTAGAGAGATCGCCCCCGCAGAGCTTCCAGATCAGGGATTCCGGATGGGCTTCGGCGGCCCTTCTGGTTTCGCGTTTCAGGGCGTTCGCGGAGGCGTAGCATTCAAAGCAGCCCCGCTTCCCGCAGCCGCAGGGCAGGCCTCCGTGGACCAGCGTGACGTGGCCGTATTCCCCGCCGAGCGGCGCTTCAAAGAGCTTTCCGCCGAGGATCACGCCGCCGCCGATGCCAGTGCCGACCGTGAGCATCAGCAAGTTGTCGTATTTGGCGCCGGCCCCGGCCTTCGCCTCCCCGAGCGCGGCGCAGTCGGCGTCGTTGCCGAGGTAGACCCTCATGCCGAGGTAGGCCTCGAGCGTCGGGACGCAGTCGATGTTTTTCCACGCGATGTTCGGCGCGAAGATGACCGGCCCCCTCGCGGATTTGCAGACGCCGGGGATACCGATTCCGGCGAACGCGATCTCCTGAGGCTCCATATGCGCCTCAAAGATCGCCGCTCTCGCGGCGTCGCCGATCTGACGGATCAGCGCCTCCGGGCCCGATCCTCCGGGGATCGGGGCGCTGACTTTGGAGATCAGGCGGCCGTCCTTCCTGACGACGCCCGCGCCGATATTTGTGCCGCCGAGGTCGACGGCCACGGAATACCTCATACGAAAACCTCCGTTCTATTTAGCATCCGGACTTGCCGGAAAAAGATCAGTCGTAAAACAGCGCCTTGCGCCGGTGGGTGCGCACGCTCAAAACCAGCCCGATCCCGAGGTAGGTGATCAGCACGGACGATCCCCCGGAACTTAAGAGGGGCGGTGCGGCGTTCATCAGTCTGCCCCGAAAGCGTCAGTCGTAAAACAGCGCCTTGCGCCGGTGGGTGCGCACGCTCATCACGAATCCCATCCCGAGGCAGGTGATGAGCACGGACGATCCCCCGGAACTTAAGAGGGGCGGTGCGGCGTTCATCAGTCTGCCCCGAAAGCGTCAGTCGTAAAACAGCGCCTTGCGCCGGTGGGTGCGCACGCTTAAAACCAGCCCGATCCCGAGGTAGGTGATCAGCACGGACGATCCCCCGGAACTCAGCAGGGGCAGCGTGACGCCGATGACCGGCAGCACGCTCAGGCACATGCCGATGTTGAGCGCGCACTGAGAGAAGATCATGGCGAAAAAGCCGTAGCAGATATAGGTGCCCAGCGGGTCGAGCGCGGTGACGGCCGTATGGATCGAGCGCACGCAGATCGCGAGCAGCAGCCCCACCACCGCGAGCGCGCCCACAAAGCCCAGCGCCTGCCCGATGAACGAAAAGATGAAGTCGTTGTGCATCTTCGGGACGTACCAGTATTCCTCCTGAAACAGCCCCTTGCCGGTCATCTGGCCGGAGCCGATCGAGATGCGGCTCAGGCGCTGCTGGTAATCCGAGCCGACCGGGTCGGCGTAGGCGGAAAAATAGACGGAAAGGAAGCGTCTGCGCTGGTCCTCGGAGAAGACGTACTGCCAGACGATCGGCACCGCCACAGCGGAAACCGCCGCCGCGGGGAGCAGATATTTCCACGAGACCCCGGCCAAAAACACGACGGTCACGAAAATAAACAAAAAAATCAGAGCCGTGCCGTCGTCGCCCTGCAGGTGGACGAGCAGGACCGGCAAAGCGCCGTGCAGGCAGAGCAGCAGGATGTTGAGCGGCCTGTTGAGGGCGCCTTTTATTTTGGAAAGGTGGTAGGCGAGGCTCAGGATGAAGCAGATCTTCATAAGCTCGGCCGGCTGGAACGTCATGCCGAAGGGCAGGTTGAGCCACGCCTTGTCGTCGATGTTCTCGTCGACCTGGACGCCGTAAAAGAAGGTCAGCCCGACCAAAAACAGCGAGAGCGGGACATAGATCTTCCAGAGCCTGGCGAGGACATGGTAATCGATCAGCGAGAGGCAGACCGCGCAGACGAGCCCTAAGCAGATCGAGCCGGTCTGGACGATGACGTTGCGCTCGTAGGCCCCGAGCTTGGGGCCTATCCCCGAGTGGACGATCGAGTAGAGGCAGACGACGCTGATCCCGGAGACCAAGAGGCACAGGAGCAGCATCATCTTGTCGGTGAAGCGGATATATCTCAAAACGGAAGCCCAGAATCGTTTCATGCCGCGAGGCCTCCTCTCCGGGACGTCTTTCCTTACTATTTTATCATCCCGACGCCCGTTTGTAAAGCGAGACGCGCCCCGCGCGCGCCTTCCGTTTCGGGCGGCGGCGCGCTCTTTTTTCGCCGGAGTCCGCTTTTGCCGAATTTTAAATTGTAAACGGGAGAAGTCGGTGTTATAATAAAATTTTAGAAACGGAGGTCGTTATTACGCGCAGATATCTGTCACATTCGGAATCGGACACCGCGGGGGCCGCGGGGGAGATCGCGCGGGCGCTTCGCCCCGGCGACCTCGTCAAATTCACCGGGGGCTTGGGCGTCGGCAAGACGACCTTCACCCGGTATTTGACTTCCGCCCTCGGCAGCGCCGACGACGTCTCGAGCCCGACCTTCGCGCTGGTGCACCGTTACAAAGGCCCGGTGCCGGTCTGCCACTACGACATGTACCGCATCCGCACGTTCGATGGCCTCTATTCCACCGGCTTTTTCGACGATCTCGAATCCGGGGCCGTCCTGGTGGTCGAGTGGAGCGAGAACGTCGCGGATTTTCTGCCGGAGGGCGGCGTCCGGATCGACATCCGGCGGACCGGCGAAACCGACCGCGAGATCACCGTGGAGGGAGGGCCTTTCGGATGAAGATACTCGGCTTCGACACGGCGGCGAAGACCGCCTCGGTCGCGGCGATGGACGAGAGCGGCCGCCTCTTGGCGCTCTCCTACCTCGACAGCGGCTTCACCCACAGCGAGACCGTCCTGCCGATGGCCAAACACCTGCTCGACGCCCTCCATATATCGCCGGCGGAGATCGACCTCTACGCCGTCAACCGCGGGCCGGGCTCGTTTACCGGACTTCGGATCGGCATCGCGGCCGTCAAGGCGATGGCCTTCGCGCTGGACAAGCCCTGCGCCGGTTCCTCGACGCTCGAGGCGCTCGCGTGGTGCGCCGCCGACTGGCGGATGCCGGTCTGCGCCGCGATGGACGCGCGCTGCGGACAGGTCTATTACGCGCTATTCGACTGCTCCGCCGGGGAGCCCCTGCGCCTCTCCGAGGACCGGACGGCCCCCGCCGGCGGGCTTCTTCCGGAGCTCGCGGCCTGCGCCGGCCGGTACGGCAAAATTCTGCTGATGGGAGACGGCGCGAAGTTCCTCGCGGAGATATATGGGGATCTTTGCAGGCCCGCGCCGCCGAACCTCGTGTTCGGCAGCGCCTACGGCGTCTGCGCGGCGGCGCTAAAGATTTACCGGGAGGGCAAGACCGTCCCGGCGGACGCGCTCGCGCCCAGCTACCTCAAGCCCGCGCAGGCACAGCGGGAGCGGGAGGCCAAGCTCGGCGGGGCCTGACCTCGCCGGAGAAAAACGTTTTTTGATGGGGAAAGGAAGGTTAAAGATGCTTGCGATCGGTTCGGATCACGGCGGCTACATGCTCAAGGAGGAGCTCAAGAGACACCTCGACGACCTCGGCGTCCCGTACCGCGATTTCGGCACGGATACGGCGGATTCCTGCGACTATCCGGTCTTCGCGGAGAAGGTCTGCCATGCCGTCCGGGACGGCGCGTGCGAGAGGGGCATCCTCATCTGCGGCACCGGCATCGGCATGAGCATGTGCGCCAACAAGTGCAGGGGCATCCGCGCGGCCCTCTGCGGGGACTGTTTCTCCGCGGAATACGCCCGCCGCCACAACGACAGCAACGTCCTGTGCCTCGGCGCGCGCGTCACGGGCCCGGGCCTCGCGCTGAAGATCGCCGACGCCTACCTTGCCGCCGAGTTTGAGGGCGGCCGCCACGCGCGCCGCGTCGCCATGATCGCGGAGCTGGAGGACCGGGAATGCCTGTGATCGGCAAGTTCGATTTCGGTAATTTCTATAATATTATCTTCAAGGAGGATCCCAACATGATGAAACAGCCCGTTATTCTCGACCACCCGCTGATCCAGCACAAGCTTTCCATCCTGCGCCGCACCGACACCGACACCAAGACCTTCCGCGAGCTCGTCACCGAGATCGCCATGCTCATGTGCTTTGAGGCCACCCGCGACCTCCCGACCGAGGAAGTGGAGATCGAGACTCCGATCGCGCCCTGCATCGCGCGCCAGCTCTCGGGCAAGCAGCCCGCCATCGTCCCGATCCTCCGCGCGGGCTTAGGCATGGTCGACGGTATGCAGAAACTTCTGCCGCAGTCGAAGGTCGGCCACATCGGCCTCTACCGCGACCCGGTCACCAGCAAGCCGGTGGAATATTACTGCAAGCTGCCGGACGACATCGCCGAGCGCGAGGCCATCGTCGTCGATCCGATGCTCGCCACCGGCGGCTCCGCCAGCGACGCGATCAGCCAGATCAAAAAACACGGGGCCACGCACATCCGCTTCATGTGCATCATTGCGGCCCCCGAGGGCCTCAAGGCCCTGAACGAGGCCCATCCGGACGTCCCGATCTACTGCGCGGCGCTGGACGACCACCTCGACGGGCACAACTACATCGTCCCCGGCCTCGGAGACGCCGGAGACCGCATTTTCGGTACGAAATAATGAGGATCCTGTCCGTGGATTTCGGGGACGCCAGAACCGGGCTCGCCGTGTGCGACCCGGCGGAGCTGCTCGCCTCGCCGGCCGGCGTGATCCACGCCCGGCATATGGAGCGGGTGCTCGAGGAGGCCGCCTCCGCGGCCAAGGAGAGCGGCGCTCAAAAGATCGTCGTGGGCCTGCCGCTCAACATGAACGGCACGGAGGGCCCGCGCGCCGAGCTCTGCCGGGATTTTGCCGGGAAGCTCGCGGCCCTCTCCGGGATCGAGACGGTCCTCTGGGACGAGCGCCGCACCACCGTCACGGCCGCCTCCTACCTCAACGCCACGGACACGCGCGGCAAAAAGCGCAAGGCCGTGATCGACGAGGTCGCCGCCGTCGTGATCTTAGAGAGCTACCTCGCCTGGCGCAGAAACCACCCGGACGCGCCCTGAAAACCGGATCAGCATAAGAAAGGCCCCCGTTCCGTTTGGAACGGGGGCTCTTTCTGATTTACGCCACAGCTCGAAGGGGAGGCTCAGGGATGCTTAATGTATGGATACCTACTTTACGATTTCAAATGTCCGCGTCGCCTTGACATGCTGAGAGCCATCAATAGAATAAAGAATGAGGTCCACCTCGACGGGAGAGGTGGCATTTCTTAATGGCACAGCGCTAAATACCGAAATTGTAGCTCCGTTCTTTATACTGGTTTCAGCAGAGGCCCAGTCATAATCATCGTCCAGCACCATTCCGTTTTTGTAGAGCTCAACGCCGTCTTGGAAAAACATCAGTGCGATAATGCCGGAATTGAAGGCAACAGGCTCCGAATTATCGTTGGTATACAAGCACTCCAAGGCAGCGATATCGTTTCCGTCATAATCTTTTGTTAAATACATGGATTCCATATGAACAGTCAACCCGTCAACATTACAGATATCCATAACATCGGATTCAGGCGGGAATGATGCATCCTCCATAAGTGACACGGAGTTATTAACCGTCCCCGTTGTTTGCTCTGATGCGTTCTTTACCTCACCGACAGGTTTAGCACACCCCGTAAGCCCCGCCATCACGCATAAAAGTAATATCATTACCAGCGCTCGCTTCATTGCTTTACTCTCCTTTCAGTGACTCCAGTCCCTATCACTTGTATCGCCATTCCGCAACCGCTGCAGAAATTCTGTCCTATCCGCAGTGGCGTCCCGCAATTACTACAATACATAGTAAACTTTGCTTTCTCCTGCTTTTTAATCTTAGCCCATTCAATCTCTTTATTTTTAACCGTTTCAATTAAATATAATAATACATCCCTATTCCATAGAATGACACCAGTGGATTTTGCGAGCACGATTGCATTGTTTGTAAAATAGGAGTTTGTAACCACATACGCATTATCGGCCCCATAATATGTTTTCCCTGCATATGCCTCTTGGACCGACTTAATCCCGACATTACCATTATACCATTTGCATTGAAAAACGCTCTTACCACCGGCTCCATTTACAATAACATCAATTCCATAATCTCCATTCTGTTGCGTTACAACAACATCTCCAGCCCCAAACCTTCGCAAAAGTTCTGCGAAACCTTTCTCAAAGTTGATTCCAGACATGGGACCATTGAAATCTATTCCATACTTTAGAGCATGATATTGCAGCTCGGCAAGGTGCCTTTTCTTTGCAATGAAGAAACCTTCATTCACAGCGTCACTTATTGCCTTAAGGATAACCATAAGAGCGATAACAATAATATAAGTGACCCCAAGAGCCGTATTAACGGCAAAGCAAATAATTCCCGCAACGATTGCCCAGAACACTATATCACTCCCTCTAAGCAATTTATACCCCGCCCCCCGCGGGGAACGATCGCGGTAAAATACTTTTTCGGAATCTCGCTTACCGTTTCCCCTTGTCGTAAATCTCGCCCAAGGCCCTCGGCGCGCGGTTGTTGCCGGAGAAGAAGACCAGCAGCAGCAGCGTCACGACGTAGGGCAGCGTCATGATGAGGTCGGAGAACATGCTCGGCAGGCTCAAAATCTGCACGAGCTTGTAGCCGCCGCTGCGCGCAAAGCCGAAGAGCAGGCAGGCCCCGAAGGTCGGCAGGATCTTCCAGTTCCCAAAGATCAGGGCGGCGATCGCGAGGTAGCCGTAGCCCATGTAAATGCTCGAGCTGAAGCAGGTGGAGATCGAATAGGCGAAGCAGATGCCGCCGATCCCGCACAGCCCCCCGGAGATCATGACCGCGAGAAAGCGGATTTTCGCCACGTTCGCGCCGGCCGCGTCGACCGCGTGCGGGTTGTCGCCGCAGGCGCGCAGGCGCAGGCCGAACGGCGTCTTATAAAGGACGTAGTAGGCGGCCAGCGCCACGAGCAGGATGACAAACTCGAACGGATAGACGTTGGTGAAAAAGCCGCCGAGGACCGGGACCCCGCTCACGGCCGCCCAGGTGAGGCGGTTGCTGGCGCCGAGCTGGAACTTGTCCGTGAACGCGCCGGTCAGCGCGCCGTTGATCTGGGAAGTCAGAAAGCCGGTCAGCGCCATCGCGAGGATGTTGATGACGACGCCGGAAATCACTTGGTTCGCTTTAAAGTTGACGCAGAGGACGGCGTGGATCACCGCGAACAGCGCGCCCCCGATCGCGGAGAACAGCATCGCCGCGAACATGGTGCCGGTCGAGGCGCTCGGGAAAATCCCCGGCGCGAGCGTGAGCACAAGGGCGCCGACAAACGCGCCGAAGCCCTGAAACCCCTCGACCGCGAGGTTGGTGATGCCGCTGCGCTCGCTGTAAATGCCGCCGATCGCCATAATGAAGAGGGGCAGCGCGAAGGCAAGCCCGTCCGTAATCATCGTATTCATACGCGTTCGCTCCTTTCCGCTTTTCCACAGGCCTCGTCAAGGCGCTCCTTTTCCTTCATCCAGCGGTAGCGGATGAACGCGCCGCACGCCGAGAAGAGCAGGATGATGCCGATAATCAGCGAGGCGATGTCCTGATCGACGCCGACCGAGGAGCTCATATAGGTGCTGCCCTTAGAGAGGATCGTGATTAAGAACGAGGAGGCGAGGATGCCGGCCGGATCGGAGTTCCCGAGCAGCGAGACCGCGATCGCGTCGAAGCCGGTGGGGGTCAGCACCCTGGGCTGGATGGAGCTGAAATAGCCAAGGTAGTAGGAGACGCCCGCGAGCCCGGAGAGCGCGCCGGAGAACGTCATGGCGAGCACGATGTTGCGCCCGACGCGGATGCCCGCGAATTTGGCGGCCTTGCGGTTGAGGCCCACGATCTTCATCTCAAAGCCGGTTTTGGTGCGGTTTAAAAAGAACCGCACGGCGAAGGCTATGAGCACGGCGAGCGGGAACGCGAGCGGCAAAACGGTCTTGACGTCGCCGATCGCGACGTTTTGCAGCGTCAGGCGGGCGGCGTCGCCGACATATCTCGACTGCCGGGAGACCGGATCGACGAATTTATAATAGATAAAGAAGCTGATGACGTAGTTGAAAATATAGTTGAGCATGATGGCCGAGACGACCTCGTTGATGTTGAACCGGTATTTGAGCAGCCCGATCACCGCTCCGGCCCCCGCCCCGACGACAAGGCCGATGATGAGCACGAGGGGCTTGGCGAGGTAGGCCGGCAGCTCGCCGTAGCCGACGAGCACCGTGGCAAAGAAGCCGGAAATCAGCATCTGGCCGGAGACGCCGATGTTGAAGAGGCCGGCTTTGGAGGCCACCGCGACCGCGAGCGCCGCGAAGATCATCGGCGTCCACGCGTCGAGGAAGCTCATGAAATCGGTGAAGATGCTCTTGCTGCCCGCGTATTTGAGCTTCGGCCACATCCCGCAGCCGCGCAGGTAGCTGAGCAGCGCGTCCCATGGGCTGACCTCTAAAATCAGATAGATGGCGGCCCCGACGACGAGGCTGATGAAAATCGAGAAGAGCGGAATGCTGATCCTCTGGCGCTTCTCGTCGCCGAGCAGAAAGACGAACGCCTTGCGCAGCGCGTTTCCGGCGGCTTTCATTCTTCCCTCACCCCCATCATATAGCGCCCGACCTCGTCCTTGGTCATGGTGTCGGCCGGCGCGGTTTTGAGCAGCTCGCCGTTATAGATGACGCCGATCGTGTCCGCGAGCTGCATGATCTCGTCGAGCTCGAGGGAGACGAGCAGGATGGCCCGGCCCCTGTCGCGCTCGGCCAAAATCTGCCGGTGGATGTTCTCGATCGCGCCGATGTCGAGGCCGCGCGTCGGCTGCACGAAGATCATCAGCGCCGCGTCCGTCTCGATCTCGCGGGCGACGATAGCCTTCTGTTGGTTGCCGCCGCTCATCGAGCGCACCTGTGTGCGCGCGCCCTGCCCGCTGCGGATGTCGTAAGCGTCGATCAGGCGCCCGCCTTTTTTATCAAATTCCTCGGGGTGCAGGATGCCCCCGACGCAGTAGGGCTCTTTATAATAGTTTTTAAGGGAGAGGTTCTCGGCGAGGCTCATATCGAGGACGAGGCCGGTGTTCTGGCGGTCCTCCGGGATATAGGCCATGCCGGCCTCGGTGCGGCTGCGCACCTCCGCGCGGGTAACCTCCGCGCCGTTCAGGAAAATACCGCCGTCCGAGACCGGGAGGATGCCGGCGACCGCGTCGGCGATCTCCTCCTGCCCGTTGCCGGAGACGCCCGCGACGGCAAAAATCTCGCCCGCCCGGACCGAGAAGGATACGTTCCGGACGACCGGGAAAGCATCCCGATTTTTGACGGTCATATGGGAGACGCGCAGGACCTCTTCGCCGAAGTCCGGCGCGTTTTTTTCGAGTTCAAAGTTGACCTCGTGGCCGACCATCAGCCCGGCCATCGTCTTGGTCGAGGTCGACGCGACGTCGAGCACGCCGACGAGCTTGCCGCGGCAGAGCACGCCGCAGCGGTCGGCAACTTTTTTGATCTCCTCGAGTTTGTGGGAGATCAGGATGATGGTTTTGCCGCCGCGCCGCAGCTCCCGCAGGATCTCCAAGAGGGAGTCGATCTCCTGCGGCGTCAGGACGGCGGTCGGCTCGTCGAAGATCAGGATCTCCGCCTCGCGGTAGAGCATCTTGAGGATCTCGACGCGCTGCTGGGTGGAGACGCTGACGGTCTCGATGACCCGCGTGGGCTCCACCTCGAGGCCGAACTGCCTCGAGAGCGCGGCGATCTTTTTGTCGGCGCCTTTGATATCCACGACCGGCAGGACGCCGGCCTTTTTCTTCGGCTCCAGGCCGAGAACGATGTTTTCCGTGATCGTGTAGTTGGAGACCAGCTTGAAATGCTGGTGCACCATGCCGATGTTGAGCTGGGTGGCGTGGCGCGGGGAGGTGATGCGCGCCTTTTGACCGCGGACCCGGATTTCACCCTCGTCCGGCTCGTACATGCCGAAGAGCATGCTCATCAGCGTGGATTTTCCGGCGCCGTTTTCGCCAAGCAGCGCGAAGATCTCGCCCTTTTTGATGCCGAGGCTGATGTCGTCGTTCGCGACGATGCCGGGGAATTTCTTCGTGATGTGCCGCATTTCGACGATATATTCGCTGTTTTCTTCCATGCGCGCCCTCCTGTTTTAAGAAAAAGGAAAAAGGGATACCCCATTTTCACGGGGTATCCCATGCCTGTTTGGAACTCAGAGGCCCGGGAACTCCTCCGGGGTGTAACCGTTGAAGTTGGCGGCGGGGACGACCTCACCGGAGGCGAGCTTGGCGAAGCATTCATCCAGAGCGGTGAGCGCCTCGGCGGAGAGCTGCTGGCGGCCTTCCGCGGTGACGACGCCGGTGTAGTCCTGCGCGGCGCTCAGGAAGACGTTCTGGCCGGTCAGGGTTCCGGCGACATACTCGCCCAGTCTGTCGTAGACGGTCTTGTCGAGGCGTTTGAGGGCGGAGGTCAGCACGACGTTGGTGTCGCCGCTGACGCCGTCGTCATACTGGTCGCAGTCGCAGCCGATGAACCAGAGGCCGGCCTCTTTGCAGGCGGTGAGCACGCCGTTGCCGGAGCCGCCGGCGGCGGCGAACAGGACGTCGCAGCCTTCCGCGATCAGGGCCTCGCCGATGACTTTGCCGGTGGCCGGATCGGCGAAGGAGCCGGCGTAGTTGCCGCCGACCGCCGTGCCGGTGACGTCGGAGCTGCCGTAAGCGGCGATCTCGACGACCGCGGCGGCGGTGCCGTAGTGGGCGTTGGCGTAGTTGACGCCGGACTCAAATCCGTACTGATAGTTGACGTTGGACGGGTAGGCGACGCCGTGGACGGAGGCGACCTTGCCGGACTCCGTGGCCATGGCCGCGGCGACGCCGGCGAGGAATCCGCCCTCCTGCTCAAGGTACTGGCAGGCATAGACGTTGTCGAGCGTGACTTCGGCGCCGGTCGCGTCGGAGGGGAACGCGTCGATCAGGATGAAGGTGGTGCCCGGGTTCTCGGCGGCGACGGCGCCGATGCCGGAGAACTGGAAGCCGTTGCAGACGATGACTTCATAGTCGGCGACGATGTCGGCTACGGCCTGAAGGGCGGCGGAGGTGTCGCCGGTCGTCTCTTGGACGGGGGTGACGGTGGCGTTGCCGTTGCTCTCGCAGAACTGGAGGATGCCCTCATAGATGTTCTGGTTGAAGTTTCCGTCGTCCACGCCGGACGGGCTGGAGACGACCGCGATCTTGAGGGTCTCGGCCTCAGGCATGGACTGTTCGGGGGTGGATCCGCTCTCCTCAGGGGCGGGCTCTTTGGCGCCGCCGCAGGCGGCGAGGGCAAATACCATCGTGAACGCAAGGATCAGAGCAAACAGTTTTTTCATTTTCGTTCTCCTTTTTTTAAATGATGTGACTTGATTACACGGAAAAACTGCAACACTAACATACACCATTTCATAAATATAAACAAGGGATTACGCGGATCTTTGTGCATCATTTTTATTTGCCATCAAAATCACGCGCATCTTTCCGACAAAATTTGCACAAGTTTCACAAGCGGTAATCGAATCCGGCTTTGAAATCGCGGCAGGCCAGCGCCTCCCTCCACCGCTCGGGGCGGAAGAGCCGGATCTCGGGCAGGGCGATCAGGCCGCGCGCCATGAGCCGCAGCGCGGGCGGAAACGGCCCGCACCGGCTGCCGATCACGGTGATCTCGTTGACGACGAGGTCGCTGAGGTTGTTCGCGGGGTCGCCGGCGTAGGTGCTCTTGAGGATGATCCGTCCGCCGCGGCGCACGATCTTCCGCGCGGTGTCGAAGCCGGAGGGGCTCCCGGAGCACTCCACGACGGTCTCGAAGGTCTCGTCCGGCCCGCGCCCGATTCGCGCGAACGGGCGGAAATGCGCGAGTTTCTCCGGCGAGAGGCCGCAGACGACGACTTCCGCGCCGGTCAGCGCGAGCACCTGCGCACAGAGGAAGGCGAGCCTGCCGTCGCCCACGACCGCGACCGGCAGGGAGGGCCTGATATGCGCGAGCTCGGTGACGCAGAAGGCGGCGGCCAGCGGCTCGGTGTTGACGGCGACCTCGTCCGGCATGTCGTCCGGCACGGGATGCAGGCAGCTTGTCCGGATCGTCATGTAATCGGCGAAGCACCCGTCCTTGCCCGCGATGCCGATGCACTTGCGGGTGAGGCAGTGTTTTTCGCGCCCGGTCCTGCAGTAGACGCAGCCGCCGCAGCCCGCGTTGATCTCGCCGACCACGCGCCTGCCGATCAGGGATCCGTCGCCCGACTTTTCGACGGTGCCGACGAATTCGTGCCCCAGCACGCCGTAAAAATCGGGCTTGTACCCTTTCATAATCTCTTTGTCTGTGCTGCAGATGGCGGCGACGCGGATACGGATCAGGGATTCGCCGTCCTCCGGCGCCGGGACCGGGGCGTCGCCGCGGAAAGAGACGCTCTTTGTCCGGTTGTCATAAGATAATGCCTTCACGGTTTTCCCCCTCTTTCGGATATACTATCATTATAGTCCGATCCGCCGCGCATATCAAGATAAACCGCGCCTTTCCCGCCCCGGGAAAATCCCCGCGCGGCCGCCGTCCCGAAGCGGGACCTTTGCTCTCCTCAAAAACTCCCCGATCCCGTGCCGCCGGGATAAAGCCGTACCGCCATATACCGAAGCCTCCCGCCGGAACCGCCGGACCAAAACCGCGCCGCCGGACCGAAGCGGCAGGGTTTTGATTGTTTTTTACAGTGAAATGAGCTCGGCCGATTTCCGATCGGGCTTCGGCCGTTTTTTTCACAAAAAAAGAGCCCTGAGGCTCTTTCATTCCGTGACCGGGCATATAAGCCGGGTTCTGTAATCATGACGACAATCTGTCTGCGCCGCCGGTCGCCCGCGCGGCTGATGCCACCTTTGCGGAGGAGGCCGGGCCGGCCTCTTGTCTCCTGTGCGGTGTTGCTCCGGATAGGGTTTACAGGCCCCCTTCGTCACCGGAGGGGGCGGTGAGCTCTTGCCTCGCCTTTCCACCCTTACCGACCGAAAAAATCGGCCGGCGGTATCTCTCTGTTGCACTTTCCCTGGGGTCGCCCCCGGCTGCCGTTAGCAGCTATCCCCGCCCTTGGAGCCCGGACTTTCCTCGTGTGGCGCCTTTCGGCGCTCATACGCTGCCGTCCATCCCGCTCACGGACCCTCAGTATACCGCAAAACGGACGTCGTGTCAAATGAGAAAAACGAATTTTTTTTAAATAGAACTTGCATTTTTGAGCGGAACGTCCTATAATTATGGACGTGGATTTTCGTCCGGGAGGTGCTTGTTTCGGCAGTTTCAGCCCGCCGGGACGGAATGCAAACGAGAAGGAGTGGAAATCATGTCATTCAATAACGCCTATTTGCAGAGGGTCTATGAGGCGACCGAAAAGCGGAATCCCAACGAGCCGGAGTTTCTGCAGGCGGTCCACGAGGTGTTCGACTCCCTGGAGTCCGTCGTCGAGCAGGACCCGAGCATCGAGCGTTGGGGCGTCATGGAGCGCATCGTCGAGCCGGAGCGCGTGATCGAATTCCGCGTCCCGTGGGTGGACGACGCCGGCAGGGTGCAGGTCAACCGCGGCTACCGCGTCCAGTTCAACAGCGCCATCGGCCCTTATAAAGGCGGCCTCCGGCTCCACCCCTCCGTCAACCTCTCGATCATCAAATTCCTCGGGTTTGAGCAGACTTTTAAAAACAGCCTGACGGGGCTCCCGATGGGCGGCGGCAAGGGCGGCTCCGATTTCAGTCCCGCCGGGAAATCCGACGGCGAAGTCATGCGCTTCTGCCAGAGCTTTATGACGGAGCTTTCCCGGCACATCGGGCCCGATACCGACGTCCCGGCCGGGGACATCGGCGTCGGCGTACGGGAGATCGGCTATATGTTCGGCCAATATAAGCGCCTGCGCAACGAGTGGACCGGCGTGCTCACCGGCAAGGGCATCCCGTTCGGCGGCTCTCTTGTAAGGACCGAGGCCACGGGCTACGGCCTGTGCTATTTTGTCCGGGAGCTGCTCGCGAGCAAGGGCAAATCCTTCGCGGGCAACCGGGTCATCATCTCGGGCGCCGGCAACGTCTCCGTCTACGCGAACCAGAAGGCGACCCAGCTCGGCGGCCTTGTCGTCGCCCAGAGCAACTCCACCGGCTACGCCTACGACCCGGCCGGCATCAAATTTGAGATTGTCGAGGAGCTGTACCGGCGCCGCGCCTCCCTGCGCGAGTATCCGAAATGCGTTCCGACGGCCAAATACGTCGAGGGCGCGGCGAATATGTGGAGGGACGTCAAGGCGGACATCGTCCTGCCCTGCGCCACGCAAAACGAGATCGACGGCGAATCCGCGAGGGCCATTCTCGCGAACGGCGGCTGGTGCGTCGCCGAGGGCTCCAACATGCCCCACACGCCGGAGGCCATCGCCGCTTATCGGAAGGCCGGCGTTCTCTACGCGCCGGGCAAAGCCGCCAACGCCGGGGGCGTCGCGACCTCCGGCCTTGAGATGACCCAAAACTCGATCCGCCTGAGCTGGTGCTTCGAAGAAGTCGACCGGAAGCTCGACGATATCATGAAGCATATTTACACCTCTTGCTGCGACGCCGCGAAGTGCTACGGCATGGAAGGCGACTTGGCCGCCGGGGCGAACATTGCGGGCTTTCGCAAAGTCGCGGACGCCATGCTCGCCCAAGGTGTCGCTTACTGAGCGTTTTTCTTTTCGTTTTTCGTACGGCAAAAAGGCGCCCCGCGGATGGCAGGGCGCCTTTTTGCGTCAAAAGAACGGCGCGAGCATCAAAATTTATCGCGATCCGGCGCCGCAGGTCTCCTTCGCCAGCCGCAGCAGATAGTTCATTCTGGCAACCTGAGCGTTACGCTCATAGATAAACGAATCGACAAGGTCCTCGTCCGCGGCAAGATTGAACAGCGCATCCGTTCTCCTCATTTCCTCTTCCAGTGCTTCCATTTCCCGGCGGAGTTCCTCAGCCCTTTTCCTGCGGAGCAGACTGTCCGGCTCTTCCTTTCTGAACAGCGTTTTCATTTTGTCGCCTCCTGCCTTTATTTATTCGGCAGTATGGGCGGAAATGCCATTTTTTAATCAAATTGACAAAACGGGTGCCGCCGGGTATAATATTTGGGCAAAGCCGCCGCGGGGCGAAAGCCGGGCGGCCCCGGGGACCGTGAGGCCCCTCTCATACCGGGGTGTAGCGCAGTTGGTAGCGCGCCAGCTTTGGGAGCTGGATGCCGTGGGTTCGAGCCCCGCCACTCCGACCAAAAACCTCTGCAATCAGTTGATCACAGAGGTTTTTTGCATTAAAAAGTTCTGATTTTTTATGCACGCTTGCTGCCGGTTTCGAGAGCCCTCGAAACCGGCTTTTTCATTGATTATTGCGGCGTGGATTTTGAGCGTCATATTGCTGCGATTAGTCATACCTCTTTCGCAACTCATCATAGTATTTCTGTACCGTCCATCCGCCGGCACGGACTCTCTGGCGATCCGGCTCTTGTTCGTGACCTCCGGATTGGCGCGCAGGTTTTCGGCGACTTCTACGCCGCTCAAATACAGTTTGTGCAAACAACCCTTCAAGTTCTTGAAGTTTATAAAGCCACACGGTATAATGTAAAATAGATCGGGTGATGCCATGATAAATTATCTAACGGTAAAAGAGGCCGGTGAAAAAT
>CAZAAR010000004.1:0-1047 GCA_964483415.1 uncultured Oscillospiraceae bacterium
CGTTTCCGCCGGACTTCGGCAGGTTGCCGAGCGGGACCGCCTCATCGATGATGGTGACGCCAAGCGGCACATCCTCGTCGCGGATGGTGCGAGGGCGATCGTCGTCATCGTCGCGGGAGCTCGTGGTGCGGTCATACCGGACGTAGACGTCGTAGGTGTAGGTCGTATCCTCATTGTCGCGGTTAAACGTGTGACTGTTGTTCGCGAAAGGAGGTGTGAAGGTATATTCGTTCGTCTCCGTCTGTCCCGCCAGAGCCTGCAAACCGAAGTCCCCAAAGCTCAGGGCCGGCGCGGGTTCTTCGTCGGGCTCTTCATCAGGCTCTTCGCCGGGCTCTTCGTCAAGCTCTTCATCGAGCTCTTCATCGAGTTCTTCGTCAAGCTCTTCGTCGAGCTCTTCGTCGAGTTCTTCGTCAAGCTCTTCGTCGAGCTCTTCGTCAAGCTCTTCGTCAAGCTCTTCATCGAGCTCTTCGTCAAGCTCTTCGCCGATCATCAGCATGTTGCCTTCGTCAAACCCTGCGGATTCCGGAACGTCACCCTCTCCGCCGTCAAGACCGCCGTACGCGATCAATTCCGGGGCGGAAGAAAGCGTGGTGATTGTTTCCACAATCCTGGTTATTCTTTGTGACGGATATCTGGGATAGCTCCTGAGGAATACCGAGACCGGGAGGGTTTTGGAAATCTCGCCTTCGCCCAGAGAGATGGGGTAAATTTCATCATCAATGTCTTTGGACGATTCACGGATGCCATTGACATAGAAGTAACGGTGCACAATCACCTCGATGTCATACTGGCCGATATACGTCCACAGGGCCGTGTAGGTCGCGTCGCCTGTGACTTTTTCACTCGGCGTGATATCCCAACCCGTGAAAGTATAGCCGGGTTTCGCGGGCGTCGCCGGTGCGGTCGGAGTGTCTTCGCCGTACGTCAGATCCGTAGTGACCTGCGCATCGAAGTTTCCTCCCTCGCCGGGCAGGTACGTCACCGTGTATTTGTTAAGCTTGTAGTACAGCTTCAGGACCGTACTGCCGTCGCCGGCGATGGTTCCGG
>CAZAAR010000004.1:1147-52047 GCA_964483415.1 uncultured Oscillospiraceae bacterium
GCCGGTGGTGCCCGAGAGATTCTGGGTCTTGGAGTTGTCTATGGCGTAGGCGCCATCCAGCCCCTCAAAGTAGTGCTCCACCTTGTAAGCCGTGTCTTCGTTCGCGGAGTAGACGAACGTGATGATTACATCAGATGCGGGCATTTTTCCGGTGATGGTTCCGCCGTCAACGTCCGCGTTGTCATCGGTCAAGGAATAGGATTGCGTAATGTCTGTCAGCGTATATCCGGCCTTCGAAACAGCGTTCTTGGCGATGGAGGTGCCAAACGGTGTGGCCGTAGGTCCCTCCTCCGTGTCAAGCGCCGTGCCCGGATAATCGTGCTTCACGGTCAGGTTATAGCTGTTAAGTGTCCACTGCGCGGTCAGCTCCACGTCGTCCGCGGGCATGGTGAAGCTTGTGGTTCCGCCATTTTTGTAAGTTGCCGTATCCTCGGGGATATCGCTCTTCCAGCCGGCAAAGGTATGGCCTGTTTTTGTCGGCTCCGTCGTTTGAATATCTACGGTGACCCCCGCTTTATACAGATTGGGATCGGTAACCGCGGGCGTGCCGCCCTGCGTGTCATAGGTCACGCTGTACTTGGGAACAGGCGTCCATTTGCCCACGAGCGCAACATCCGCAATTACGGCGCTTCCGAAGACGTACTTCGTCTCTGTGTCTTCCACATACCAGCCGTCAAAGGTATAGTCGGTAAACTCGGGATCCGTGGGCCTTGCGACCGTACCGCCGTGTTTAACGCCTGTGATGGCGGCAGGGGCGGAGGGCGCGCCGGCCGGCGCCGAGCCGTCATACTCAAAGGTCACGGTGTAGGTCTTAAGCTTGTAGTACAGCTTCAGGACCGTACTGCCGTCGCCGGCGATGGTTCCGGATACGACTGTGTCCGGATGCGTGGTATTGGAATCAAAGCCCTCCACCGTCAGATACGAGGCTGTCGCGGTGGCGCCGGTGGTGCCCGAGAGATTCTGGGTCTTGGAGTTGTCTATGGCGTAGGCGCCACCCAGTCCCTCAAAGTAGTGCTCCACCTTATAGGCCGTGTTGGTGTTCGGCTTGTAGGTGAACACGATTGTCACGTCGTCCGCGGGCATGGCGCCGGTGATGGTGCCGCCGGCAATGCCCTGTCCGGTCAGGCCGGGCGTGCTCGCTACGCCGCTGAACGAATATCCGGCTGTCGGCGTCGCGTAAGCGCTCTCACTGACGCCGCTGCCGTAAAGCGTGGATACGTTTGTCTTGGTGTTGCCGATGCTGATTTGGTTATCGTCCGCATCAACATACCGGTGCTGTACGGTCAGGTTATAGGAATTCTTGGTGTATTCCACATAGACCACGGCGGGATCGACTACAAATATGCCGCCGTTGGTGTCTACGGTCTGCTTAAAAGTATATCCGGTAATGGTCTTGATTTCAGGGGTATAACCTGTGTTAAAGGTTCCCGTCAGCGTCTCGTCGGCGGCGAGCACATTGGCATAATTGCCCGCCTCGACATATTTCACGGTGACCTCCAGGTCGGTCCGGGGGCCGTAAATGAATTCGACCGTTGTGCTCTTCTTATTGATCGTGACGGTAGCCGAACCCGCCGCCAGCGCGGCAGCGTTGGATACGCCGTCAATCTTCACATCCGTGAGCACATAGCCCGCCTCGTCTTTATCGTCAACCGTCCTTGTCGGGGCGGTGGCGCCCGTCCACACAATATTGGATGCGCTCTGCGTGGTGTCGTTTATCGCGGCCGCGTCGCCGTACTTATGCGTGACGGTCAGGCTGCGGCTCTTGGGCAGATGCACCTTGGGGATGTTGAAGTTTTTGCTCCCGCTTACACCAGCCTCATCTTGATAGCTCAATGTGGTCGTGCCGTTGAGCAGATAGAGCAGGTCGTCGGGATCGCCGTTAAGGTCGTCTCTGACCGTTCCGGTGTTCGGTACCGTCACACGGTAGGTCAGCGTGGCCGTTGCCGGCGTGGTGCCAACCGTGCCCACAGTCCATGTGATGGTGCCGCCGGAGGGCGTGGCCGTGCCGTTGGAGGCAAGGATGCTACTCGATACCAGCTCAAACGGCGCCGCGATGGGATCAGTGACGATGCCGCCGTTGATGGTCGGGGTCTTGTTGATACTCTCCGCTATTTCCTTAAAAAGCGGAGAAAGGTCTCCTGTGGAAGAGGCCCTGTAATGGGCAAGGCTGCTTGCGATATTTTTGAGGACATACGTCGCGTTGTTGCTCGCCGAGGTATCAAGCCCTATCGCATAGATCGTGGCTTTGGCGGTGCCATTCTTTGCGAGGTAGCCCTCGGAAATGCTTCCGATGCCATGGTCATTTACAAGGAAGCCGCCGGTAAGATCGCGTCCCTGATAAGGGGGGTTGCCGCCGCCTGTGCTCCGTCGTACCTGATCCCAAGGTCTGGGGGTAGCGCCATCGTTGCTGTTATAAGCATTTTGATTAATATTTGTCCAGCCGCTCCACGTGGCGCTTAGCCCATAATTTCGTGCGTCCACAATGTCACTCGGTTCATTCCCGCTTGAATTTGTTATTCTTGAGGAGAGCTGATAATTGGCTCCGTTGGCCTTCACGGTGGTGTTAAAGGCGGTGATCCTGAAATTATGCTTTGTGGGCGTGGCGCCGGCCTGCGCTATCCAGTCGCCATACGCCACGGCGGCGGTGCCTTCATAGCTGCGGGTGGGTTCGCCGTCGCTGAGAAAAATGATGAAGTTGTTCTCAGTGGGGTAGGTGGAAAGAAGCCTGTTTGCTTCCTTTATGCCCGACTGAATGTTGGTATACTGTGTGCCATTTTCGCCGGTGCGGTTTTCAATGGAAGAAACCGCGTTTTTCAGGTTTTGGCTATTCGTATGGGTGTAAAACTTGTTCCTGTGGTAGGTATCCGTGCCGCTGTTGCCAGTCGTCGGGAACAAATTCGTACCGTAGCCGACAACGGCGACGCGGTTGCTCTGGTTTACGCCCGGGTTATTCGTGGCGTGATAAAGCAAGGCGTCTATCGCGTCGTTTGCCGCATCCCGCGCAGCCGTCAGCTTGTTGCCGGTGTTCATGCTGGTGGACGCGTCCAGCACAATCACCACGTTGACGGCCCTCGGCGTTGTGGTTTGCACTTGATCGCCCGTCACCGTCAGCGTGACATCGAACGAATAGGGGTCGCCGGATACCGCCGCGGCGGTTTTGCTGATGGTACCGTCGCCGCCGTCAAGCGTCACCGTCCCGGGGGCCAGAACCGCAGGTCCCGTTTCCGCAAAGGCGGTTTGAGGGAGCGCGATCACGGTCACGGCCAAGCAGACCGCGAGAAAGATGCTTAAAAATTTCTTCATACTTTGTTACCTCTCTTCTGCCATGTCATTGTTGTTATTTTCGGTTAATTGCGTCGTATCAATTTGATCTGCTTCCCAGCCGGTGTATTCCTCGTCGGCGCCAAATTCGGTTTCAAGCGCTTCGTCGATCAGTTTCATCAGCTCAAGGGAGCTGCGGAAGCGCTTGGTCTGCTTCCTGTCCACCCAGCCTATTGTGCCCTGCCAGGTTGCGTTTTGCCGAAACAGTACGTTTACCACGAAAGTGGAGCGTGGAGTTTTTTCGTCATCCATAAATTCTTTTTCGATCCCCTCCATATGTTCTCTCACCTCGTTCTGTCTTTTTCTCTCCGTCAGAGCGGCGCATTTCCCCGAAAAACTCCTATATTCAAAACATGCCTGTGGGAAGTTTACGCAATCGAGCATACATTCCATGGCATACATCATTTCCATCAGTCCGCAAAAGGGAAGCGCCTCCCCGCCGCCCGAAACACGCAGCGCGCCGGACGGCTGTCCGCCGGAAAACTCATGCACGGCCACTGAAATCTCCGCTGATTTGCTCGGACTCAGCGCCGTTGCTCTCAAGGGCAAGTCACCCACCTCGCTTTCATTTTGTATTCTCATCATCACATATCCCGGTCACGCGCCGGTAACAAAAGCGCAAATTGGGGGTCTATGCTGTTACTGAAGAAAAAAAATAAGACCCCCGCCCCATCGGGGCGGAGATCTTAACTATATTATATCATCTAAAATATAATTCCACGGGAGCGTCTTTTTGCCGCGCCCGGAGGGACAAAGGAGGGCGGGAAGCGGCAAGGCGGCCCGCCATACGCTCTTTTATCGCCCGCGCTTATATAATCGGGTCAAGCGGCTTGAGCGACGAGATGATTTTGATCTTGCCGCTGTGCGCCGACGCTATAAATCTTTTGCGGATGCGCTCCATCACCATGAGGCCGTTTTCGAAGGTGAGGGTGGGAAGCATCAGGATATACTGGGACGCGCTGAACTTCGACACCACGTCCCCCTTGCGCAGGCTTGTGTGTATGACCTCGAGCAGCTTGTCCATATTTGCCGCGAGCACCGGGACCGCGGGCGCGGAGCCGTTCTCGTCAAGCAAGGTCAGCAGCCCCAAAAATACCGCCTGTCCCGTCCGGGCCGCCACCCGCGCCTCAAGCCGGTACATATTCCTGAACACCTCGTAATCACAGTAAAAAGCGCCGCCGGCATAGACCTCCGCCAGGTCCTCTTTAATGGTTTCGATATCCGCCTCGATGCTGTGCACGGTTTTTGTGATTTTGCCGTACATATTACGCATCGATTTTGACGGTTTTACACCGAGCTCGCGGTAAAACAAATCGGTCACATATTGGTAATACTGCAGCGCCTCCTGGCTGCGCCCAAGCTTGACCAGACCGTATATCTTGAGCTTATGCGCGCGCTCCTCGTAGGGGTCGATCAGCACGGCCCGCTCACAGAGGGTGCAGAGCTTCTCGTATTGCTCCGTCCGGATAAGCAGCAGCCCGAGCTCGTGTACATATTTAAAATAAAGCGAACGGTAATAGTTGACCAGCGGCAGAACCCAGTCCTCGCCGCTCATCGGGGACATGAAATCCCCTTTATAGAGATTGATGGCCTCCGTATACAGGCCGATCCTTTCCCCATCCGAAAGGGAGCTGTCCGCGGCGGCCGTACCGAGCTGCTCAAAGCGCTCGGTGTCGATCACGCAGCTCAGAGCGTTGTTCCACGCGTAGCTCCCCTTGCGCAGAACGACCATCTCGCGCGCGTTTGGGATCCCGCTTTCGGTCAGGACGCCGCGTACGCGGTAAACCAGGTTTTTCAGCGCGTTGGAGGGGTTCTCGCTGCTTTCGTCGGACCACAGCGCTTCTATCAGGTTATCCTGCGAAATGGATTTGTTGCGATAGGTCACAAGATAGCCAAGCAAGTTCCAAAGCCTGCGGGTACGCCCGGTGGATTCCCCCACGCTTCTGCCGTCGCAGGAAATGGAAAAACCGCCGAGCATGCTCACATAGATATCTTCGGAAGCGGATTTTGTCATGTCATTCCCTCCCTGAGCCCAAATGTGCACCGGGCGCTTGCCCGCGGAATAGTGGCCAAGCGGATGTCAATCCCTGCCTGTTTTCCTTTCGCCCGCCCCACGGCAACCGCGCATGATATATTTTACATCCAGCCGCGGTCGAAACGTGTAATATGGGCGCAGATTCAAAAGACGGCGGAAAGCGTATCCATTAAAAAAAACTTTGCTTTTTTGTCTTTCTCATATTATACTAATATATACTAATCTTTTTGTCAATCTTTCTAACTGCTTTCAGCGGATTCCTATTTCCCTTTATTTTCCACTTTTAAGGATGATGATATGCCATTTTCTTTTAAAAACACGCGGGGGGGATCCCGGCGCAGCGTGCTCACGTACGCGCTGATTGTGGCGGGCTGCTTTCTTTTGATTTATTACTTTTCCGGCGGCCCGGCGCCCGAGGAACCGAATATCGCAGACGGCTCCATATCCATCTCGCCCTCGTTTTCCTCGTCCTCGTCCGCGCCGGAACCCGAGCCGGAACCCAAACCCCCTCTTGCCGATTATGTGGGCAAGCTCGTCGTCACGCGGGAAAGATCGGCCTACTCCGACGGCGAAATGAAGCTGATTGTCCCGCGCCTCGGGCTGGAATCCCTTGTCATGAACGGTGAGACCGACGAGATCATGGCAAAAGGCGTGGGGCTTTATAACTATTCCCAGCTGCCCGATGAGGAAAACGGCAATGTCAGCATTGTCGGGCACCGCGACATATACGGCAAGGAATTCTATTATATCGACACCGTCACTGACGGCGATTTACTTTATCTGGAATACAAGGGTATGCTGTATACCTATGAATACATGGAAACCACCGTGGTAGAGGCCGACGACTGGGACCCCATCCGCGTGAAAGACGCGCCGCGTCTGACCCTGACCTCCTGCCATCCCATCGGAACCACCAAAAACCGTATCGTCGTCACCGCGTCGCTCAAAGAGATTGCGCCGATCCCCGCACCCTCGGACGCTGACGTTTCGGGAAAGGATGAGCCGCATGCCCCTGCAGGGCCCGACGAAACATAAAATTTTAGCGTGCTTGGCCGTCGCTTTTGTCCTGTTTTGCGCCCTTGTGCTCATTTCCAGGTGCGTACGGGACACTTCCTCCGTTTTCAGCCCGGCGTCAGGCGCGGTTTCGTCGGCGCCGATGGTTGCATCGGCCGCTTCCTCCTCATCGGAAGCTGCTTCGGAGCATGAGGTTTCCTCCTCCCTCCCGGAAGCGTCGTCGGCGCCCGAGGGCTCGTCCTCTTCGGCGGCCTCATCGGAACCGGCGGTCTCACCGGCTGCTTCGTCTTCACCGGCCGCTTCTTCCTCATCGGCCGCTTCTTCGGAGCCCGCGGCGGCGTCCTCCTCTTCGGCCGCGGCTGTCTCTTCTTCCGCGCCCGAGGCGGCCGTCTCCTCGCCGGCGGCGGAGTCCGCGCCGTCTCAGGCCGCGTCCGAACCGGCCCCCGAGCCGGAGCCGCCCAAAGACGCGAAGCCGACCTCTTCCGTGCTGGCCCCCTCCGCCTCGGGAACGGTCACATACCGCGGCAACAGCGCCACAATCGACGCGTCCAACACCGCCGAGGGCTATGTGATGGCCAAGTATGAGGGCTCCGTTTCAAAAATCAAGATCCAGATCACCGGCCCAAACGACGTGACCTATACATATAACCTGCATCCCGGCTGGGGATACGAGACGTTTCCGCTCACCTCGGGAAGCGGCGGCTACACCGTAAATATATACGAGAACATCTCCGGCACGCAATACGCCCTCGCACTTGGGGAGTCCATCAGCGTGTCGCTGAGAAGCTCCCTGCTCCCCTATCTCTATCCCAGCCAATACGTCAACTTCAGCTCAAAATCCACGGCTGTCTCAAAAGGCGCGGAGCTGACCCGGGGCCTTACGGGCGAGCTTGAAAAGGTGCAGAAGGTCTATAATTACGTCATTAAGAACATCAGCTATGACTTTGATAAGGCCAACAGCGTGACGTCCGGCTATCTGCCCTCTCCGGATTCGACGCTGAGCGCGGGCAAAGGCATCTGCTTTGATTATGCCGCGCTCATGGCCACGATGCTGCGCACACAGGGCATCCCCACGCGCCTGGAGATCGGCTATGTGTCCGGCGGCATCTACCACGCCTGGATCAGCGTACACACGGCCGAGCAGGGCTGGATCAACGGCATCATCCAGTTTGACGGACAGACCTGGAAGCTGATGGACCCCACCTTCGCCTCCAGCGGAAACTCCAGCGGCGAAATCATGTCGTTTATCGGGAAAAAAAGCAATTACAGCATAAAATATATCTACTGATTTTTGAGGAGGACGGGACATGACATCTTCACGGCGCATGTTATCCGCCGAGGAAACGACCGCCTTCTGCGCGCAGACCGCGATGATCCTGAAGGCGGGCATCCCCCTTACGGAGGGGCTTTCCATCATGCGGCAGGACACCTCCCCGGGGGACGGGCGTGAAATTATGGATGTGCTCGCCAAGGCGGCGGACGACGGCGCGCCCCTGCATGAGGCGCTCGAAGCGGCGGGCTGCTTCCCCTCTCATGTGGTGGAAATGGCGCGCATCGGCTCCGAATCCGGGCGGCTCGACGAGGTTATGGATTATTTGGCCCAATACTATGAGCGCGAAAATTCCGTCGCCAAAAGCGTCAGAAGCGCCGTCACCTATCCGCTCGTGATGATTGGGATGATGCTGCTGGTCATCGGCGTGCTCATCATTCGGGTTATGCCCATTTTCCGTCAGGTGCTCACGCAGCTCGGCGGCGAAATGGCCCCCTTCGCGCAGGGCGTGATGGAGCTTGGGGCGGCGGCCGGCAATTATTCCGCCGTCATCGTTGCGGTGATCGCGGCGGCGGCGCTGCTGCTCTGGGCCTCCACGAAATCCCAAAGAGGAAGGGAGCGCCTCGCGCGTTTCCGCGCCTCCTTTTTCGCGACGCGCGGCCTGTCCGAGCAGATCTCCTCCGGGCGCTTCGCTTCCGCGATGGCGCTGATGCTTTCAAGCGGCCTCGATACCGACCGCTCCGTGGAGCTCTCCCTCGGGCTGATCGACAATCCCCGCGTGCGCGCGAAAATAGAGGAGGTCCGCAGCCTGATGGCAGGCGGCTCCCCCTTTTCCAAGGCGCTTGAGGATACGGGCGTATTCTCCCGCGTTTACTCCAGAATGCTGTCCGTGGGCTTCAAAACGGGCTCCATGGACGCCGTCATGCGCAGGCTCGCCGACCGGTATCAGGAGGAGACGGATACAAAAATCACCGGTCTCGTCGCCATGATCGAGCCCTCCCTGGTGGCTATATTTTCCGTTATCGTGGGGATGCTGCTGATCTCCGTCATGCTCCCGCTCATGGGGATCATGTCGTCCATCTGACGGCTTTAAGAAAGGTGCGGCAAAATGAAGCGATTTTCAGTGCCGGGCAATTCATATCCGCGCGCGCCGGGCGCCGTACTTTCGGCGGCCTTCTTCGCGCTCGTATTTATGCTGTTTCTGTACGGGCTCGGCTCCGTGTCGAGGACGGCGGAAGCGGAGCGCGTCAAGTCCCTGCGCGGCGCCGTCTCCCGCGCCGCCGTACACTGCTACGCCGCCGAGGGCTTTTATCCCCCCACCCTCTCCTATCTGGAGCGCGCGTACGGGCTCCAGATCGACCATGAAAAATATATGATCGACTACCGGTGCTTTGCCTCCAACCTCATGCCCGAAATCACCGTTTTGCCGCGCGACATGTCGCCGCTTGAAAAGGGGGGTACGGCATGAAGCTGATGCTAAAGCCCCGGGAGCATTTGATCGACGTGCTGTTCTCTCTGGCGCTTTTCTGCGTGTTTGCCGTTTCGGCGCTCGCCGTGGTCATCATGGGCGCGGACGTATACGCCGGGATTACAGAAAATATGGACCGCAATTTCACGGCGCGGACCTCCGTCGCCTACCTGTCCGAAAAAATCAGGCAGAACGACACGTCCGGCGGGGTATCCGTCGGCGAGATGGACGGCGGCGCCGCTCTGGTGCTTGAGCAGAGCTACGGCGGCGTCGCGTATCAAACGTGGATTTATCTGCATGACGGCAGCCTCATGGAGCTTTTCATTCGTAAGGGAAGCGCCTTTTCCGCTGAAAACGGCAACGCGATCATGGAGCTTCGCGCCTTTTCCGCCGAGCTTGACGGGAAGCTGTGCAGGTTTACGGTCACCGGCACGGGCGGGTATATCGCGGGCGCATCCGTCGCCCTGAGAAGCAGCCAGGACCGGCTCCCGTAAAAGCAAGCGCTGATCCTCCGGCTCATTTTACGCCGGAGGGCATCCGATTTCCCTGAAATAAAATACACAAAAGTTACGGTGGTGATGAAATTGGCAAAATTACGGGGACGCCCGGTGTCCGGCACCAGCCTGTTTCTGACCGAGCTGATTATTGTCATTCTGTTTTTCTCCTTCGCAGCGGCGATATGCGTCCAGCTCTTTGTCAAAGCCCATCTCACCAGCGTGCGCGGCGACGAGCTCAGCGCCGCGGTCAATCTCGCGCAGACCGCCGCCGAGAGCTTCTCCGCCTCCGGGGACGCAAAGGGCACGGCGCGGCTGCTGGATACCGAAGCCTCCTCCCCCATCACGGTCGTCTACGACAAGAATTGGGCGCGCGCATCCCGGGACGGCGAGGCCGCGTACAAGCTGCTGATCGCCGTGGACGAATCCGACGCCCTGCGCAGCGCGGACATATCGGTGGAAAAGGCCGGCGGAGAAGTGATTTACAGCGTCCGCGCCGTAAAATACGCCGGTCAATAACGGATAGGAGGGCGCGTCATGAGAAAAAACGGAATAAACGTCGGCACGTCCTCTATTTTGATGATATTTGTGCTGCTGTGCCTGACGGCCTTCGCCACGCTTTCCATGGTGTCGGCAAACGCGGACTATAAGCTCGCGCAGCGGACCGCGCGCTCCGTTTCGCTCTACTACGAGGCGGACGCCAGAGCGCAGGAGGTTTTGGCGCGGATAGACGATATGCTCATCAGGGCCGCGGATCTGCCGGATGACGCCTATCTCGAGCTGTTTGCCTCGGACGCGCTCTACGAAAAGGGCGGCGGCAGAATCCGGCTCCGTACGGAAACGGAGGATACCGCCGTATGGATCGCATACCAAATACCCATAGACGACAACAGGACGCTGAGCGTCTCTCTTGAAGCTCCACGGCCCTATACCGACGGCTCCGCGTACAAAATCACCGCGTGGCAGGTGCTTTTCACCGGCGAATGGGAGGCCGACGAAGGCATAGACGTATGGGGCGGGGGCAACCTCGACGCTCAAAAATAAGCCTTGGTTTGGGGAGAATAGATATGGATGTCATGCAGATATTGGAGGACGCGGTCAGGCGGCATGCGTCGGATATATTCATCGTAGCGGGCCTGCCGGTATCCTATAAGATAAACGGCGCCATTACGCGATGCGATTCGAAGAGCCTCTCCTCCGGCGACACCGAGGATCTGGTGCGCGGCATCTACGCGCTGGCGGGAGAGCGGGATATCTCCCGTGTCCGCCTGTGCGGCGACGACGATTTTTCCCTCTCCGTCAGCGGGATCTCCCGCTTTCGGGTGAGCGCCTATAAGCAGAGAGGCTCGCTCTCCGCGGTGATCCGCGTCGTCACCTTCGATATGCCCAACCCGGACGAGCTTGGCATCCCCGACATCGTCATGGCCCTCGCCGACAGGACCAGGGGACTGGTGCTTGTCACGGGCCCCGCGGGAAGCGGCAAATCGACCACGCTCGCCTGCATCATCGACCGCATCAATCGCTCGCGCAGCGCGCATGTGATCACCCTTGAGGACCCGATGGAATACCTGCACCGGCATAACAAAAGCATCGTCAGCCAGCGCGAGATCAATACCGACACCGAGAGCTACGCCAAGGCCCTGCGCGCCTCCCTGCGCCAGTCGCCGGATGTCATCCTGCTTGGCGAGATGCGGGATTATGACACCATCAACGTCGCGGTGACCGCCGCGGAGACGGGGCATCTGGTCTTTTCCACCCTGCACACCGTGGGCGCCGCAAACACCATCGACCGCGTCATCGACGCCTTCCCGCCCGGACAGCAATATCAGATACGCGTGCAGCTCGCCATGGTGCTGCAGGCCGTGGTGTCCCAGCAGCTTGTCCCGGCCGTGGACGGGAGCATGGTCTCCGCCTTTGAGATCATGTTTGTCAACGACGCCGTGCGCAATATGATACGCGAATCAAAGATACACCAGATCGACAGCGTGATCCAGTCCTCCGCGCCGGAGGGGATGCTCACCATGGACGCCAGCCTGATGGGCCTCTTCAAAGACGGAATCATCTCGGAGCGCGAGGCGCTGATGTACAGCTCCTATCCCGAGCAGATGAAAAAAAAGATGGCGGTCTGCTGACCGCTAAAAAATATAGACAAAAAACGGAACGGCTCATTATGATGTGGCCGTTCCGTTTTTGTTTGGCCGTCCGGTCTTAAGCCGGGACAGCCGGGGCCTTGTTCTTTTCTATTTCGCGCATGATATCGTCCATTCCGCTTTATCCGTTCATCCGGCGGAATAAACCGATGATGCCGCGGCCGACGCGAACGGCCCGCCCGCGCTGACCGCCGTCCCTGCGCCGGATTTAGCAAACAAGAGGTATCGGGCTTTGTATGCCCGATACCTCTTGTTGTTATCCAATCCTGTTTGGCAGCCGCCATCACGCGTTTTTCTCGAATGACCGTCTTACGGACGCCCGCCCTTCGCGCGGCGGCTTTTTTGCGCCCTTTTAAAAAAATTCGCCGGCAAAGGTCCCGGCCCCGGAACTCAGAGCGCGCCCCGGCCGCAGCCGCAGCAGGGCCCGCGCCTCGAGGTTTCGTCCTCTTCGAGTTTCTCGGTCTCGGACTGGCCGCGCAGGCGCTTGAGGATGTTCTCGTCCAGCGGGATGGCCCTATGGCAGCGCGGGCAGAGGAACTTGTCCCGGTTGTAGCCCTTTGGAATCAAAACCGCCTTTCCGCAGTACGGGCAGATGATCATGATGCCCTCATCGTCGTCGTTCACAGGAAAAACCGCCTTTCTTTTATTGTCCTACATTTGAGTATACCATATTTTTTCCAAAATGGAAGCCCCCGCCGCGTGGGCGGTTCCCCTATGCGGGCGGTTTTGCCGCGCGGGCGCTCCTGAAGTAGGCGAGCAGCAGATCGACCATCTCGCCGTAGCTTCGCGTGCCGGACTTCTGGCCGTTCGCCTTCAGGTAAGCGTCGTTGACCGCGTCGGAAAATTCCGCGGCCGGGCCGTCGTTCGAGCGGACAAACGCGCTCTGCGCCCGAATATCGGCGTCGAGTCCCTCGGAATAGGTCTCCCGCAGCCCGCGCCACGCCTCCAAATCGGCGTCATAGAGCGCGTTCATCGAGTGGAGCAGCGCGAGCGCCGTGCCGCTGTATTCCATATAGGCGTCCCCCGAGAAGACGCAGGCGAGATAGGCGATGAAATTCGCCTCGTCCTCGCGCAGGTAGCCGGCGAGGTGCGTCCGCTCGTGCATCATGACCGAGGCCTTGAGCAGCGCCGGGCCCGCCGTACTGAAGTTCGCCTCCACCAGAAACGGGCAGGAGACGCCGGAGATTTGGAGGCGGGCCATGAGGGCGGAGGTGAGCGCGGGTTTCGGCGTGCCGAACGTCTCCCCGCCGATCTCAAGCTGCGGATAGAGCTCCCCGACGCCGGAATAGGCCTCTCTCGTACGCCGCGCCATCGCGATGTCGCCGCCCGCGTAAACCGTGAGGCCGCTTTCGTCCCGCTCCTGCATGAAACTCAGCGCGTTCGCGCGCCCGACGAGTTCGGCGCACAGGGCCTCCAGCTCGGCGGCGGCGGATGCCCGCACCGGCAGGCCGGCTGTCTCCGCGAAAGGGCTGCGGCGGTAGTTGATCCCAAAATTGCAGACAAATAAAAAATAGAGGACGGCGCCGGCGGCCGCAAGCTCCCCGGCAAGCCGCACGAGGTTCCGGCGCAGCGCGGTCCGGTCCCCCTTTGCGCGAAAGGCGCGGACGGTCCAAAAGATCACCAGCCCCGCGAGCAGGACGCCTCCTGTCTCCGTCAGCGAGAACGGGACCATGCCCGTCCATGTGCCGACGGTCCCCGCGAGCGCGGGGTAGACCCGGGACGCGTACCAGTCGGCGAAGGGCGCGCTCCATACCGCGGCGAGGTGCAGCGCGAGCGCCGCCGGAAACAGGACGAGCGCGGTCAAAAAGCCGCGCCCCGCTCCGCCGCCGGCGGGCGTTTGCCCGGGCGGTTTTTGCTTCCAATAGAGCCTCCGGAGAACCGGAGCCGCCGCGCCCCCGCCCCGCCTCATAGCAGCACCACCGTCACGCCGTGGTTCTGCCGGGCGAAATCCGGGTCGCGGGCGATCTCGGGGCAGGCGTCCGCCATCCCCCGCGCGGTCGCGCTGAAGGCGGAAAACTCCTCCCCCCGAACGAACGCCCGGACGCGGCCCTCTTTTTGGTAGGCGGCGAGCGCCTTTTGCACGCCCGCCTTGATCGCGCCGCCCTTGCCGCCGGAGCCGTAGCCGTGGATGATCTTCGCGTAGGAAAAACCGGCGGCCCTGGCCCTGCGAAGCTCCGAAGAAAGCTGTGCCAGCGCCGTCCCCAGCGCGGGCATCCCTTTTTCGAGATTGATCACTTTACAGCTCAATCGGCTCACCGGCTCCCTGTTTTTTCTATAGTTAAAATCCCGGCCGCGCCCGGCAAACCGTTCGGCGCGGCCTCAAAAGACAGACCGCCGGAGGCTCCCGCCGCCGCGCCCCGCTTCCCGGTCCCGCCGGGAGCGGATTTCCATATCCCCCGGGCTTTTGCCCGGGAGGATTTTTTACGCCAAGGTCAGAACGTCAGCTCGTCCAGTTCGAGGAAGAGCCGCGCGTAGACCCTTGTCGTATCGAGCATCAGGCCCAGCGGGACGCACTCGTCGGGCTGGTGGGCGCCGCCGCCCCGCTTCCCGGTCCCGCCGGGCGCGGATTTCCATATCCCCCGGGCTTTTGCCCGGGAGGTTTTTTTATCCGGAGGTCAGAACGTCAGCTCGTCCAGTTCGAGGAAGAGCCGCGCGTAGACCCTCGTCGTATCGAGCATCAGGCCCAGCGGGACGCACTCGTCGGGCTGGTGGGCGCCGCCGCCCGCGACGCCGAAGGGGCTCTCAAAATCGGGGTCCTCCGGGCCCAACGCGTAGGCGTTCTTCATCATGCGGGCGTAGGTGCCGCCGCCCATGGTGTAGGGCCGCCAGTCGCGGTGGAACACGCTGTCGATGGTGCCCATGCAGACGCGCACGAGCTCCGACTCCGCCGAAATATAGATCGGCTTGGAGTTCCGGACCATCGTAAAGCCGACGTCCTCGCGCTGCGCCGTCGCCTTGATCTTCCCGGCGACCTCGCCGCCGTCGCAGGTGACCGGATAGCGGATGTTGATGTGCAGGCGGATCACGCCCTCCTCCAACTCGACCATGCCGGCCACGTGGGTCAGCTTGCCGGAGGGCTCGTCCGCGTACGGCACGCCGATGGATTCGCCGTTGTAATCCGCGAGGCACCGCGAGATATAGCCGATCGCCTTCTCCGCCGCCGCGTTCAGCGCGGGGCTGCCTTTGAGGCCGTCCGCGATGTTTTTGATCGCGCTGACGCCGCCCTCGGGCGTCGAGGCGTGCATCGCGATGCCGCCGGAGGTGATCCGCACGTTGTCGCCCTCTTGGGCGACCGTGACCCATCCGCCGTCCGCGAAACAGGCCGCGACGTCCTCCGCTTTTACGCCGGAGAGCACGAGCTCGGCATGATCCGGCACGACGTTGTGGGCGACGCCGCCCACGAAATCGACGATGTTGGAGTCCTCGGCCGGGATGTCGAGCGTGAAGTCCATGATCCCCTTCTCCCCGTGGCAGAGCGGGTAGGACCCGTCCGGCGTGAAGGCGACGACCGGCAGCTCCTTAGAAGTCTCTTTATAATATTGGATGTCCAGCATGCCGCACTCCTCGTCGGAGCCGCAGAAAAACTCAAGTTTGCGTTTCGGCAGCAGATCCAGCTCCCTGAGGCACCGCGCCGCGAAGACCGAGGCCCAGAGCGGGCCCTTGTCGTCGAGAACGCCGCGGCCCACCAGCAGATCGTCCGCCCTGCGGGTGAGCGCAAAGGGCGGGTAATGCCACTCGCCGCTCGCCGGAACGATGTCCAGATGACCTAAAACGCCGACTTTTTCGTCCCCCTCGCCGAGGCTGAGGACCAGACAGTAATAATCGCGGATCTCGGCCGAGAAGCCGTATCCTTTCGCGATTTCGGCGGCCTCGTCGAGCGCCGCGGCGCATTCCTCGCCGAAGGGATAGGGGCCTTCGTAACGGCCTTCGGGCGCGCGGCTCGGGTGCGCGATGAGCTTCGCGAGGTCGGCGAGATATTCCTCCTGGTGGGCGTCCACCCACGCGTCGATGCGGGCTGCGAGTTCGGGGGTGACTTTCATAACTGAACCATCCTTTCCGTTGCGGGGGCGGTCTTCCGGGCCGGACCTCCGATATAGTAAAGATTATAACATTGAATGACGCGCCGCGCAACCGCGCGCGCCGCGCGTCCGCCTCAAAGGGACCCTTTTTTTAACAGAAAAACCGGGAGGATTTGTATTACAAAATGGTAACAATAAAGCGTTGAAAAGTTACAGCCAAATGAATATAATCAAAGCAGAACCAAAGAGGTTCGAAATCAAAAATGGAGGTCATGCAGATGAAAAAACTTTTCAGCATCATGCTCGCCCTCGTGCTGGTTCTCAGCATGGGCGCCGTGGCGTTCGCGGACGTCGCGGAAGGAGAAATTGACTTCGGTGAGACGGTCAAGACGCCGTATGGTTCTACCGAGACCGTAGAGTTTACTTATTCCGAGGACTTTAATTTTAACGACTATTCCGCCAGCATCAAGCTCGGCAAACAGTATGTGGAGAAATACTCCATCGCCGTTGTCGACGCCGCCGCGCACACCGCGAAACTGACCGTTAAATTTAAGGGTCTGGCTCTGGCCGTCGCCTCCGAAGTTGAGGTTCAGGTCAAGGCTTCCAAAGCGGTCGGCTCTTCCGTCACCACCAGCTCCGGCATCGCCAAGTTTGAACTGATGGACGAGGAGATCACCCCCGAAGCCATCAAAGCCAACGTGGACAACGCGCTGACCGTCAAGGCCGGAACCGCGAGCGTCATCACGACCGAGGGCTTTGAGGCCGCCGGCAGCAAATCCCTGAGCGTCCAGTTCGACGGCTACACGATCAAATTCGTCAAGACCACCGGACAGAAGGGCATCAACTTTGAGTGCAACACCGTCGACATCGACGAAATCGTCGAGAAGTACGACGACAACGAGTTCAAGTTCCTGAGCTTTACGAGCAACGTCAAGCTCGCCAACAGAGGCATCCTGACCATCGACTTCGACGAGTATGACGAAGAGTCCTTCGGCTTCTCCTCCAACGACGACGAGATGGTCGTCTACCTCTACACCTATGACGGCACCGCGCTGACCTATGCCGGCAAAGTCAACCTCGCCGACGACGACGAAGTCAAGTACGACCTCAAGGCCGGCGACACCCTCGGCCAGTATGTCATCACCAACACCGAGCTCAGCGGCGCCGCCGCCAAGCCCGACGACACCGATAAAGAGACCAACCCGAACACCGGCGTCTCCTCCTCCGTCAGCGCCGCGGTCGCCCTGGGCATGATCGCTCTGGTCTCCGCCGCCGCGATTTCTCTGAAGAAATAAGCGAAAACGGAGAACCGTTTCTCGATCGGATAAACCTCCGGTCGGAGGCGAAAAAAGATCTCTGATGGAAAAAGCCCCGCTTCTTTAAGAAGCGGGGCTTTTCTTTTTGAAAAATATACGGGAGGACCGCTCAGCCCCGGACCGTGATGACCCGGTCGGGCCGCCCGGAGGAGGTTCTCTCCTCCTCGTCCTCCCCGTCCCTCCCGGCGGCGGAGCCGGAATAGTGCTCGGTGCAGTAGCCCGGCATGTTGTCTTTTTTATACCAGCCGACCGCGGTGGAGGGGCAGTATTCGGTGGCGAGGTCGCCGGTCACGGTGCAGTAGCTCTCGGAGACGACGTTGTTGCTGATCGGGAAATCCCTGTTGGTATCGAGGCCTTTGTGCACCTGAAGCATGATGTCGCGCCAGATGATCGGCGTCGGGTAGGTGGAATAGAGGACCTCCTGCATGCCCTCGGTGTAGCCCATCCACGTGGCGCCGACATAATACGGCGTCAGGCCCACGAACCAGAGGTCGGTGTTTTCGCTTGCGGAGCCGGTCTTGCCGGCGGTGATGAAGCCCACGCTGTTGAGGCTCGCTCTGGTGCCGGTCCCGTTCGGGCCGTTTGTGACGCGCTGGAGGAGTTTATTGAGCACCGTCGAAGTCTCGGCCGAGATCACGCGCTCCGGGGCGGTGCTCGCCTTGAGCACCACTTCGTCGTCGCTGTTGAGCACCTCGGTGTAGGCGTGCGGCTCGATATAGAGGCCGCCGTTCCCGATCATCTGATAGGCGCCGACCACCTCGAGCGGGGAAATGCCCTCGGTGAGCGAACCGAGCGCCATCGGCGCGACCGCGACGTCGTTGTTGGTGCCGCTCTCGACCAGCGTGGAGACGTGGAGGCTGTTTTTCAGGAAATCGAAGACGACGCGCGGCGTCAGCAGCTCGACGAGCTTGACCGGGATCGTGTTGATCGAGCGCTGGATCGCGTACTCGACGGCGACGTCGCCGAGGTAGCTGCCGTAGTAGTTGACCGGCCAGTCGGACGTGAAGCCCTTTTCGCCGGCGAAATGGACCGGCTCGTCCTTGATGACGGTGGAATAAGTAATCAGGTCGCGCTCGACCGAGAGCGCATAAGATGAGATGGGCTTGATGGCGGAGCCGAGGTGCCGCCGGCCGTCCGAGACGAGGTTGAAGAGACGCGAGCCGGTTTTTTCGCCCCGGCCCCCGATCATCGCGACGACCTCGCCGTCGTAATTGAGGATCACGAAGCAGGAATCCGGCTGGATCTCGTTTTTCATCTTCGGGAAGTTGTCGGGGTTTTCGTAGAAATCCTCAAGGATCCCCTGAACATGGTTGTCGACGGTGGCGTAGATCTGGTAGCCGCCGTTATAGAGCTCCTCCTCGGCGTGCCGGTAGGTCCAGCCGTACTCGTCTTTGAGATCGGAGATGACCTCCTCGATCACATAATCGATGAACCACGACTGGTAGCCGCCGGATCTGTCCGAGCTGATCTGCCCGCGCGAGGTGGTGAGCGGCGTGTCGCACAGGGTCTCGTACTCCCGCTCGCTGATATAGCCGATCTCCTTCATCTGAAAATAGATGTATCGGCGGCGCTCGGCGTTGTTTTCCTCATGGCCGAAGAGCTCGTAGATGCTCGGGTTGTTGGTGACCGCGATCAGGCCCGCGGCCTCCGCGGCCGTCAGCTCCGAGACGTCCTTGTCAAAATACATGTTGGCCGCCGCCTGGATCCCGTAGGTGTTGTACCCGAAGGTGACGACGTTGAGGTACGCCTCGAGAATCTGCTGCTTGGAGTATTGCTTCTCGAGCGCGATGGCGCGAAAGATCTCCTTGACCTTGCGGTCGATGCGGACCTGGTCCTCGCCGGTCACGTTTTTGATGAGCTGCTGGGTGATCGTGGAGCCGCCGCCGTCCGTGTTGCCGGTCAGAAATTTTACGGTCGCGTAGAGGGTGCGGGCGAAATCGACGCCCTGATGCTCCCAGAAGCGCTTGTCCTCCGCGGCGACCAGCACGTCGATCACGTAATCCGGGACCTCCTCGTAGTTGACCCAGACGCGCTTGCCGTTGTCGCCGTAGAGCTTGGTATCCTCGACGTAGACGCCGGTGTCCTCGTCCTTGGTATAGATGATCGAGGTGTAGTTGAGTTCGAGCCTGGTGAGGTCGATCTCCGATTCACTTTCGATCATGCCGAGGACCGTGACGGCCAGCACGCACCCCACGATGCAGCCGGTGATGATCAAGACGGAGAATGCCGTCGCCAAGATCCGCCCCAGATAGCGCAGGAGCTGCCCGGCGGTCCGGAACCACGCCGGCCGCTGTTTGTCGGCCGGCCTCCTTTTGGCCTTGGAAACGGTTTTTTTCTTGAATAACATGCTTTGTCCTCCCAAGGAAGCAAAAATCATCCGGATGGATGGGTCCATTTTACGAGAAAAAGATGAAGCCCGTATGAACATCCGTGAAAAATGCGCCGGCCTGCATAAGCCTTTCCGGCCCCGGGCAATACTAATTTACCGAAGAAAGAAAGGGGGGCGCGGCCTTGAACCATACGTTTGCCGTCACCGCGGCGGCGCTCTGCCTCACCGCGCTGATCACCGCGGTCGTCTATCGCGCCGCGGAAAAGAGCGGCGCCGAGCCCGCCGAGACCGGGACCATCCCCGTCACGGCCGAGGCCGGGACGGAGACGGCGACGCTCGGCCTCTACGACGGAAAGCTCGCCCTGTTCCGCAACGGCAGCGCCTATCCGGCCGAAATCTACGAGATCTACGCCGGCAGCCTGCCGGAGGCGGACCGCGAGGCCCTCGCGGCCGGCATCCCGGTCGCGGACGAGGCGGAGCTCGCCGAGCTGCTCGAGGATTACGGCTCCTAAATCACCGGGAAAGCGTCAGTCTAAGAAGTCGCGCAGCTTTTTGCTGCGGCTCGGGTGGCGCAGCTTCCGCAGCGCCTTGGCCTCGATCTGGCGGATGCGCTCGCGGGTGACGTTAAACTCCTTGCCGACCTCCTCGAGCGTGCGGCTGCGGCCGTCGTCGAGGCCGAAGCGCAGGCGCAGCACCTTCTCCTCGCGGGAGGTCAGGGTCTTGAGCACCTCGGCGAGCTGCTCCTTGAGCAGCATGTTGGAGGCGGCGTCCGCGGGCGCGGGGGCGTCGTCGTCCGGGATGAAGTCCCCGAGGTGGGAATCCTCCTCCTCGCCGATCGGCGTCTCGAGCGAGACCGGCTCCTGCGCGACGCGCATGATCTCCCGCACTTTTTCCACAGACATATCCAGCTCCGCGGCAATCTCGTCCGCGGTCGGTTCGTGGCCGTTTTGATGAAGCAGCTGCGAGCCGACTTTTTTTACCTTATTGATCGTCTCCACCATATGCACCGGGATCCGGATCGTGCGGGCCTGATCCGCGATGGCGCGGGTGATGGCCTGGCGGATCCACCAGGTCGCGTAGGTGGAAAACTTGAAGCCCTTGGTGTGGTCGAATTTCTCGACGGCCTTGATGAGGCCGAGGTTGCCCTCCTGGATCAGGTCCAAAAACTGCATCCCGCGCCCCACATAGCGTTTCGCGATCGAGACGACCAGTCGGAGGTTCGCCTCCGAAAGGCGTTTTTTGGCGTAGGGGTCTCCCTGCGTCATGCGCTCGGCAAGATCGATCTCCTCGTCCGGCGTCAGGAGCGGCACGCGGCCGATCTCCTTGAGATAGACCTTGACCGGGTCGTCGATGCCGGCGCCCTCGACGGCGGTGCCGTCCTCCTCCTTGCCGTCCCCCTCCTCAACATTGACGGCATCGAAATCCTCGTCGGCCGGCGGCGTAAAATCCTCGACGATCTCGATGCCGGAGCCCTCGATCATGTCATAGAGCTTGTCCACCTGCTCCACGTCGTAATCCTGCTCCTCAAGGAAATCGGTGATCTCCTTGGTGGTCAACTTGCCCTTGACCTTTCCGCTCTCCAGAAGCTCGCTGATTCCGCTTTTCTTTTCTGCCATTGTTTCATCCCCCTGAATGTCTGTTGACCGCTGATTTCCGCATCGCTTCACCGCGGGTCTGGCTTTCTGGCCGCGAGCTTGGTTCTCATGAATTCTTCCCATTCTGCGTCCGGCATATCCTTGATTTCCGCGTCCGATTTTTTTTCTTTTCCCCGTAACATAGCGGCGTAGGCGTCCACGGCCTCCTCCGGCTCGTAGCGGTGCTCCCGCGCGAAGGCGAAGACCCGCTCCGCCGCGCTCTGCTCCGCGAGCCCGAAATCCGAGAACAGCGACGCGCCGATCTCCCGCCGCAGCGCCGCCGCCTGCGCCATGCGCTCAAACATCCCGGCGTAAAGCGCGCAGACGAAATCCCCCTGTCTGACCTTCGCCGCGTATTCCGGCAGCAACTCCTGATGGCGATAGAGCGTGCCGAGGAGCCGCTCCTCCGCGGCGGCCGCCGCGGAGTTTCTCATCCGCTCCGGGACGGCTTCGTCCCGCGAGACGAGGCCAAGGCCGCGAAGCTGCATCGCCTCGCGCTTCTCCTGACTCCGGACCTGCCGCTTGAGCAGCGCCGCCACCTGCGCGGTCACGCCCTCCTTCGGGAGGTTGTAGTCGAAGGCGATCTTGGCCGCCCAGACGTCCCGCTCGAGCGGGTTTTTGAGCCCGGCGACCAGAACGGTCGCCTCCCTGACGGCGGCGATGGTCCCCTCCGGCGTGGCGGTGTCATATTTGGATTTGATCCGGCTAAGCTCGTATTCCGTCGCGCCGCGGCTCTTTTTGAGCAGCTGCGCGAAGCGGGCCGCGCCGAAATTCTTGATGTATTCGTCCGGGTCCTTGGCGCCCTCGACGACCAGAATCCTTGTCCGGACGCCCGCCTCATCCAGGAGGCCCGAGGCCCGCCTCGAGGCCTTCCTGCCGGCCTCATCCGCGTCGTAGGCGAGGATCGCCTCCGCCGTGTAGGACGCGAGCAGCCGGCACTGGTCCTCGGTCAGCGAGGTCCCCAGCGACGCCACCGCGCCGGTGAAGCCCGCCTGATGCATCGAGATGACGTCCATATAGCCCTCGCAGAGGATGTACTCCCCCGGCTTATTTTTTTTCGCGAAATTGAGGGCGAAGAGGTTCTTTGTCTTTTTAAAGACCGGCGTGTCCGGAGAGTTGTAATATTTGGGGCCGTCCCCCGCGAGCCTGCGCCCGCCGAAGCCGATCACGTTGCCCCGCAGGTCGAGGATCGGGAACATCACGCGGCCGCGGAAGACGTCGTAATCCTTCCCGCCGCGCCCCGGCCTTGTCAGCGCGGCGGCCTCCATCTGGGCGGGGCGGTAGCCCTTGCCCATGAGCCGGTCGCAGAGCCCGTAGGCGCCGGGCGGCGCGTAGCCGAGGCCGAAATGCGTGATCGTCCCGGGCGAGAGGCCGCGCTGCCGCAGATATTCGAGCGCGGTTTTTCCGGCCGGGCCCATGAGCTGCTCGTGAAAATAATGGGCCGCCGCCCGGTTCATCTCGAGGATGGCGGTCTTGAGCTGCGCCTCCCCGTCGTCCGCGGCCTCGTCCGGCACGCGCATCCCGGCGCGCTCGGCCAGAAATTTAATGGACTCGACATAGCCGAGGTTCTCGATGCGGCGGACGAAGCCGATGATGTCCCCGCCCGCGCCGCACCCGAAGCAGTAGAACGACTGGCTCTCCGGGTAGACCGTGAAGGAGGGCGTCTTTTCCGAGTGAAACGGGCACAGGCCGACCGAGATGCGGCCCTTTTTCTTTAATTGGACATAGGAGGAGACGACGGACTCGATCTCATTTTGAAATTTCAGCTCTTCGATGAAGCTTTGCGGAATCATATCGTCCCCTCCCTTTGATAAGTGCGTTTTTCCGCGGAATTTCTTTCCTTTTTTTATTCCTTGCTCCATCCTTTTGGGATGAAATAGTCGGTGTAGAGCTTGATCGCGTAGCGGTCGGACATGCCGCTGATGTAGTCGCAGATGGCGCGGTCGGCGCCCTCGGAGAACGCGATCGCGAGGTATTCGGCGGGCAGGCGGTTCGGGTTCTCAAGGAAGAACGCGTAAAGCTGCTTGAGCATCGCCATGGCCTTGTGTTCCTGCGACTTGGCGACCGGGTTTGTGTAGACCGCGTCGTACATAAATTTTTCGAGATCCCCGAAAACCTCCGCCGTCCGCCCGTCCATCCGGATGTCGTCCGCGCTGTTGTCGACGACGGAGTTGATGAGCGCCGTGAGCCGGGTCTCCCGATTTGCGCCGAGCTCCTCCCGGATCGCGGCGGGCACGTTTTCCTCCGAGAGAACGCCCGCGCGGATCGCGTCCTCAAGATCGTGGTGCGCGTAGGCGAAATGGTCCGCGAGCTTGACGAGCCTGCCCTCCAGCGTGGCGGCCTGCCCTTTCGTGTGCGCGCCGATGCCGTCGCGCGCCTCCCAGGTGAGGTTGAGCCCCGCGCCGTCGCGCTCGAGCCGCTCCACGACGCGCACGCTCTGCTCGTAATGCCGGAAGCCCCCCGGCGCGACCTCGTCGAGCGCGCGCTCCCCGGCGTGGCCGAACGGCGTGTGCCCGAGGTCGTGGCCCAGGGCGATCGTCTCGGTCAGATTCTCGTTGAGCCGCAGCGCCACCGCCATCGTGCGGGCGATCTGGGCGACCTCCAGCGTGTGGGTCAGGCGGGTGCGGTAGTGGTCCCCCTCCGGGCTCAAAAAGACCTGCGTCTTGTGCATGAGCCTGCGGAACGCCTTGCTGTGGAGGATGCGGTCCCGGTCGCGCTGGAACTCGGTGCGGATGCCGTCGGAGGGGAGGGGCGTCTCCCTGCCCCTCGTCTCGGCGGAGAGACAGGCGTACGGGGACAGGTTGTCCCGCTCGAGCCGCTCCGTCCGTTCGCGGATCGTCATTTCCTTCGCCTCCCGTTCCTCTGTCATGGCCGGGTTTCGCGCCCGGCCTTTTCTACTAAATATATACGCCGAAAAAAGGACAAAACCTTTTTTTCACAAAATTTGCGCCAAAAATCCCGCGCCGTTTCGTTTTAAGCGGCGAAACGGCCCGAACGGGCGATGGCGGGGCGCCCGGCCCCCGGCGCCTCCGGGAAGGCCCCTTTTGTCCGCTCCGCGGAATCCGGACCGGAAAATCTCCCCGCGCCTTTGTAAAAACCGGCCGCTCCCGCGAGAGAGGCGGGGCGCCCGGCCCCCGGCGCCTCCGGGGAGGCCCCTTTTGTCCGCTCCGCGGGATCCGAACCGGAAAATCTCCCCGCGCCTTTGTAAAAACCGGCCGCCCCAGCGAGAGAGGCGGGGCGTCCGGCCCTGAGCACGGCCAAAATCAGTCGTCGTCGAGCTTGAGCACGGCCATGAAAGCCTCCTTGGGCAGCTCCACGGAGCCGATGCGGCGCATCTTCTTTTTACCTTCTTTCTGCTTCTCGAGCAGCTTCTTCTTGCGGGAGATGTCGCCGCCGTAGCACTTGGCGAGCACGTCCTTGCGCAGGGCCTTGACCGTCTCGCGCGCGATGATCTTGCCGCCGATCGCGGCCTGCACCGGCACCTCGAAGAGCTGGCGGGCAATGTTGTCCCGCAGCTTCTCGGTCATGCGGCGGGCGCGCGGGTAGGCGTTGTCCGCAAAGAGGATCATCGAGAGGGCGTCGACCATCTCGCCGTTCAGGAGGATATCCAGCTTGACGAGGCGGCTCGGCTTATACCCGCTGAGCTCGTAATCGAAGGACGCGTAGCCCTTGGTGCGGCTCTTGAGCGCGTCGAAGAAGTCGTAGATGATCTCCGCGAGCGGCAGCTCGTAGAGGATCTCCGCGCGGTCCGGGGCCGGGTAGCTCGTGTTTTTAAAGATGCCGCGGCGCTGCTGGCACAGATCCATGATGCTGCCGATGTACTGGGTCGGGGTCAGGATCGTCGCGTTGACGTAGGGCTCCTCGCTCGACTCGACCGTCGCGGGGTCCGGGTAGTTGGTGGGGTTGTCGAGCTCGAGCGTCGTGCCGTCGGTCAGGTGCAGGCGGTAGATCACGCTCGGCGTGGTCGTGATGAGGTCGAGGCCGTATTCGCGCTCGAGCCGCTCGAGGACGACCTCCATGTGGAGCAGGCCGAGGAAGCCCGCGCGGAAGCCGAAGCCCAGCGCGGCCGAGGAGTCCGGCTCAAAGCTCAAAGAGGCGTCGTTGAGCGTCATTTTTTCCAGGGCGTCCCGCAGGTCCGGGTATTTGGCCCCGTCAAGCGGGAAGATGCCGGCGTAGACCATCGGGTTCGCCTTGCGGTAGCCGGGCATGGCTTTCGCGGCGGGGCGCTCGGCGGACGTGATCGTGTCGCCCACCGCGGTGTCCGCGACCGTCTTGATCGAGGCCGCGATGTAGCCGACCTCCCCGGCTTTAAGGCTCTCCGCCGGGACGAGGCGCTTCGCGCCCATATAGCCGATCTCGACCGTATCGAACTCGGCCCCGGTCGACATCATGCGGATGCGGTCGCCGGTGCGCAGGCTGCCGTCGAACACGCGGACATACGCGATCACGCCGCGGTAACTGTCGTAATAGGAGTCGAAGATCAGCGCCTTAAAAGGCGCGCCGTCGTCGCCCTTCGGCTCGGGGACGCTCTGCACGATGGCCTCCATGACCGCGCGGACGTTCTCGCCGGTCTTGGCGGAGATGCGCGGCGCGTTCATGGCCGGGATGCCGATGATGTCCTCGATCTCGGTGGCCGCGCGGTCCGGGTCGGCGGCGGGCAGGTCGATCTTGTTGATGACCGGCACCAGCTCCAGGCCGTGATCTGCCGCGAGGTAGGCGTTGGCGAGCGTCTGGGCCTCCACGCCCTGCGAGGCGTCGACAATCAGCACCGCGCCCTCGCAGGCCGCGAGCGAGCGGGAGACCTCGTAGTTAAAATCCACATGGCCGGGCGTGTCGATCAGGTTGAGGATATAGCCCTTGCCGTCGTCCGCGGTGTAGCTCAGCCGCACCGCGCGCGCCTTGATCGTGATGCCGCGCTCGCGCTCGATGTCCATGTTGTCGAGCAGCTGGTCCTCCATCTCGCGCGGGGCCACGGCCTGCGTGTTTTCGAGGATCCGGTCCGCGAGCGTCGATTTGCCGTGGTCGATGTGGGCGATGATACAGAAATTCCGAATGTTGTCCTGTGGCAAGCATTCCACCTCCGCCGATAAAAATCCAGTATGGATTATACCACGAGAAGCGCCTTTCTTCCAAGATTTTTTTATGAAAGCGGGAAATCGGTCGCTTTTTTCCCCCGCCGGGCCGGAAACGGGGCCGTTTTCCGCCATGCGCGGCATTTTTTCAGGCAAGAAAACGCCAAAGGCCGCCCGGTATCCGTCCGCCCCGAAAGATCATCAGTTTCCGCCGTCCGGGGGCGCTATCCTGAGCCCGGCATGGGGATGCAATCTTTTTTTGACAAGGAGGATGACGAATGACAGGAAACGAACTATTTGCAGAGGCGCTCGGCATGGTCGGGGAGCGCGTCAACGACTCCGACCTCGCCTCTTTCGCGGTCGGCTGGATCAACCTGCTGCTCGCGGAGGCGTTCGACGTGGAAAACAGCGTGCTCAGATCGGAGGGCCGGGCCCCGTTTGAGCACGTGCCCGTGCTCGGCGCGCTCGGCGACGGGATCCCCTACTCCGACCGCGTCGTAAAATACGCGCTGCCGGACGGACTCGCGGCCTTTCTTTACGAGATCTCCGACGACCCCGACATGGCCGCGGATTACCGCGCGCGGTACGTCGGGGCGCTGCGGGAGTGCGCGAGGCTCCTGCCGGCGGACGTCGCCGACTGCTACTAAGGAGGCGCGACATGCCGAAAATCACGGTCAACTACACAAGGAAATCCCGGCTCGCCGAGCTGAAGATTTCGGAGTTCCGCGGCGTCGATCTCTCAAGCCCGCCGGCGCACGTGGCCCCCTGCCGCAGCCCGGACGCGCCGAACATGATGCCGGACTTCTCCGGCAAGCCGGTCAAGCGCCCCGGCTACGCCGTATTCCAAAACTACGGCGCGAAGATTTACGGCGTCTTTTCGCTGAATTTGAGCTCCGGCGCAAGGCGCGTCGTCCACGCGGGCATGGGCCTCTACCTCGACGACCCGGAGCACCCGATCGCCGCCGACATGGCCGAGGCGTATTCCTCGGCGGTCCAGTTCGGCGGAAAGCTCTGGATCTTCGACCGGACGCGCTACCGCGCGCTGGGGTATTTTGAAAACCCGGACTACGACCCCGGCGACCCGGAATCCGAGGCGTACGTCTGGCGGCTCCGGGACGCCGCCGAGCTCGCCTACGAGCCGACCGTCACGATCTCCCGCGACCCGGACGGCGGCGGCGTCCCCCACGAGCCGTTCAACCTGATCGGCCGCCGCTTCACCGACAGCTTTCTCGCCACCGCGGCCGCCACGGTCTACCAGCTCTCCTACGACGGCGTCGAATCCGGCTCCACCGTCGTCAAGAAGCTCTCCGCCTCCTCCACCGCCAAAAACAAGATCTGGAACACGCTCGCGGAGGGCGCGGACTACACGGTGAACGAGGCGCTCGGACAGATCGTTTTCACAAGCGCGCCGGGCGTCTCGCCCGTGACGGGCGAGGACAACGTGACCGTCTCCGCGGGCAAGGCGATCCCGGAATACGAAGCGATGATCGGCGGCTGCCGGGCCTGCGCGCTCTTCGGCGTGGACGGCGCGGAGAACCGCGTCTTCGCGGCCGGAAACCCCGATTATCCGGAGCGGGACTGGTATTCCCAGATGGACGATCCCGCCTATTTCGGCGAGACGTGGTACGCGGACCTCGGCGCGGGCGGGGCCCGGATCATGGGCTACTCCCATGTGGGGAACCTGCTCGCGGCCCACCGCGAAAACGCCGAGGGCAACGGCAACGTGATCCTGCGCGCCGGGGAAATTTCCGGCGGGGAGGCGGTCTTCCCGGTCACGAACATCCTCAAAGGGCCGGGCGCGGTCTCGGTGCGCGGCTTCGCGAGCCTCGGCGGGGAGCCCCTGTTTCTGACCGGCGAGGGCGTCTACGCGCTGACCGAGAGGGACGCGAGCGGCGAGCGGTACGCGGAGCGCCGGAGCTATTATATCGACAAGGCCCTCGCCGCCGCCGGAGACCTCTCCGAGGCCTGCGCCTGCGCGTGGAGAAACTTCTACCTGCTCTCCGCCGGGCAAAGACTCTACCTGCTCGACGGCGGCCGGCGGGACTACGCGAGCGGCGAGCCTTACAGCAGCTACCAGTACGAGTGCTACTACTGGGAGAACATCCCGGCCTCCGCCGTCTGGGCGGAGGGGGACGACCTCTTCTTCGGCGGGGAGGACGGGCGGGTCTTCCGCTTTGACCTCTCCGATTCCGACGACGGCGCCGACGGCTACTATAAGGACTGCGGCGCCCCGATCGAGGCGCACTGGGACCTGCCGGTCTTGGCGGGGAACGATTTTTACGCGGACAAGGCGCTGCGCTACCTCGCCGTGCAGCTCGAGCCCCACCCGAAGACCTCGGTGAAGGTCGAGGCGCAGGTGCGCGGCGTCTGGAAGACCGTCTGGCGGCAGTCCGGCGTCTTCCGCTATTTCAAGTGGTCCGCGCTCTCGTGGCCCGCCTTCTCCTGGAACAGCGACGCCGGCGCGCGCACCTTCGGCCGGAAGCGCCTGCTTCCGCGCATCGACAAGCTCCGCATCCGCATCGGCAACGCCGTCGCCGGCGAGCCGTTCGGCCTCTACGCGGTCGGCCTCGAATACACGGAGTCCGGCAAGCTGGGTGCCTGAGCCGGGCGGAGGGCAGCCGGAACGGGCGTCATGCCCGGCGGGGGAATTTCCCCCTTCGCGTCGGTTCGAGAGCCCGGCGATTACCCGTGAAAAACGCGGCATACACAAATCCGCTCCGGCGAAACCCATTCCGAAAAAGAGCGAACATCCCGCTTCTCCGTCTTCGCGGGCCCCGGGCGGCGTCGCGCGGCGGAGGGACGGGAACCCGTCTTTCCGCCACGCGTCGGGGCCGGCCCGCATAGACATCGTGCCCGGCGGAAAAAAGTTTTTATGCCCCGCCGCGGGCCGGGCAGTACCGCGTGGGGGTTTCCCCTTTGCCAATAGTCTCGCCGACCGACCGGCTGACGGACCCTGACCCGCGCGGTGTCAAAAAAGAGGCCTTCCCCGCGGAAAGCCTCTTTTCTTTTTTATATTTTTCAGCCCCTGAGCTTTTCATAGAGCAGCCGGTAGACCTTCGCGGAGCGGCGCCAACTGTTGTCGCAGCGCATCGCGCCGGCGACCGCCGCCCGCCATTTTTCTTTATCCTCATATAGCGCGGCGCAGCGCCGGACGGCGCCGAGCATGTCGTGGGCGTTGTAGGTCTTGAACGTAAAGCCGTTTCCGCCCTCGCCGCCGAGGTCGCGCACGCTGTCCTTGAGCCCGCCGGTCTCGCGCACGATCGGGATCGAGCCGTAGCGCAGGGCGACCATCTGCGAGAGGCCGCAGGGCTCGCTCCTGCTGGGCATCAGGAAGGCGTCGCTCCCCGCGTAGATCAGCTTGGCGAGGCGCGGGTCGAAGCCCGTCACCATGCGCACCCTGCCCGGGAAACGGTCCTGAAGCCCGCGGAAAAACGCCTCGCAGGCAGCCTCGCCGGAGCCGAGCACCGCGAGCTGAACCGGGAGCCCCATGAGTTCGTCGCCCACGCAGCGCACGAGATCGAAGCCCTTGTGGGCCGCGAGCCGGGAGACGATCCCGACGAGCATCGTCTCCGGCTCCGCGTCGAGGCCGAGCTCGTTTTGCAGGGCCTCCTTGTCCTTCGCCTTGCCGGAGAGATCTTCCGCTGTGTAGGTATATTTGATGACCGGGTCGTACTGAGGGTCGTATGCGTCGTAGTCGATGCCGTTGAGGATCCCCGTGAGCTTGTACCTGCGCTCGCGCAGCAGGCCGTCGAGCCCGCAGGCGAACCACGGGTCGAGGATCTCCTCGGCGTAGGTCGGGCTGACCGTGCAGACCGCGTCGCACCGGTCGATGCCGCCCTTCATGAAGTTGCAGTCGCCGTTCCACTCGACGGCACAGCGGCGCTCCCTGGGCAGGCCGAGCAGGTCGTCCGCGAGCCCCAGCCCGAAGCGGCCCTGATACTGGATGTTGTGGATCGCGAAGAGCGTGCGGACGCCGCCGTAGCCCTCGCGCCGGCGGTAAAAGGCGTTATAGAAGACGGGGATCAGGCCGGTCTGCCAGTCGTTGCAGTGGAGGATCTCCGGGGCGAAGTCCATGTGCGCGACCGCCTCGAGCGCCGCCATCGAGAAAAAGGCGAACCGCTCCGCGTCGTCGGCGTGGCCGTAGATGCCGGGCCGCCCGAAATAATATTCGTTGTCGAGAAAGTAGAAGACGACGCCGTCGTATTTCGCGGAAAAGAGGCCGCAATGCTGGTTTCTCCAACCCAGCCGGACCTTGAAGTCCGTCTGAAACGTCAGCAGCTCCCGCAGCTCCGGCGCGATGTCCGCGTAGAGCGGCAGGATCACCCGGCAGTCCTCGCCGGATTCGCAGAGGCTTTTCGGCAGCGCGTTTGCCACGTCGGCAAGGCCGCCCGTCGCGATGAACGGCCGGGCTTCGCTCACGGCGAACAGAATCTTCATGGCGTCCTCCTGTCTGTTTTTTGGCCAAATCGGGCGGATGTTCGTCTAAACGGTCTCTCCTTTGGGGATATAAAAGGGCTTATTTTCCGTTCCGGATAATCGTTTGCCCCCGGTGACGACGACGTCCTTGTCGGCGACGACGTTTTCAAGAACGGCGCCGGCACAGACGCGCGTGTTGTGCATGAGCACCGAGCCGCGCACGACGGCGCCCTCCTCGACCCGCACGCCGCGAAACAGCACGCTGTCGAAAACGTCGCCGTCGATCACACACCCGTCGGTGACCAGCGCGTTTTTGACCTCGGAGCGAAGCCCGTACTTCGCGGAGACCTCGTCGCGGACCTTTGTGTAGATCGGGCGGTCCTTCGGGAACAGCGAGCGGCGCACCTCGGGGCGCAACAGCGCCATGTTCGCCCCGTAATAATCCGCGAGGCTGTTGATCTTATCCCCCCAGCCGGGGCAGAAGAAGCCGCGGATGTTGAGCAGCTCCTTCTTCGCCATGAGCACGGAGCGCAGAAAGCTGTGCTCGTTATGGCGGACGCTCTCCGCGACCAGCTCGTCGAGCAGGGGTTTCCGGATCACCGCGATGTCGAGGTAGACGTTTTGCTCGCCCGAGAGCTCCGGCGAGACGTGGAGGTCCGCGAGCCTTCCGCTTTCATCAAAGAACAGCGCGTTATAAGTATGAAGCTCCGGCGAGACCTTCGCTTTTTTATAGAGCAGCGTGATGTCGGCCCCGGCCGCGAGGTGCCCGGCGACGGCGGGGCGGAAGTCGATGTTGGCGATCACGTCGGAGTCGCTGAGCACGACGGTTTTTGCCGGGCTCGCCCCGATATAGTCCCGGATGTTGGCGAGCGCCTCCATGCGGCCGTGATAAGCGCCGGCCGAGGAGCTCCTGCCGTAGGGCGGCAGCACGGAGAGGCCGCCGATCTTTCTTGAGAGGTCCCACTCCCGACCGCTGCCCAAATGGTTTAATAAGCTTTGGTAGTGGATGCTCGGCACGACGCCGACGTCCCGGATGCCGGAATTGACCATGTTGGAGAGCGCGAAGTCGATGAAGCGGTACCTGCCGCCGAACGGCACGGAGCCGAGCGTGCGCTCGGCCGTCAGCTCGGAGATCAGCTCGTCGTGCATGTTGCACACGATGATGCCGAGGACCTCTCTCTCGTTCATTCCACTCTCGCCTTCTTTCTGCCGACGATCTCCCTGGGCGCGACGGCGCCCCCCGCCGGGATCTCGACCCCCGGCCCGACGACCGCGACGCCCCATTCCTCGGGGCGCTCGGCCTCCTCCGGCTTGCCGCCGACCCGCGCGTTCTCCCCGATGACCGCCTTCTCGGCGACGACCGCGTATTCCACTTTCGCGCCCTCCTTGATGACGGCGTTGGGCATCACGATGCTGTAACGGACCTCCGCCCCCCTGCCGACCGTCACGCCGGCCGAGAGGATCGAGAAATCGAGCGCGCCGTCCACCTCGCACCCCTCGGTGACCATCGAGTCCTGCACCGAGGCGTCCTTTCCGATATAATGCGGCGGCATCACCGGGCTGCGGCTGTAAATTTTCCAGTCCGGGTCGTGGAGGTCGAGCGGGTCCTTCGGGTTTAGCACGTCCATGTTGGCGTCCCAGAGGCTGTTGATGGTGCCGACGTCCTTCCAGTAGCCCTTAAACGGATAGGCCGCCATCCGCTCGCCGGAGGCGAGCATCCGCGGGATCACGTTTTTGCCGAAATCGCTGGCGGAGGCGGGGTCGGCCTCGTCCTCCTCAAGATAACGCCGGAGCTTCTCCGTGGAAAATATGTAAATACCCATCGAGGCGAGGTTGCTTTCCGGATGCCTCGGCTTCTCGGCGAACTTGGTCAGGAAGCCGTCCTCATTTACGCTCAATATGCCGAAGCGCGGGGCCTCCTCCCACGGCACCTCGTAGACCGCGATCGTACAGGCCGCGCCCTTCTCTTCATGAAAGGCCAGCATTTTGGAATAATCCATTTTATAGATGTGGTCCCCGGAGAGGACCGCGACGTACGCCGGGGCGAAGCGGTCGATAAAGGCCATGTTCTGATGGATCGCGTTGGCGGTGCCTTTATACCAGACCGAGCCGCCGCTGCGCTGGTAGGGCGGCAGAATGAACGCGCCGCCGCCCATGCGGTCGAGGTCCCACGGCTGGCCGTTGCCGATGTATTCGGAGAGCGCGAACGGCTCGTACTGCGTCAGGATGCCGACCGTGTCGATGCCGGAGTTGACGCAGTTGGAGAGCGGGAAATCGATGATGCGGTATTTCCCGCCATAGGGCACCGCGGGCTTCGCCATGTCCTTTGTGAGCACGTAGAGCCTGCTCCCCTGCCCGCCGGCGAGCAGCATCGCGATCATCTTTTTGCCCTTCATGCCCGCGGCTCCCCCTCCGGCAGTTTTTTGAGGTACACGGCCGAGAGTGGCGGCAGGCGGAGCGCGAGCGCAAAGCCATCCCCGGCGGGCTCGGCCTCGACGGTGCCGTTTTGGGTCCCCGCGCCGCCGAACTCGGCGGCGTCGCTCGAGAGGACCTCCTCCCAGACCGAGGGCCCCCGCACCGGGACACGGTAATACGGCCGCTCGACCGGGCAGAAGTTGACCGCGCAGAGCAGCTCCCCGCCGTGCCCGTCCACGCGCAGGAACGCGACGACCGAGCTCGCGTTGTCGTCGCAGACCGCCCAGCGGAAGCCCTCCCAGCTGTCGTCCCGCTCCCAGAGGGCCGGGGTCTCGAGGTAGAGGTGGTTGAGCGTCTTTGTGTACTCGCGGAGCCTGCGGTGGGCCTCGAAGTCGAGGAGCAGCCAGTCGAGCTCGCGTTTCTCGTCCCACTCGATGAACTGCCCGAACTCCTGCCCCATAAAGAGCAGCTTCTTGCCCGGGTAGGCCGTCATGAAGCCGAGGAACGCGCGCGTCCCGGCGAATTTTTCCTCATAGCTGCCGGGCATTTTATTGATTAAAGATCTCTTGCCGTGCACGACCTCGTCGTGGGAGACCGGCAGGATAAAATTTTCGGAAAACGCGTACATCAGGCCGAACGTCACCTTGTCGTGGTTGTAGGCGCGGTAGACCGGGTCGAGGGAGGCGTATTCGAGCATGTCGTTCATCCAGCCCATGTTCCACTTGAAGCTGAAGCCGAGGCCCCCCGCGTAGGGCGGCTTCGTGACCAGCGGCCACGCGGTGGACTCCTCCGCGATCGTCGCGACGCCCGGGAAACCGGTCAGCACCGAGGTGTTGAGGTCCCGCAAGAGCGAGATCGCCTCAAAATTTTCGCGCCCGCCGCGAACGTTGCGCTCCCACTCGTCCCCCCGCTTCCCGTAGTCGCGGTAGAGCATCGAGGAGACCGCGTCGGCGCGGATGCCGTCGGCGTGGAATTTGTCGCACCAGAAATTCGCGCTGGAGATGAGGAAACAGCGCACCTCGTTGCGGCCGAAGTCGAAGACCTTGGTCCCCCAGCCGTCCTGCTCGCCCATCAGCGGGCTGCGGTATTCGTAGCAGCACTCGCCGTCGAACTCGGCGAGGCCGTAGGCGTCTTTGGGGAAATGGGCGGGCACCCAGTCGAAGATCACGCCGACGCCCGCCTGATGCAGCGTGTCGACGAAGTACATCAGGTCCTCGGGCGTCCCATAGCGGGAGGTCGGCGCGAAATAGCCCAGGGACTGATAGCCCCACGAGCCGTCGTAGGGGTGCTCGGTCAGCGGCAGCACCTCGACGTGCGTGTAGCCCATCTCGACGGCGTACGCCGCGAGCTCCTCGGCGATCTTGCGGTAGGAGAAAAAGCTGCCGTCGGGGTAGCGCTTCCACGAGCCGAGGTGCAGCTCATAAATATTGACCGGCAGGCCGCGCAGATGCTCGGGCCGGTTTTTCATCCAGTCGGAATCCTGCCAGAGATAGTTGTCCAAATCGTAAAACATGGAGGCGGAGGCCGGGCGCGTCTCGTTGTGATAGGCGTAGGGGTCGGCCTTCAGGAGGACTCTGCCGTCCGCCGCCGTGACGGCGTATTTGTAGCGGCCAAAGCGCTTGACGCCGGGGACGAACCCCTCCCAGACGCCGTCCGCGCTGATCTCCTCCATCGGGTCGGCCAGATGGTCCCAGCCGTTGAAATCGCCGACGACGGAGACCGCCCCGGCATGGGGCGCCCAGACGCGGAACACCGCGCCCGAAGCGCGCCCCTTACGCGCCGGGTGGGAACCCAAAAACGCGTAGGAGCGGTAATTCGTGCCCTGGTGAAACAGATAGATCGGAAGGTCAAGATCTCTGCGCTGTTTTTTTTCTGCCAATCCCGTTGCCTCCTTTTTCCGGTTTTTCTTATCTACTATTTTAATATACCAACTTTCCGCCCGATTTTCAAGAGCGGCGCGGGCTCATTAAAAAGCCGTTTTTTATCGGAAAACGGCATGAGTATGGAGCTTTCCCGCTTGACAAAAGGCGGGGGGGATAGTATCGTATGAAATATATTTCTCCGGCGGCGGAAAAAAAACGCGTTCCGGCGCGGAAAAACGGCCGGGCGCAGGGCCCCGGCGGAGCCCTGCGCGAAACCGGCCGAATATAATATTTTTAAAAAAGATCGCGGGCGCCCCGCGGTGGGATCCATGGATTTCGGCCGGGGCCGCGCCGCCTGATATTGCTCCCGGAACCGGGAGCAGGGGAGGCTGTTTTATGGGAATCATCCTTGTCAGCAGGTGTCTGCTCGGCTGCCCCTGCCGCTACGACGGCAAAGGCTGCCCGGACGAAAAGGTCCTCGCCCTTGGAAAAGAGAACGTGCTCGTCGGCGTCTGTCCGGAGTGCGAGGGCGGCCTGCCGGCCCCGCGCGACCCCGCCGAGCGCGTGGGCGAAAGGGTCCTCACGGCGTCCGGCGCGGACGTCACCGAAGCCTACCGCCGCGGCGCGGAAACCGTCCTGCGCCTCGCCGAGGAACTTCGCGCCGACTGTGCCGTGCTCAAAGCGAGAAGCCCCTCCTGCGGCTGCGGCGTCATCTACGACGGCACCTTCACCCATACGCCCGTCCCCGGAAACGGCGTCTTGGCGGAGCTGCTGCTCCAAAACGGCTTCCCGGTCAAGACGGAAAGCGACCTGTAAAAGGACCGCGGCGCGTTTTGCCGCTTTTGAGCACGAGGCTCCTCGTCTTGAGCACGCCGCCCCGGATTTGAGCACGGAAGCGTTTCTTTTTTGAGTACGGAGCGTCCCGCCCGCCGCCCTTGAACGCGTCCCGACCCCGGATTTTTAAAAAGAACGCGGTTTCGCAGGGGCGGCCCTTTTCAAACTGCAAAAAACATGCTATAATTCAACAACATCTTTATCAGTTCGGAGGCGCAGTATGAACGCGATCATCACCGTCGTGGCAAAGGACGCCGTGGGCATCATCGCCTATATCAGCGGCTTCCTCAGCGAAAAAAACATCAACATCATGGACATCAGCCAGACCGTTTTACAGGAATATTTCACGATGATCATGCTGGTGGATCTTGAGAAATGCAGCCTGCCGTTCGACGAGCTGCGCGGTTCCCTGCTGGAGGCCGGCAACAAAAGGGGCCTCGTCGTCCACATCCAGCGCGAGGACATCTTTAACGCGATGCATAAAATTTAGGTTCCGGGCGGCGCGGGACGCGAGACCGCCCCGGCCCGCCGATTTGGAGTAATTATGATTAACACGGAAGACATCCTTCAGACCATTCAAATGATCGACGAACAGCACCTCGACGTCCGCACGGTCACGATGGGCATCTCGCTGCGGGACTGCGCCGACCCGTCGATGGAGCGCTGCTGCGAAAAAGTTTATGAAAAAATCACCCGCGCCGCGAAGGACCTTGTGCCGGTGTGCGAGGCCATCGCGCAGGAATTCGGCATCCCGATCGTCAACCGGCGCATCTCCGTGACCCCGGCCGCGGAGGTGGCGGCCTCCTGCGGCTCGGACGACTATGTCCCGCTCGCGAGGGCGATGGACCGGGCCGCCGGGACGGTCGGCGCGGATTTCATCGGCGGCTTCTCCGCCTTAGTGCACAAGGGCTTCGCCCGCTGCGACAGCGCGCTGCTCTCCTCGATCCCGGAGGCGCTCGCGGAGACGGGGCGCGTCTGCGCGAGCGTCAACATCGCCACGACCCGCTCCGGCATCAATATGGACGCCGTGGCCCGCATGGGCGCGGTCATCAAGGAGACCGCCTACCTCACGCGGGACCGGGACTGCCTGGGCTGCGCGAAGCTCGTGGTCTTCGCCAACGCCGTGGAGGACAACCCCTTCATGGCCGGCGCGTTTCACGGGGAGGGCGAGCCGGAGTGCTGCATTAACGTCGGCGTCTCCGGGCCCGGCGTCGTCGCCCACGCGTTAAAAGAGTGCGGCGGCATGCCCTTCGACACGGTCGCCGAGACGATCAAGCGCACCGCCTTTAAAGTCACCCGCGTGGGCCAGCTCGTCGCGCAGGAGGCCTCGAAGCGCCTCGGCGTGCCCTTCGGCGTCGTGGACCTCTCGCTCGCGCCGACCGCTACGGTCGGGGATTCCGTCGCGGAGATCCTCGAGCTGATCGGGCTTGAGAGCTGCGGGGCGCCCGGCACGACCGCCGCCCTCGCGCTGCTCAACGACGCCGTTAAAAAGGGCGGCGTCATGGCCTCCGGGCACGTGGGCGGGCTCTCCGGGGCGTTCATCCCGGTCAGCGAGGACGCCGGCATGATCGCCGCCGTCGAGCGCGGCAGCCTCAGCATCGAGAAACTCGAGGCCATGAGCTGCGTGTGCTCCGTGGGGCTTGACATGATCGCGATCCCGGGCCGGACCTCCGCCGAGACGATCTCCGCGATCATCGCCGACGAGGCCGCGATCGGCGTCGTCAACAACAAGACCACCGCGGTGCGCATCATCCCCGCGCTGGGCAAGGAGACCGGCGACCGCGTGGACTTCGGCGGCCTTTTGGGGAGCGCCCCGGTGATGAGGGTCTCCTCCTTCTCGGCCGAAAAATTCATCGGGCGCGGCGGTCGGATCCCCGCCCCACTCCACAGCCTGCGCAACTGAGCTTTTTCCGAAATTGCCGGATTTTCAGAAATTTTCCTCCACCCGCGGCGTTGTTCTGCGGGAAAAAGGCGGTTATACTGTACTTAGAGTTTGAAAGGAGTGACCATTTATGGCATTTTGTTCCAACTGCGGAACCATCCTGCCGGAAGGCGCCGTCTGCTGCCCCTCCTGCGGGAAACCCATCGAGGGCGCCCGGCCCGTCGTCGAGGAGGAGGCCGATTTCACCGAGTCCTACCCCGCCGAGGAGCGCGCCGCGCTCGGCAAGCTCGCCGCCCTGCAATATCTCTCGATCGTCTTCGCGGCGTTCGCGATGATCGCGGAGCCGAACTCCAAATTCATCCGCTTCCACGCGAACCAGGTCCTTGTCCTGACGCTGTTTTATTTTGCCTGCGGCGTCGTGGCCATCATCCCCTTCCTCGGATGGGTCGCCTCCGGCGTCGGCATGATCGTGGCCATCGTCTGGACCGTCATGGGCTTCCTCCGCGCGTGGCGCGGCGAGGCGAGGCTGCTGCCGCTGATCGGCAAATTCAAATTCATTACATATTAAGAAAATATCGCAGACTGCCGCCGCGGCTTAAAAAAGCCGCGGCGGTATCTTTTTGCCTTTTTTCACGGCCCTCCCCCGCCGCCCGGGAAACGGGCCGGGCGCGCGCCGGCCGTTTTGCGCCGCCTGCCGAGACCCCGCCGACCCGGCCTTGATCCCCCCTTTACCCGGCCCCGGCTCTGCTCTCTCCGTTGTCCGATCCTGTTCTCCCTGCCGCCCGGCCTTGATCCCCCCTTTACCCGGCCCCGGCTCTGCTCTCTCCGTTGTCCGGCCCCGGGTTTCCCGCCGCCCCGGTTTTCCCGCCGACCGACCTTGATCCCCCCCTTTACCCGGCCCCGGTCCTGCTTTCTCTGTTGTTTGGCCCCGGCCCTGATTTTCCCGCCGCCCCGGCCCGAAAAAGCGAAGTTCCGGCCCTCAAAACCGCCCCTTTTATTAAAAAATCCGGGCGGATTTTGAGATCATCAGTTCCCCGTGTTTCGGGCCGGTAGGCTTTTTGCGGGGACGGGGGGTGAGCGTCCCAATAAGCGGGAAAGGAAAATGAATATGGCATTATCGAAAATTACGGAGGCCGACCTGCTGGGAAAGGGCGTCTCCGGGCAGGCGGACGTGCCGGGCCTCAGCGCCTCGGAGATGCAGCGGAAGGTCGAGGAGATCGTCCGCGGCGTGGTCATCCCGAAATTTAACGCGAACGTCGATCTGACCTGCTCGAAGGAGGACCTCGCGGGGGCGCAGTTCGCGGCCGGGGCGGTGTCCTCCGTCTTCGGCCGGGCGGGGGACGTCTCGGCGGCCGCCGGGGACTACGCGGCGGGGGAGATCGCCTACGAAAGCGGCGGCTCCGGCCTCGCCTCGGGCAGCGTGCAGGGCGCGATCGACGAGCTGGCGTCCGGCCTCGGCGGAAAGGCAGCCGCCGCCCACGCGCACGGCGGCCTTTCCAACGACGGCAAGCTCGGCGCGACGCCCGGCAACCTTGTCGTCACCGGGACCGGCGGCGCGATCGAGGCGAAAGGGGCGGTCGCGGCGGGCGTCGCGACGCTCGACGGCACCAGTAAGGTGACGCCGCTGCAGGCCGCCTCCAACCAGACCGGGATCGCCGAGAACCACACGCTGGCGCTCGCCGACGCGGGGCGGGACCTCGTCTGCGCCAACGGCTCGGCCATCACGGTCACCGTACCGCTCTACGCGAGCGTCGCGTTCCCCGTGGATACGGAGATCGTCGTCTTCCGGGCGGGCGCGGGCACCGTGACCGTCGCGTTCGCCTCCGGCGTGACGGTCTGGTGCAAAGAAGCGAGCTACGGGATCGCGGACCGGTATTCGAGCGTCCTGCTAAAGAAGCGGGCGGCGGACAATACATGGAGCCTCGAAGGAAATATCGGATGAAAAAAAGGGAAATCTTCCGGGATTTGCGTCTGACCAAGAGGGACGGCGCGCTTTCCGGCCGGGGGGCATAGGATATGCAGGAAGCAGTGCTGGCCGCCCTGATCACCGGCGCGGCCACGGTGATCGTGCAGCTTCTCATCAGCCACCGGGCACGCGCGGAGCAGGAGGAAGCCCTCCGCCGTCAGGTGGATATTTTGATCGGCAGGCTCGACATCTTGGAAGAAAAAGTGGAAAAACACAACAACCTTGTGGAACGAATTTACAGGACGGAGGCGGAGATGTCCTCCGTAAAAGAAAGGCTTGCCGGGATGCAGCGCGTCCCGCACGCATAAGAGGTGTTTTTTATGATAAACTGGAAAGTCCGTCTGCGCAATAAGACGTGGCTGCTGGTCTCCATTCCGGTCACCGCGGCCGCGATCTATTCCGTGCTCGGCCTATTCGATATCGTTCCGCCGATCAGCGAATCCGACGCGATCAACGCGCTCACCCTGATCGTCAACCTGTTGGCGGAGCTCGGCATCCTGATCGACCCGACGACCGAGGGCTTTGCCGACAGCAAGCGCGCCCTCTTTTACAATTATCCTTACTGCGACGGGGAGGAACATCCGGATGGCAACCTTTAACGGCGTCGACGTATCAAAATATCAGGGGACGATCGACTGGGCGAAGGCCGGGGAAGCCGGCGTCCAATTCGCGATTTTGCGCGCGAGCATCGGGAACACGGCCGACCCCCTGCTGAGGACAAACCTCGCGGGCTGCGCCGCCGCGCACATCCCGCCGGGCTTTTACCATTTCTGCAAAGCCACCGACGCGCGGGGCGCGCGGGAGGAGGCGGCCGTCTTTTTGGAGGCGATCGCGGGGGCGAAACCGGAATATCCGGTCTTCTGCGACGTCGAGCTTTTGACCCAGACCTCGCTCTCCGCCATGGAACAGATGGACATCATCGACGCGTTTTTTGAAAAGGCGCTCGAAGAGAATTATCTCTGCGGCGTCTATTCTTTCAAGGCCAATCTCGAAAAAATCCTGGCCTCGGAGGCGGGCCGCCTGAAGAAGTACGAGATCTGGTGCGCGCAGTGGGCCGGCAAAAACGCCCTCGAGGAGGTCAGCGGCCTCTGGCAGTACAGCAGCAAGGGCGCCGTCCCCGGCATCGGGACGGTCGTGGATCTGAATACCGCTTATAAAGATTACCCGGCGCTCGTCCGGGAGCGGGGCAAGAACGGTTTCCCGAAAACGGAGCCGGAAGATCCCTGTGCCGCCCTCCGGGCCGAGAGGGACGCCCTTGCGGAGAAGCTCCGCAGAATCGCCGTGATCCTCGGGTAAAAACCGCGCGAACGAAGTCCGGGCCGCCTGAAAAGGCGGCCCGGATTTTATGTATAAGAGACGGAAGGCAGCGCGGCGGAAATTCTCCGGGGCGGCTCGCGGCCGGCAGGATCAAAAGGATTCCGCAAGGTCGGCGGCGACTATGCGCGGCAAGCGTAAGACCGGAAAACCGGCGTCCGCGAGAGCGGCGACCACTTGCCGTCTGCAGGGGTAATGCTCATGGGGTTCCGGCAAGCGCTCATAAAACCCGCAAAGCCGGGCGCGTACCCGGCGGTTGGCCGCCCGCCGGAGAGGGAAATCCGAAATTGACAGAACAGGCCCCCGGTTCACAAAATATGCAGGACCGCGCAGGGGAAGCCCCTTCGCTCCATCCCGGCGATAAACGCTTCGGCGCGCCCGTCCCTGACGAAGCACTGCGCCGCGCCCGCGAAGCCGTCCCCGCGCGCCCGCACAGCGCCCTCCGTTCCGAGCAGCTCCCTCGCCGTCAGGATCGTCTGTTCGAGCCGGCGTTCCGCCTCCCGCCCGGAGGCGGCGTTCTTTAAAAGCCGCTCGGCGCTCTCCGCCGACTCGCGGAACAGGCGCAAAAACTCCTCAAAATCACCATGGCGAAGCGCCTCGGCCTCGTCCTCCGCGCGCTGCGTTTCAAAAAAGTAATGCCACGCGCGCAGCATGACCCGCTCGCCGAAGCGGTCGCGGACGACCGGGGCCTGCGCGAAAAATTCCGCCGGCTCCAGTTCGCACAGGCGCTCGCACCCGAGCGCCCTCGCGGCGGTCCACATGTCCCGCTCGACGGACGCGCGGTCCTCCTCCGAAGCGTCATAAAGGGCGCCGGAGTCCGCCATGACAAGCGTGTAGCCGCTCTTTGAAAAATCACAGTCCACGCGCTCGCACCGCGGCGCGCTGGAATTTTGGAAGTCCGCCAAGACGACGCAGCCCGCCGCGCAGGCGAGCGGATCCACCTTTCCACCCGGTCCGCCGAAAAACAGGCTTTCCGCCCGTTCGCCGAAGGCGGCCAGACGCTCCGGGGGCACCTCCTCCCCAAAATAGAGCCCGCTGATCACCGCCCCGATCAGCACCCCGAACGCCGCGGAGGCGGAAAGCCCCGCCCCGGCCGGGATCTCCGACGAGACCTCCGCCTCGAACCCGCCCAAGGGGTTGCCGCTCTCCAAAAAAGAATCGCAGACCCCGCGCGCGAGCGCGTCGAACGTCCCGGGCCTCGCGAACTCCGCCCCGGTCTCCGAGAGATCGAACGAACATTCCCCGAACTCCTCCGACCGGACGGTCACGCGGTCGTCCCCGGTTTTTCTCGCCTTCGCCGTCATATGGCGGTCGACCGCCGCCAAGAGCGCGCCGCCGCCCTGACGTTCCGTGCAGCCGCCGCAAAGCTCGGTCCCGCCCGGGATCCGGAATACGGAAAACTCGCCTTCCACCGCGCTCCCCCCTTTTCTACCAAAGATTTTAGCGCAAAAGGCCCGCGCTGGCAAGACGGCCCTTTGACGGCCAAAAAGATCCATGATAAAATAGCTCTTGGTTACAAAAAAACGCGGGGCCGGCCGCCGCGAAAGGGGGAAACCGGGGGATGCCGCAACTGTTTTCGGGCGGGCTTTTCGCCCTGTCCGCGAATCAGGACGGCCCGCTCCCCTGGCCCGTCCTGATCGCGCTTGCCTATCTCGTTTTGGCCAACCTGACCGCGTTCTTTCTCTTTTGGCGCGACAAAGCGCTGGCGGCGCGGCGCCTGCGCCGCATCCCGGAGGCGGCGCTGCTGCGCTGGGTGGCCCTCGGGGGCGCCGGCGGGGCCCTCTGCGCCATGCTCGTCTGCCGCCATAAGACGCGAAAGCCGAAGTTTTTTATTCTTGTGCCGCTGCTGGCGGCCGTCCAGACGGCGGCGCTCGTCCTGCTGGTTTTTTTCTTTGCCGGGAAGTTATAAACGCCGCGGCCCGCATGTTCCTGCGGGCCGCGGCAAAACTTTGATCTTTTTCGGCGCCCGCCGGGCGTGCTCGGCCGGGCGTGCTCAGTCAATCGTGTATTTCGCGAATTCGTAGCCCTGCCCGCGCACATAGTCGACGACGTCGCCGAGCACGGCCGCGTTGGTCGCCGAAACCGCGTGCAGCAGGAAGATCTCCCCGTCGTGCAGCGAGCCGGTGATCCTGGCGAGGGCCGCGCCGGTCTCCATCTGGGCCGCCGGGTCCCAATCTTTATAGGCGAAGCTCCAGAAGACGCTGCGGTACCCCATCTTTTGCAGCAGCGCGACGCTCTGCTCGGAGAACGCGCCCTCCGGGAAGCGCCAGAGGTGCATGCTGTAATCAAAATTGTCCCGCAGGTAGCTGTGGCAGTCGGCGACCTCGGCGTAGGCCTCCTCGAGCGTGAGCTGCGTGAAATTTTTATGCCGGGCCGAGTGGTTGCCCACGATATGGCCCTCCTCGATCATGCGCCGCACAAGCTCCGGCTGGCTCTTCGCGTAGGGGAGCGTGACGAAGAAGACCGCGCTGACGCCCTTTTCCCTGAGCGTATCGAGGATGGCCCCGGTGTAGCCGTTTTCGTAGCCCTCGTCGAAGGTGAGGTAGACCTTCCCTTTATATTCATCGCCGGCGCGCAGAAAATCGGCGTCATACTTGCCGTACCGCTCCTGAAGCCCGACGCAGGCAACGGGCTTCCCGGCGGCGTCAAACTGCACGCCCGGCCCCCACGGCACGTTCTCCGCGCCGAGATCCGCGATCTCCACGAAATCCGCGCCCATCGCCTCGAGCGCGCGCAGGTTGTTGATATAGGTCTCGTCCTCGGGCTCGGGTTCGGACGCCGGCTCGGATTCCGGCTCGATCTCCGGCTTCACCGGCATGATGACGAGCTCCGCCTCCCCGGTGAGGACCGCGGAGCCTTTTTCCCCGTTTTGTCCCCCGCAGCCGGACGCGCCGAACAGAAAAACCGCCGCCAGCAGGGCGGACAGGATACGAATGGGTTTCATGGGATGCTCCCTTCTCCGGCAAAATCAAATTCCGGCCGCCGGAAGCCCGCTTTTCGCGAGTTTGACCGGTTTCGATCTTATTCTACCACAAAATCGGCCTGAAAAAAGCGGGTAGTCCTTTTTTGCCTGTAGTATGCCCGGAAAAGATTTGGGATGATTGGAATTTCCTGTTCCGTCTTGCTTTTTTGAAACGGCTGTTTTATGATTTCCTTAAATGAAAGAAACCGGCCGCGCCGGACGCCCCGGCTCCGCGCGGAAGAAAAGAGGCCCGATATGGGAAAGACCTACCGTTTTTTATTTTGGGACGTCGACCAGACGCTGCTGGACTTTCAAAAATCCGAGCGCTACGCGCTGCGAAACACGTTCCGGCAGTTCGGCCGCGAGGCGGACGGCGGCGCGGTCTCCCTCTACTCCGGCATCAACGAGGGCCTCTGGAAGCGCTTTGAGCGCGGCGAGATCGGGAAGGAGGAGCTCAAGCTCGAGCGCTTCCGGCTCCTGTTCCGGGAACTCGGGATCACGGAGATCGGCGTTCAGGCGTTTCAGGACGTCTATCAGGCGCTGCTGGGCAGCGTCTGCTATTATCTGGACGATTCCTATACGCTTTGTACGGAATTAAAAGAAAAATACCGGCAGTATGTGGTTTCAAACGGCGTCGCCGTGACGCAGCGCCGCAAGATGGAGCTCTCCGGCTTCGGTGAACTGATGGACGGCGTCTTCATCTCCGAGGAGATCGGCGCGCCGAAGCCGCAGCGGGCGTTTTACGATTTTTGTTTCTCGCAGATCCCGGCGTTCGCGCCGGAGCAGGCGCTCGCGATCGGCGACTCGCTCTCGAGCGACATCCGCGGCGCGCGGGCGGCGGGCATCGACGCCTGCTGGTACAACCCCGCCGGCCTGCCCTTCGCCGGAGATCCGGCAGAGGCCCCGAACTACACGATCCGCAGCCTCCGGGAGATCAAGGAGATCCTCGGGGAAGAATAAAGACATCGGCGAAAGCCCGAAGCCGCGGAAAAATGCCCCGCGCGAAACTCGCCCGGCGCGTCTCGCGGCGGCGGGACCGGCGGAAAACCGGCGGTTTTTCTCGGCTCGGGCAGGCGCGGGAAAGCGTCAGCTTCTCCTGCGCGCGCGGGACCGGTTTTATGACGCGGCGTCTCCGCTTCTGTAAAAAAGCGCGCCGCGGAAAGTCCTTTCCGCGGCGCGCCGTCTTCGTTCTTTTTATTTCAGATTGAGCAGGACGTTCGCGTCGACGATCAAAAGCGGCGGCCAAAGATAAGCCCTATGCCGCGCCTCTTTTCGTCATGGTTTTACGCCCGGATCACCTGCCGGCGGTACGTCTCGCCGCAAGGCCCCGGCTTCGGCAGCGAGAGCCGGTAGAGATCCTCCGCGCGGCTCTCGAGCGCCGCGAAGCGCGCCGCCTCGGGCGAGGTCTTCCGGAGGTCCGCGAGCGAGCACGAGATCGGAACGCCCGTGGGATTTGCCGCCGCCTCTTTGAGCACGGCGGCGCCGGTCCCGTTCATGGCGAGCACATGGCAGTAGGGCGGCCCGCCAAGCTCGAGCACCGAAAGATCCAGCCCGGTGAAGGCCGCGGCCGCGATGCGCTTGATCCGGCTCATCGCGTAGCGCTTCGTCTTCGCGAATTCATAAAATTCCGGGAGCGTCTCGGCTCTCCGGGCGGCGTCGTAGACGCGGTGATAAAACCCCTCGGCCGCGCAGTCGGGCAGCATGGCGAACTGCTCCTCGGAGAGCGAGCGGAGCTTCGCGAGCATCGCGGTCGCGAGCTTTTCCGGCTCGGCGGGGAATATGCCGGCGGCGCGGCCCTCCGCGAGCGTCTCGCAGGCCGCCTGCGGCATATAGGGCCGCATCTCCTCGGGCGAGCGAAGGCTGCGCAGGTACGTCGCGGAGACGATCCCGGAGCGCAGGGCCGTCATCTCGCCGTGCCCCGCCCCGTAGCGCCGGACCGCCAAAATCTCCGTCCGCGGCGCGAGCCTCCGCACCCATTTGCAGTACTCGGCCCCGAGGGAATCGTTGGGGTTCTTGAGCAGATCCGCCTTCTCCGGCAAAATCCTCCGGACGGCCTCCTCCCGCGCCGCGGCCATCGAGACGCCGCCCGCGAGGCAGGCTTTGAGCTCCGCCGCGTATTCGGGCGAGGAGAGCGCCTCCGCGACGGCCCATACGCCCTCCCGGTCCCCGCTCTCGCTGCCAAAGGAGAGCGCGTCCACGCACCCCAGCGCCGCGAGCAGAGAGATCCCGCCGAAGGCGAACCGCTCCGCGCTGCCGATCGCGTAGGGCAGCGGCAGCTCCAGGATCAGGTCGGCCCCGCAGCGCAGCGCGGCCTTTGCGCGCAGCTCCTTCGGGCAGAAGGCCGGCTCGCCCCGCTGCGTGAAATCCCCGCCGAGGACGGCGACGACCGCCTGTGCCCCCGCTTCCCGCGTCCTGCCGATCTGGTAGGCGTGGCCGTTGTGGAACGGGTCGTATTCCGCGATGATCCCGGCGATCTTTATATCCGTCGCCCCCTTTGACAAATTTGACGCAAAAAATGCAGAATTTTGACTCTTAAGCCGCATAGGGCTTGAAATTTTGTTTATAGTGTAATAATATAGGAATGTTGTGATGGCGTCAAGCGCGCCGTCAACCAAATAGACCGGATTTATTATTTGGAGGTTAGGAAAATGAAAGTACTGGTCATCAACGCCGGGAGCTCCTCTCTGAAATATCAGCTGATCGAGATGGAGACCGAGGAGGTCGCCGCGAAGGGCCTCTGCGAGAGAATCGGCCTCGGCGGGCGCATCAGCCATAAAACCCAGGCCGGCTGGACAATCGGCTACGACGTCGATTTCCCGACGCACAAGGAGGCCTTTATCGAGCTCGTCAAGCTCCTCACCACCGGGGAGCACAAGGTCGTCGGCAACATCGGCGAGATCAAGGCCATCGGGCACCGCGTGCTCCACGGCTCCGAAAAATACAAATCCTCCACACTGATCACCGACGAGGTCATCGAGGACATCGGCGTCAGATTCAGGGATCTCGGCCCGCTGCACAACCCGCCGCAGGCCGTCGCCATGAAGGCCTGCCAGGAGGTCTTTGGCAAGGGCGTCCCGATGGTCGCCGTCTTCGACACCTCCTTCCATCAGACCATGCCGCCCAGGGCCTATATGTTCGGCATCCCGTACGAGTATTATGAGAAATATTCCATCCGCCGCTACGGCTTCCACGGGACCAGCCACCACTTCATCACCAAGCGGTATTTTGAGATCACCGGCAAAAAGCCGGAGGGCACCAAGCTCGTCATCTGCCACCTCGGCAACGGCTCCAGCCTCTCCGCGGTCAAGGACGGCAAGGTCGTCGACACCTCGATGGGCCTCACCCCGCTCGACGGCTTCATCATGGGCACCCGCTGCGGCGGCATCGACCCCTCCGTCGTCACCTACGTGATGGAAAAAGAGGGCTTCACCCCCGAGCGCATGTCGAACCTCATGAATAAAGAATCCGGCTTTCTGGGCGTCTCCGGCATCTCCAACGACTGCCGCGACCTGCAGGCCGCGGCGGACGCGGGCAACGCGCGCGCGAAGCTCGCGCTCGATATGTTCACCTACCAGATCAAAAAGTTCGCCGGCGGCTACGCCGCCGCGATGGGCGGCATCGACGCCATCCTCTTCACCGGCGGCATCGGCGAGAACTCCCCCTCCATCCGCGCCGAGATCTGCTCCGGCATGGAGTTCCTCGGCCTCTGCCTCGGCGAGGAGCTCAACAAAAACGCGAGCCGCAAGGAATGCAGGTTCTCCACCGCGGACAGCAGGGTCGAGGCGTGGGTCATCCCGACCAACGAGGAGATTATGATCGCCCGGGATACCGTCGAGAAAGTGTTCGGCTGATCGCCGCTCCTTTATAAAAAAATACCAGCCGAAGCGGCTGGTATTTTCATATGACGATCTCGTTGATCCCCCCTTCGGACCGATATGGACATCGGCGGTCCGCATTGCCTTTTTGGAGCTTCGCGGCGCCATAAAAGCGGCGTTTTGAGCGCCCCGCGCGGCCGGACGTTCAGCCCGCCTGAGACGCGGTGCCGGGCTCGTAGTCTTTAAAAAGCAGAGAAATGCTCCAGATCCCGCCGAGGCCGACCAAGGTATAGACGATCCGGCTGATCAGCATGGCCGCGCCGCCGAACAGCCACGCGACCAGATCGAACTGGAACAGGCCGATGATCCCCCAGTTGAGCGCGCCGATGATCACCAGCGTCAGGGCGAATTTATCCAATGCCTTCATCATAAAAAACAGCTCCTCGTCTTGATTTTTGCCGATAGTATCCGCAAAAATGGGGTAAAATATTCCGCGGATGCCGTTTTTTCCGCAACAGGCATCACAATTCCGTGAGAAACTGACTAAAAATCCAAACAGAAAAGGAATGGCTCCATGAAAAAACTTCTCTGTGCGGTGGGTTCCCTGTGTCTTCTTCTGTCGTCGGCGCTCCCCGCCAAGGCGGAGACGCTCTCCCCGCCCTCCGCCTACTCCGAAGCGTACTGCGTCATGGACGCGGACACCGGTCAGATGCTGATCGGCAAAGATCCTTATACCGAGATGTACCCCGCCAGCGTGACGAAAATCCTGACCGCGGCCATGGCGCTTGAGACGCTCGACCCGTCGGACAGCTACACGTTTTCCAAGGAGGCGGCCGCCTATGACCAGGGCGCCACGCACCTCGCCTTCTCCGCGGGCGAAACTTGCAGGATCGGAGACCTGCTCTACGGCGCGATGGTGGAATCCGCCAACGACTGCGCGCAGGGGCTCGCCGACGCGGCCGCGGGCTCGATTGACGACTTCATCGCGCGGATGAACGAAAAGCTCGCGGCGCTCCACTGCGGGGACAGCCACTTTACAAACCCGACCGGCATGCCGGACCCCGACCACCACACCTCCGCCTACGACCTGTGCCTCATCACGAAATACGCGCTGAGGGTCAGGGGCTTTGAGACCTATTTCGACGCGTGGGAGTGGACCATCGCTCCGACCAACAAGCAGACCGAGGCCCGCAAGATCGGCACCCACCACTCGATGATCGTCGGGCCGGAGAATAACGGCGCCTTCGGCTACGAATACGCCACCGGCGGGAAACTCGGGTGGACCGAGGAGGCCAAACACACGATCGTCACCGTCGCGGAAAAGGACGGCGTGCGCCTGATCTGCGCCGCGCTCAAAAGCGGCAGCAAATACGATAAATATAAAGATTCCATCGCGCTGTTCGACTACTGCTTCGAGAATTTTTACGGCGTCGATTTCACCCCCGAATGCGCGGGCGCCCTCGAGAGCGGCGACGGCAAGGCCGAATACGTCTACCCGGATCATATCCGCCTGCTGCTGGCGGGCGGCCTCTCGGCCGCCGACGTCACGGCGGATTACACCCACGCGGCGGACGCTGACAATCCCTATTTCACGCTCTCGGTGCCCGATAACGCCGCCATGCGCTCCGACATCCTGACCTCTTACCCCGAGGAGCTCTCCGCCGCCGGCGCGCCCGCCGGGGCGGAGGGACCCGAGGCCGGCTCCGCGTCCGGCGCGGAAAGGCCCTCCGTCCCATGGTGGGGCTGGGTCACGGTGCCGCTTGGCACTCTCCTCATCCTCGCCGCCGCCGTCCTGTGCGTCCGCCTCTACAACCTGCGCAAATACCGCAGGCTCCGCATGAAGAAAAGAAGGCGCGCGGAGTGGGAGCGGTCCCGCAGGCGGGATCCTCCGTTCGACGGACCGGATCTCTTATAAAAAACCGCCGGGGACGGGCTTCCGTCTCCGGCGGTTTTTATGCGGTTTCGCGGGCGGCGGTGTGGGTAGGCGGCGGCCTTCGGGCTTTCCCACCTCATCCGGCTTTCGGACCGGGAACGCCCGGCGGGCGGGCGGACCCACGGCGGCGTCCCGTCCGGATTTTCCATCGGCGGGCGGCGGGGTGGGTAGGCGGGCCCGGCGGCAAAAGGCTTTCGGCGGGCGGCCCGAGGGGGCCGTCTCCGCGGCGGCGGATGGGCCGACCCGCGCGGCGTCCCGTCCGGATTTTCCATCGGCAGGCGGCGGTGTGGGCCTACGGGCGGCGGCATGGGTGGGCGGGCCCGGCGGCAAAAGGCTTTCGGGCCGGGAACGCCCGGCGGACCCCGCACGGCGCGGAAACTTCGGCGCTCCCGATCACTCCGCGGCGATGTTCCTCGCCCGTTTCTCCCAGCGGCCGGTCCGGAAATACCAGAGCATCAGCAGGCTGCACAGGACCCAGGCCGCGGGGTAGCCCATGACGACCGGGAGCACCGCGTTGCAGACCCGGGAGATGATAAACAGATAGATCTGGCGGAAGACGACGAAGCTGGAGAGCATATAGACCATCGGCGTCATGGAGTCCCCCGCCCCGCACAGCGCGCCGGAGAGCACCTGATTGATGCAGCAAACGCAGTAGAACGGCGAGATGATCCGGCAGAAGAGCACGCCGTACCGCAGGACCTCCGGGTCGCCGGTGAAGAGCCCAACCAGCGGTTCCGTAAAAATCTCGACCGCCACCATCAGCGCGAACGTGGTGTAAATGGACATCTTCGTGGTCACGCCGATGCCTTTTTTGGCGCGCTTCCAGTTGTTTGCGCCGAGGTTCTGCCCGACGAAGGTCGTGACGCTCAGCGAGAGGCTCTGCATCGGCAGGAACATGAACTGGTCGACCTTGACGTAGACGGCCCAGCCCGCCATGACGGCGGAGCCGAAATAGTTGATGTAGGACATGACGAACACGTTGGAAAACGAGGTGATCATCATCCGAAACGCCGTGGGCAGGCCGACGAGGATCACCTTTTTGAGGATCGGCCAGACGATCTTGAGGCGCTTCCAGCGCAGCCGGTAAACCTCGTCCGTCTTGGAGAGGGAGATCACGATCAGGATCGCCGAAACCGCTTGGGAGATCACCGTCGCCCACGCCGCGCCCGCGATGCCCATGCCGTAGTTGAGCACGAAACGCAGGTCGAGCACGACGTTGAGCATGGAGGAGACGATCAGGAAATAGAGCGGGCGCCGCGAGTCGCCGACCGCGCGCAGGATGCCGGCGCCCATGTCGTAGATCATCGTGAACGAGATCCCCGAAAAATAGATGCGCAGGTAGGTGCGGGCGCCCTCATAGACATCGGCGGGGGTCGCCA
>CAZAAR010000005.1:0-2477 GCA_964483415.1 uncultured Oscillospiraceae bacterium
TCGTCAAGATGGTGCACAACGGCATCGAATACGGCGACATGCAGCTCATCTGCGAGGCCTATCAGTTTATGCGGGATGGCATGAGCATGCGCGCGGATGAGATGTGCGAGGTTTTTAAGGATTGGAACGGCACCGAGCTTGACAGCTATCTGATCGGGATCACCGGGGACATCCTCGCGTATAAGGACGCGGACGGCGCGCCCCTCATTGATAAAATACGGGACACCGCCGGGCAGAAGGGGACCGGCAAATGGACCGGCATCGCCGCCCTCGAGGAGGGCGTGCCCCTCACGCTGATCGGCGAGGCGGTGTTCGCGCGCTGCCTCTCGGCGATGAAGGACGAGCGGACGGCGGCGGCCAAGGTCTTCCCGAAGGAAAAAACCGTCGTCGACGGCGACCGGGCCGGGCGCGTCGAACAGCTTCGCAAGGCCCTCTACGCCTCCAAGATCATCTCCTACGCGCAGGGTTATACCCTGATGCGGGCGGCGGCCAAGACCTACGGCTGGAACCTCAACTACGGCGGCATCGCCCTGATGTGGCGGGGCGGCTGCATCATCCGCTCGGCGTTCCTCGGCAGGATCAAGGAGGCCTACGACAAAAACCCGGGGCTCGAGAACCTGCTGCTGGACCCCTATTTCGCGGAAACAATCAAAGGCCTTGTGCCCGCGTGGCGGGAGATTGTCGCGGAGGCGGTGCGCCACGGCCTTCCGATGCCGGCGTTCTGCTCGGCGCTTTCCTATTTCGACGGCTACGCCACCGAGCGGCTGCCCGCGAACCTCTTACAGGCCCAGCGGGACTACTTCGGCGCGCACACCTACGAGCGGCTCGACACGCCGCGCGGCGAGTTTTTCCACACCGACTGGACGGGGCACGGCGGCGGCACCCCGGCCTCCGCCTACACCGTATGACCCGGGGCGGAAAAATGGAATATTTTTATGAGGCGGGCCGCGAGGAGGGGCTCACGGACGGGGAGATCCGTCTGGCGCTCCTGCGCTCCCTCGAGGGGAGAGCGCCCAAAAAGGCGCTCTTGATCCCGCCGGATTACACCCGTTTTCACTCCGGCGCTGGGCGCATTACGAACCTCTATTACCATATGCTCGAGGAGCGGGGCTGCCGGACGGACGTCCTGCCGGCCCTCGGCTCCCACGCGCCGATGACGAAGGCCGAGGCCGCCGAAATGTTCGGGGACATCCCCTTTGAGCGGTTCTTCGCGCACAACTGGCGGGAGGGCGTCGTTCGCCTCGGCGAGGTGCCCGGCGAGCGCATCGCGGCATGGACGGGGGGCCTCTGGGCGGAACCCGTCGGCGTCGAGATCAGCCGCCGGGTCATGGACCCCGCCTATGAGCTGATCCTCTCGATCGGCCAAGTCGTGCCGCACGAGGTGACGGGCATGGCGAACCACGCGAAAAACCTGTTCATCGGCCTCGGCGGCAGCGAGATCATCAACAAAAGCCACATGATCGGCGCGGTCTGCGGCATCGAGCAGGCGATGGGCCGGGATCACACGCCGGTGCGGGAGCTGCTCGACTACGCCTTGGCGCATTTTCTCAAGGAGCGCCCGGTCGTGTTCGTCCTGACCGTGACGACCGCCCCCGGCGGGGAGACCCGCACCCACGGCCTGTTTATCGGCGACACGCGAAAGGTTTTGGAGCAGGCGATCCGCCTCTCCCGGAAAAAGAACATCACCTTTTTGGACGGCGGCGTCAAAAAGTGCGTCGTCTACCTGCCGCCCAAGGAGTTTCACAGCACGTGGCTCGGCAACAAGGCGATCTACCGCACCCGCATGGCGATCGCGGACGGCGGGGAACTTTTGGTGCTCGCCCCCGGGATCGGGCGCTTCGGCGAGGACGCGCGGATCGACGCGCTGATCCGCAAATACGGCTACCGCGGGCGGCTAAAGGTGCTTGAGGATTTCCAAAAGAACGCGGACCTGCGCGAAAATATGGCCGCCGCCGCCCACCTGATCCACGGCTCCCCCGACGGGCGGTTCCGGATCACCTACGCGGTCAAGAACATCACAGCGGCCGAGATCGAGGGCGTGGGCTTCGCCGCCGCGCGTTACGGGGAGCAGGCGGCCCGCTACGACCCCGGCCGGCTCCATGACGGCTGTAACACGCTCCCGGACGGGGAGGAAATTTACTTCATCTCCAACCCGGCCCTCGGGCTTTGGATCGACCGGGAGCGGTTCCAAGGCGAGCTCTGACGGCTCCCGGCAAAAGAAAAAATTTCCGCCTGCCCCGGCTTCACAGGATGCCGGGGCGGTTTTTATGGCGGCCGGGAGATGGCGGCCGGCGGCGTTCCCCGACGGGGAGAAAAACCCGTCGGCCCCGCGCACGGGGAGAGCATCATGAAGCCCGGCGGCGGCTTCGATATGATTTGCCCCGGCCTCGCGCCGGGTTTTTTTAGGGGGTCCGAGGGGCCGACGGGAGAATCCCCCATACGCCAAAAAAGCCCCGCTGAGCGCGGGGCTTTTTTGG
>CAZAAR010000005.1:2577-50030 GCA_964483415.1 uncultured Oscillospiraceae bacterium
CATAATAAGGGAAAGAAGGAAGAGAGGGCGTCAATTTTGAAAGTCACGCGCGGCGGGAAGCCCTCATGGGGGATGATCCGGGCCGCGATGATCGGAGTATGAACCGGTCTACGGCGGTGTAACGGGAGGCCCCTTACGGCGGAGGTCTAAAGGCCCACGCGCGGGGCTTTTTTGGCATAATAAGGGAAAGAAGGAAGAGAGGGCGTCAATTTTGAAAGTCACGCGCGGCGCTTTTTCTTTTACTCTTCTACGAACAGATCGACGAACCGGAACGTCCGGCAGTCGACGAGGCCCTTGTCGGTCAGGCGCAGATCCGGCAGGCACGCGAGCGGGATCAGCGCGAGCGTCATGAACGGCGAGACGATCCCGCAGCCCATCTCCTTCCAGACCTCCTCCTGACGGGCGACCATGGCGGCGACCTCCTCGGCCGGCTTATCGCTCATCAGCCCGGCGATCGGCAGTGGAACAAGGCCGAGGATCTTTCCGTCCGCGGCCGCGCACATGCCGCCGCCGCATTCCATCAGCGTGTTGGCGGCAAGGGCCATGTCGGCGTCGTCGGTGCCGGTGACTAAGAGGTTATGCGCGTCGTGCGCGACGGTCTGGGCGATCGCGCCCCTCGTGATGCCGAGGCCCTTGACAAAGCCGAAGCTGAAGCGGCCGGTCGCGTGGTGGCGCTCAAAGACAAAGGTCTTGAGCAGATCATTCTCCAAATCGGAGGCGACGGCCCCGTTTTCCACCTTCATCTCGACGATCCGCTCGATGTCGCCGACCTTGGCCGGGATGATCTCGATCGCGCGGACCTTGACTTTTTCGCCGCGGCCCTCCGGCGCCTTGACGACGAAATCGGCGGGGGTGAGCTCTTTCCCGACGCTTACGGTATGGGTGGCCCATTCCGGGTAGGGGAAGGGCGCGAATTCTTTGAGCATTTTGCCGTCCTCGGCGACGACGTCCCCGTCGATCATGGTGCGCGTGACGGCGACGCGGGCGAGGTCGGAGAGGAACACGAGGTCCGCGCATTTCCCGGGCGTGACGGAGCCGAGCTCGTTGTCCATCCGGTAGCACTGGGCCGGGTTGATCGTGACCATCTGGATCGCGGTGACCGGGTCGAGGCCCTCCTCGACGCCGCGGCGGATCAGGTGGTCGATGTGGCCGAGGGAGGCGAGCGTGTTCGGGTGGGTGTCGTCGGAAATGAGCATCGCGAAACGCGCGTCGGCCTTCGTCTCGGTGATCGCTTTGACGACCTCATGGAGGTCGTGCCACGCGCTGCCCTCGCGCAGCTGCGCGTAGCAGCCATGGCGCATCTTTTCGAGCGCGTCCTCCTTGCGGGTGCTCTCGTGGCAGCAGCGGACGCCGGAGGCGAGGTACGCGTTGAGCCCCGCGCCGGTCTCCGGGACCGAATAATGGCCGGTGACGATCTTATCGGCCTTTAGGGTCTCGGCGAGCTCGGCAAGGACGTCCGGGTCGCAGCCGAGCACGCCGGGGAAATTCATCATCTCGCCGAGCGCGACGACGTGGTCCCACGTCATCATCTCGCGGATCTCCTCGGGCCCGATCTGGGCGCCGTTGTCTTCAAAATAGGTCCCGACCGCCGGCACGCAGCTCGGCGCGGTGACCATGGCCTTGAGCGGGGTGCGCTTCGAGTCCTCGATCATCAGGCGCACGCCCTCTACGCCGAGGACGTTCGCGACCTCGTGGTTGTCCCAGAAGATGCCGACCGTGCCGTGCGGGACGACGGCGCGCGCGTACTCCCCGACCGAGAGCATCGAGCTCTCGACATGGATGTGCCCGTCAAGGAAGCCCGGCGCGACGTACTGGCCATCGGCGTCGATCACCTTGGTGCCCTCGCCGACGCAGTGCGCGGCGTCGCCCACCAGCGCGATGCGCCCGCAGGAGACGGCGATGTCGATATGCTCCTGAAGCTCGCCGGTGCAGACGTTGACGAGCGTCGCGTCCCGGATCACGGTGTCGGCGGGGCGGCGGCCCTGCGCGACCTCGACGAGGGCGGCGGCGCATTCCCAGAGGTTGGTTTTGCAGAAACGGTTGATCATAATCGGCGCTCCTTTCGACGGCGGCACATTTCCCGGGAAAAGGCGGGACCCCGCGTGGAAATACCGCGGCCGCCCCGGGAAAGTGCCGCGGTATTCCGCTTTCAGAGAGAGGAAAACGGTAAAAAACGGGGGCCCCGTTTTCAAAATTCATTGTACCGGCCCCACGCCGGAATTGCAAGAGAGCCTCGGCATTTTCTATAATTTTTATAGATAAAACACGGAAAATATCTACGTTTTTGTCTTAGTGTCGGATCTGCTCCAACTTTTTGAGCGTATTCCAAAAAATATATAATTTATATGGTAAAATAGAATAAAGTTTTGTATATATTATATGGAGCCGGACGGCGCGCCCCTCGCGGGAATCGGGCCGGGGGCGCGGCGGACAAAGCGAACCGAGGGCGGGGCGGGGCGGCCAGAGCAAACCGAGGGCGGGGCGGACAAAGCGAACCGGGGGCGGGCCGGACAAAGCGAACCGAGGGCGGGCCGGGCCTCTCTCGAACTCCCGTGGCGCAAAGCTCCGGCGCCCCCTGCCGGAGGCGCCGGAGCTCTTTTCTTTTTGAGCATGAGCACGCCGCGCTCAGGCATCCCGCCTGAGAAACGCGTCCACGACCCCGCGGGTCTCGGCCGCCACGTCCTCGATCGAGCGCCCGGCGTCGATGCGGACGATGTTCTCCCGTCCCTTGAGCATCGCGAAAACGCGCTCGAACTGCTCGCGTGTCCTCGCGATCAGCGCGGCGTCGGTCTCGAAGATCTCAAAGCGCTCGCGGCTGCCGCGCAGGTGCCCGAAGCACGTCTCGGGGTCGAGATCATAAAAAAGGCAGAGGTCGGGCCGCCGGATGGCGGGGCAGTCGAGGTTCATGCGGAGCACCCAGTCCGGGTCGGTCTCCATGCCCTGATAGGCGAACGAAGAATAATAGTACCGGTCGCAGACGACGTCGCTCCCGCGCGCGAGATGCGCTTGGATGCCGCCCTCCGGGTCGGCGTTGTGGCGGACGCGGTCGGCGAGAAACAGCGCGGCCAGCTCCTCCGGCGAGCATGAAAGACGCCCGCCGAGCGCCTCCCGGATGAGCCCGCCCACGCGGGACCCGGTCGGCTCCGCGGTGAGAAACACCTCGCGGCCCATGGCGCGCAGGTGCTCCGCCAGAAGCCCCGCCTGCGTGCTCTTCCCGGAACCGTCAAGCCCCTCCAAAACAATGAAAAATCCCCGCCGATCCGTCATAACGACGCCCCTTTTCGCATAATACAAAACCATTGTAATCCCCCCGCGAAATCTTGTCAAACGCGGAATTTCATAGTATAATAGCCCTAGAGGGCTATTATATAAATTTTAATGGCCCGCCCGCGGCGACGGCCAATTATACGACTATACGCGTTGCGTCTGCGGCACAATAGAATTTACAAATTTTAGTATAATGGAGGGACGGACATGGAGGAGTATTACGAGACGAGCCTGTTCAGCCGGCCGTTCGTCAGCGCGGTCATCGTCGCTGCCGGCGATTCCATTCGCATGGGCGGCAGCGACAAGCAGTTCTTAGAGATCAACGGCGTGCCCGTCCTTGTGCGCTCCATGCGCGCGTTCGAGGTCTGCCCGGTGATCGGCGAGATCATCGTCGTGGCGAAGGCGGAGTCCGTGGGCAAGGTGGACTCCCTCGCCCTCGAGTTCGGCATCACCAAGTACCGCGGCGCGGTCCCCGGCGGCGTGAAGCGCGCGGAATCGGTGCGCAGCGGCGTGACGGCCGTCTCGGATCGGGTGGAATTCGTCGCGATCCACGACGGCGCGCGCCCGCTGGTGCTGCCGGAGGACATCGAAAAATGCGCGCAGGACGCGTTTCGCTGCGGGGCCGCCGTGCTCGCCGTGCCGATCGTCGACACGATCAAATACGGCAAGAAAAACGGCTTCGTCGAATACACGCCCGCGCGGGAGCGCCTCTTCGCCGTGCAGACGCCGCAGATCTTTGAGAAATCCGCTTACCTCACCGCGATGGAGCGCGCGTTCCGCGAGCTGCCCGACTGGACCGACGACAGCCGCGTCTTTGAAAACGACGCCCGCAAGGTCTTTTTGACCCAAGGCTCCCGCGACAACATCAAGATCACGAGTCCCGAGGACATCGCCGCGGCCGAGGCGCTGCTGAAGCTGCGCGGGGGCAAGATGCTATGAGGATCGGGCACGGCTATGACGTCCACCGGCTGATCCCCGGGCGGAAGCTGATCCTCGGCGGCGTGGAGATCCCCTTTGAGCTGGGGCTGCTCGGCCACTCCGACGCCGACGCGCTCGCGCACGCGGCGGCCGACGCGCTCTTCGGCGCGGCGGGGCTGCCGGACATCGGCGCGCACTTCCCGGACACCGATCCCGCCTGCGAGGGCGCGGACAGCATGCTCATGCTGAAAGAGGCCGCCGCCGAGGTCGCCGCGCTCGGCTTCCGGGTTGAAAATATCGACTGCACCCTCGTCGCCGACCGCCCGAAGCTCGCCCCGTTTTTCCCTCGGATGCGGGGGAACCTCGCCGCCGCGCTCGGCGTTTCGCCGGAACAGGTGAACGTCAAGGCGACGACCGAGGAGGGCCTCGGCCTCGCCGGGGCGGGGATCGGCGCGTACTGCGTCGCGCTGCTGCAAAAAGAACCCTGACCGCGGGCTGAAAGACGGCCCCGGCCCGAAACGGGGAGCGGGAAAAAAGCGGTCCGCGCTCGGCTTTCGGGTTGAAAATATCGACTGCACCCTCGCCGCCGACCGTCGCGCTGCTGCAAAAGGAGCCCTGACCGCGGGCTGAAAGACGGCCCCGGCGGAAGGCAATCCCAATCCATATGAAACAAGCGGGCGGTCCCGTCCGAATCAAAAAGGCGGGGCGGCCTTTTTTTCGGCCTTTTTTCCCAAAAAAGTCCCCGTGGGCCGAAAAAAGCGGTTTCGGCCTGAAAAAGGCGGCCCTCCGAATTCATATGCTCTTGCTATGATTTCCCGCGGATGATATAATAAAATAATTAAGAGTGGAAATGGGGCTACGGGCATGATGATCTCGACCAAGGGGCGCTACGCGCTGCGGCTCATTCTGGCGATCGCGCAGGAGGGCGGCGGGAAGCCGCTCTCGATCCGCGAAATCGCAAAGCGGCAGGAGATCAGCGAAAAATATTCGGAACAGATCATCCTCCAGCTCTCGCGGGCGGGCCTTGTGACGGGGCTGCGCGGCGCGCAGGGCGGCTATACGCTCTCGCGCCCGGCCGGCCAGATCACGGCCGGCGAGGTGCTGCGCGCCGCCGAGGGCTCAATCGCGCCGGTGGAGTGCGCCGAGATCGGCTGCGAGCATTCGGAGGGCTGCATGACCTACGGCCTCTGGCGGCGCGTCAAGGAGGCGGTCGATTCGGTCGTGGATTCCACCACGGTCGCGGACCTGCTCGCCGACGCCGGCCCCCGCGGCCGCTGAGCCTGAAACCGTCGGGCCCGAAACCGCCGGATTTTACAGAAAAAACATAAATTTGATATTGTGCGGCGGCATTCGCAGGGTTATAATGAAATGTAACTTGTCCCATAATAAGTTTATTATCGGAAATCATCGCTCGGATGGAAGGAGAGCTTTTATATGTTTAACCAAGACATCGGCATCGACCTCGGCACCGCGAACACGCTCATCTTTGCAAAGGGGAAAGGCATCATCATGCGCGAGCCGTCGGTCGTGGCGGTGGACACCAGAACCGATACCGTCCGCTATGTCGGCAAGGAGGCCAAGGAGGTCATCGGCCGCACGCCGGGCTCCATCGTCGCGGTCCGCCCGCTCAAGGGCGGCGTCATCGCGGATTTCGACATCACCGCGAGCATGATCCAGATCTTCCTCAAAAAGGTTTTCAATAACTCCATCTTCGCGCGGCCGCGCGTCGTGATCTGCATCCCCTCGGGCGTCACCGAGGTTGAGCGCAGGGCCGTCAAGGAGGCCGCCATGAAGGCCGGCGCGCGCCACGTCTCCGTGATCGAGGAGCCGATGGCCGCCGCGATCGGGGCCGGGCTTCCGGTCGCCGAGGCCTGCGGCAGCATGGTCGTCGACATCGGCGGCGGCACGAGCGAGGTCGCCGTGATCTCGCTGGGCGGCATCGTGGCGTCCCGGTCCGTGCGCGTCGGCGGCGACGAGTTCGACTCCGCGATCATCTCTTATATCAAGCGCAAATATAATCTCCTGATCGGCGAGCGCACCGCCGAGAATATCAAGATCACCCTCGGCTCCGCCTTCCCGTTCGAGGAGGAGACGGAGATGGAGATCAAGGGCCGCAACCTGATGGACGGCCTGCCGAAGAATATTTTCATCACCAGCGAGGAGATCCGCTCCGCGCTTTCCGACCCGCTCGCGAGCATCATGGACGCGATCAAATCGACGCTCGAGCGCACCCCGCCGGAGCTCTCCGCCGACATCATCGACCACGGCATCACGCTGACCGGCGGCGGCGCGCTGCTGCACAACCTCGACCGCCTGATCAGCCAAGAGACGGGCATGCCCGTCCACATCGCGGACAACGCGCTTGACTGCGTGGCCACCGGGGCCGGGCAGGTGCTCGACAACATCGACCTCCTGCGCGAGGTCGTCTCCGACAGCGACCGGAGATACTGATCTTTTCGCTTCCGGCGGACACGCCGTCTCTGGGCGGAGACGCCGCCTTCGGGCGGCGGCGCTTTTGCCGGCGTAAACAGAACCGGAAGTCCTTGAGCGGATTTCCGGTTCGTTTTTCTGTGGAGCGAACCTGTGGGAAGGGGGGCGTCGGCTTGCAGAAGTTCTTTAAGACCAAGAAATTTTACGTCTTGTGCGGCATCGCGGTGATGCTCTGCGCCTTCATGATCCGCTCCGCGGTCGAGGGGAACTCCGCCCTGCTGATCTCCCGGATCGCCGGGGGCGTCTCGCGCCCGTTCCTTGAGGCGAGCGCGGGCTTCACCGAGGCGCTCGGCGGCTTTTTCTCCAAGTACATCCAAACCGCGCGGGTCCACGAGGAAAACGAGGAGCTTCAAGAGCAGCTCCGTGACCTGCGCGAACAGCTCGTCGACTATGAGAACGTCAAGCGCGAAAACGAGCAATACAAAGACTACCTCGGCCTTCGGGAGGAGAACCCGGACTACGACTTTGAGACCGCCTCGGTGATCGGGCGGGATTCCACCGGCCGCTTCGCGAGCTTCACGATCGACAAGGGCGGCGCCGCCGGCATCGCGGTGGCGGACCCCGTCATCACGGCGGACGGCCTCGTGGGGCTCGTCTGGGAGGTCGGCTCCACCTGGGCGCGCGTGCGCACGATCCTCGACAGCTCGGTCGAGGTCGGCGTCTACGACATCCGCACGCGGGACAGCGGCATCGTCACCGGCGACATCCTGCTCTCGGAGAAGGGCATGTGCCGGATCGTCTCGCTGCCGCGCGAGAGCGGAGCCTCGGCCGGGGACCTGATCGTCACCTCCGGCATCGGCGGCGTCTTTCCCAAAAACCTCGTGGTCGGCACGCTCTCCGAGATCAGCCTGAGCGCGAGCGGCCTGTCCCTGACCGCGACCGTCACGCCCGCCGCCGGGATCGCCGGCGTCACCGACGTATTGGTCATCAAGTCCTTCCGCGGGCAGGGCGAGGGCGGCTCCCCGGATGCCTCCGGGACAAAGGCCCCCTCCGGGCCGGAAAATGTCTCCGGAACCGAGGGCGCTTCTGAAACAGAGGGCGGCTCCGGAACGGAAAACCCCTCCGGTGTGACGGGGACGGGCGGCTCCGCCGGGACGGAAAGCGGGGGCGCGCCATGACCGGGGACAGCTTTCGCAACCTGATGAAATACGGCAGCTATGTGCTGATCCTGTTTTTCTCCTACATTTTGCAGGCGACGCCGGGCGTCGAACTCTTTGGCATCAAGCCGATGCTCGTGCTGCCGGCCTGCGTCTGCATCGCCTTCCTCGAGGACGAGTTCGCCTCCGGGCTGCTCGGGGTCTTCGCGGGGATTTTCTGCGATTTTTCCTCGGACACGGTCTTCGGCTTCAACGCGCTGCTGTTCCTGCTCTTTTGCGTGGGGGCGGGGCTCGCCGCCGAGTACGTCGTGCGCCGGAATTTCATCAACGTCATGCTTTTCTCCCTGGCGGTCGTCTTCCTGCGCGCGGGGCTGGAGTTCGCTTTTTCCTTCGCGCTCTACCGTTACGAGGGCGCCGGCGCGTATTTTTACATCGTCATGGGGCCGGAGATCGTTTTGACCTCCCTTTTCACGCCCCTTTATTATTTCCTCACAAAACTGGTGCATCATTGGTTTCGGCCGAGCAGCGAACGCGAGCAGTCGTAACGAACCCCCCGGCGCCCGACCCGGCCCCGGAGTCCAAAAAAGGAGGGCTTTGCCAAAACCATGAACGCGCAAAAAAGGCGGCTTGCCGCCGCCATGACCTTCGTCGCCGTGATCGCGGCGGGCTGCTTCATCCGGCTGATGTCGATGCAGATCGTCAACGGCGAGGCCTATCAGGAGCTCATCAATCAGGGCTATTCCACAACGTATCCCGTGACCGCCGCGCGCGGCGAGATCGTCGACCGCTACGGCCGCACGCTCGCCGCGAACCGCGTCTGCCACAACGTCACCTTCGATAAAAACACGGTGCCGGAGGACGAGGTCAACGCCATCATTCTGCAGCTCTGCGGCATCCTCTCCGAGGCCGGCGAGACGTGGAACGACACGCTCCCTTTAAGCGACGCGGCGCCCTTTGTCTTTGAAGGCAAGGATTCCTCCGTCTCCCGGCTCAAAAGGATGCTCGACGCGCTCGCGGACTTCGCCACGGCCGACGACGCCGTCTACTGGCTGCGCGAGCGCTACGGCCTTCGGGACTATTCGGACGCCGACTTCCGTACGGTCGCCGGGGTCCGCTACGAGATGGAGCGGCAGGGCTACAACGCCAACACGCCCTATACGTTCGCGGAGGACGTCTCCGAACAGACGAGGACCTATATCTCCGAGCGCGGCTACCAGTTTCCGGGCGTGAGCATCACCGAGGGCTACCGGCGCGAATATTCCGCGGGGGACGTCGCGCCGCACATCATCGGGCTCGTCGGCCCGATCTACGAGGAGGAATACGAGAAGCTCGACCACGCCGTCTACGGCATGGTCGACGAGATCGGCAAATCCGGCATCGAGGCGGCCTTTGAGAACCGGCTGCGCGGCAGGGACGGCCTTGTGAAAGTGACCTACGACGCCGCGGGAAACGTCGTCGGCGAGGAGACCGTCGAGGAGCCGGTCCCGGGCGGCACCGTCGTGCTGACGGTGGATATGGACCTGCAGCGCGTCGCCCAGCAGGCGCTCGAAAAACAGATCCTCAATCTGCGCGCGACCGCCGGGCCGGGCAAGGGCAAGGAGGCCGAGGGCGGGGCCTGCGTGGTCGTCAAGGTCGGCACCGGCGACATCCTCGCCTGCGCGACCTACCCCTCCTTCAATCTCTCCACGTACAGTCAGGATTACGGCTCGCTTTTGGAGACCGCCTACCACCCGCTCTTCAACCGGGCGACCGAGGGCGTCTACGCGGCCGGCTCCACCTTCAAGCCCGTGGTCGCGACCGGCGGCCTGATGAAGGGCGTCATCAGCGCCTCCACCCGGGTCGTCTGCACGGGCCGCTACACGTATTACAGCGACTACCAGCCGACCTGCCTGAGCGCCCACGGCTCCGTCAACGTGATCTCCGCGCTGGGGTACTCCTGCAACTACTTCTTCTACGAGGTCGGGCGGCTGCTCGGCATCGACAACATCCGCCAGTACGCCTACTATTACGGCCTCGGCGAGCCGACCGGCATCGAGATCGCCGAAAACGTCGGCCAGGTCTCAAGCCCCGATTACGCCGAGGCGATCGGCGAGCGCTGGCAGGCCGGCAACGTGCTCCAGACCGCCATCGGCCAGAGTTACAGCCAGTTCAATCCGGTGCAGTTCGCCAACTACGCCGCCACCATCGCGAACCGCGGCGTCCGCGTCAACGCGCATCTGGTCAAGAGCGTCAACCGCTACGATTTCAGCGGCGTGCTCTCGGAGACGCAGACGACCGCCCTCTCCGACATGCAGATGACCGACGATGTCTACAACACGGTGCTCGCGGGCATGAAGCAGTCCTCGATCGACTCCTCGGGCTTCGTCTGGTCCGGCTTCGACATCCCGGTCGCCTCCAAGACCGGCACGCCCCAGACGAACACCGAGTACTGCACCTCGACCTTCATCTGCTTCGCGCCGGCCGACGATCCGGAGATCGCGATCGCCGTCGTCATCGAAAAGGGCTGGCACGGCTACACCGCCGCCCCGGTCGCGCGGGACATCTTCCAGTACTATTTCTACGCCGGCGACGCGGGCACCGCGGCCGCCGAGGACACGCTGCTGGGCTGAGCCCGCCCGAAAAAAACAAAAAATGAGCACGGAGCCGCGCGCCCCGTGCTCATTTTTTTGTCCGGAAAGCGCGCGGGGCGGGCCCGTCTCCGTTTTCTCTCCGGTCTTTTTAAAAATTTCTGGCAGTCATATCATTAGAGTGCTAATTTTTACAGTTTGGTCATAAATTTTGCGCGTTATATTCACAAATGCCGGATATACTATGGGTGTCGAAGGGAAAGGTACCGCCCTTCTGAAAAGATTAAAAATCGTTTTGACCGAAATCCCGCCGTCCGTCGGGCGGCGCGCCTATTTTTGAAAAGGAGGATGCACCATGTTTGACCTGATGCCTTTTGACCGCAAAGAAATGAAAAAATTCAACAGCTATTTTGACGACCTCGAGCGCAGCTTTTTCGGCGGATTCCCCGCCGTAGGCTCCGGCTCCATGTTCCGCACCGACATCATCGACCGCGGCGACAGTTATCTGCTTCAGGCCGAGCTGCCGGGCTTCGACCGCGGGGAGATCAGCGTCGACGTGAGCGGCGAATACCTGACCGTCTCCGCCCGGCACAACGAGGAGAGCAGGGAGGAGGATAAGAATTTCGTCCGCAGGGAACGGCACTTCGGCTCCTTTGTCCGGAGCTTCGATATCACCGGCATCGACGCGGACGGGATCTCCGCCGAGTTTAAAGACGGCATCCTCGGCCTGACCCTCCCCAAACAGGCGGAAACCGAAGCCGCCTCCAAAAAAATTGAGATCAAATGAGCGGGCGGGGGCCGGAATTTTTCCGGCCCCCCGCCTTTTGCCGCGGCGGAATCCCCCGGCTCGCTTTTGAGCGAAGCGGGGGATTTTTTTGCCGCCCGGCATGGTTTTGATAAAAGCCGCGCCCCATCCGGTCCCCGCTCAAACAGTTTCCCTGATTTTCCATATAAAAGGAAAAATCAGGGGGGCCTGTCGCCTCCCGCCCAAATTCACAAAAAACAAAGACCCGCGCGGCGGGAGCGTCCCCGCGGCGGCAGGGGGGTGGCCGGAGAGACGCGCGCACGGGACCGCGCACAAAAAAGCCGCGCCCCATCCGTTTTGGATGGGGCGCGGCCCTGATTCTGTTTTGCGCGGAAAGCCCGCCTGGGGCGGAATCTTACGCGCGCATCCCGCGCACGGCCTCGTAGACGGCGACGGACATCGCGACGGTCGCGCCGACCATCGGGTTGTTGCCCATGCCGACAAGGCCCATCATCTCGACGTGCGCGGGCACGGACGAGGAGCCCGCGAACTGCGCGTCGCCGTGCATGCGGCCCATGGAGTCGGTCATGCCGTAGGAGGCGGGGCCGGCGGCCACGTTGTCCGGGTGGAGCGTGCGGCCGGTGCCGCCGCCCGAGGCCACCGAGAAATACTTCCGGCCGTTCTCGACGCACCACTTTTTATAGGTGCCCGCGACGAGGTGCTGAAAGCGCACGGGGTTCGTGGAGTTGCCGGTGATCGAGATATCGACGTTCTCGTACTTCATGACGGCGACGCCCTCGCTCGCGTCGTTCGCGCCGTAGCAGCGGATGGCCGCGCGCTCGCCGTCGGAGAACGGGACCTCGCGCACGACCTTGAGCTCGCCGGTCGCGAAATCATAATCCGTCTCGACGCAGGTGAAGCCGTTGACGCGGGAAATAATATAGGCGGCGTCCTTGCCCAGCCCGTTCAGGATGACCCGGATCGGGTTTTTGCGGACCTTGTTGGCGTTGCGGGCGATGCCGATCGCGCCCTCCGCGGCCGCGAAGGACTCGTGTCCGGCCAGAAAGGCGAAGCACCGGGTGTCTTCGCTCAGGAGCATCGCGCCGAGGTTGCCGTGGCCGAGGCCGACCTCGCGCTGCTCGGCGACCGAGCCGGGCACGCAGAAGGCCTGAAGCCCCTCGCCGAGGCGGACGGCCGCCTCCGCCGCGGAGCCGACCTGTTTTTTGATGCCGATGGCCGCGCCGAGCGTGTAGGCCCAGACCGCGTTGTCGAACGCGATCGGCTGTACGCCCCGGACGATCGCCTCGGGGTCGACGCCGGCCTCTTTGACCAGCGCCGCGGCCTCCTCCAGCGAGGCCATACCGTATTTTTTGAGGCAGGCCTCGATCTTGGGCATTCTTCTGCATTTTCCTTCAAACTCTGCCATGTATCCTAAGACCATCCTTTCCGATTGCATTGCGGGCGGAACCTTCCCCCGCCTTCGGCCGGAAAACGGGCCTCCGTTCCGGGGCCTTCCATTTCCAAAAAGAGGACTTCCGGTTCCCCTTTGCAAAACGCCCCGAGCCGGGGACGGGCCTCAAACGGGGGCGCCCGGCGTCATTCCTCGCGCGGGTCGATGTATCGCGCCGCGTCGGCGTAGCGGCCGTAGGCGCCGGTCTCCTTTTTGAGCGCGGCGGCGGCGTCCATGCCGCGGCGGATGTCCTCCATCATTTTGCCGAGGCGGACAAACTGATAGCCGATGACCTCGTCGTTCTTGTCGAGCGCGAGCGAGGTGATGTAGCCCTCGGTCAGGTCGAGATAGCGCACGCCCCGGGCGCCGGTGCTGTAGATCGTGCCGACCGCCGAGCGCCGCCCCTTGCCGAGATCCTCAAGCCCGGCCCCGACCGGCAGCCCGCCCTCGGAGAAGGCGGTCTGGCTGCGGCCGTAGACGAGCTGTAAGAAAATTTCACGCATCGCGACGTTGATGGCGTCGCAGACGAGATCGGTGTTGAGCGCCTCCAAAAGGGTCTTGCCGGGCAGGATCTCGCCGGCCATGGCCGCGGAATGGGTCATGCCGGTGCAGCCGATCGTCTCGATCAGCGCCTCCTCGATCACGCCGTTCTTCACGTTCAGCGTGAGCTTGCACGCGCCCTGCTGGGGCGCGCAGGTCCCCACCCCGTGCGACAGGCCGGAAATATCGGTGATCTGGGTGGATTTGACCCATTTGCCTTCCTCCGGGATCGGCGCCGGGCCGTGGTTCGGGCCTCTGGTCACGCTGCACATGGTTTCCACGTCTTTTGAACAGTTCATGCGGCAGCTCCTTTCCTCTATGATAAAGTTCTAAGAAAAACGGTCGCGCGCGCCGCGTCTCTTTAAGAAACACCGCGCGGGCTTTCTTTCAAACCCGCATAAATTATATCGGAAATCTCCTTTTAAATCAACCGTGAGTATGTTCCAAATAATCGCCCTTTTCCACAGAAATTTCCATTGAAAACGTTTGCGGGACAAAAAAACGGCGCATAGATTTAACAGACCGTTCATTGACTTGCAAAACGCTTAAGAATAAAATAGGGAAATAGAACATCGGGCATCGCTCTCGGGCGGAGAGGCCCGCCCAAGGATAAGGAGAAAAAATGAGTCTACTTGAAATGATCTTCGGCAACTACTCCCAAAAAGAGCTCAAGCGCATCAAGCCCACCGTCAAAAAGATCCTCGATCTCGAGGAGGAATACAGGGCTTTGAGCGAAGCCGAGCTCAAGGGCCGGACCGCGCTCTTCCGCGCGCGCTATCAGGGCGGCGAGCCGCTCGACAGCCTGCTGCCGGAGGCGTTCGCCGTCTGCCGCGAGGCCTGCGACCGCGTGCTCGGGATGCGCCCGTTCCCGGTGCAGCTCGTGGGCGGCGTGGTGCTCCATCAGGGCCGCATCGCCGAGATGAAGACCGGAGAGGGCAAGACGCTGGTCGCCACGCTCCCGGCCTACCTCAACGGCCTGACCGGCGAGGGCGTGCACATCGTCACCGTCAACGACTACCTCGCCCGGCGCGACAGCGAATGGATGGGCAAGGTCTATAACTACCTCGGGCTCACGGTCGGGCTTGTCACCCACGACGTGGAGACCGCCCGCCGCGGGGACGCCTACGCCTGCGACATCACCTACGGCACCAACAACGAGTTCGGCTTCGACTACCTGCGCGACAACATGGTTACCTATAAGGAAAACCGCGTCCAGCGCGGCTTCCGCTACGCGATCGTCGACGAGGTGGACTCGATCCTGGTCGACGAGGCGCGCACGCCGCTCATCATCTCGGGCCGCGGCGAAAAATCCACCGACCTCTACGAGAAGGCCGACCGCTTCGCCTGCACCTTACAGGCCATCCGCGTCAAGGAGGAGAACGAGAAGGAGGAGCGCGACGACATCGAGGCCGACTACATCGTCGACGAGAAGGCGCGCACCGCCACGCTGACGCCGCGGGGCGTCGCCAGGGCCGAGGAGGCCTTCCGTCTTGAAAATTTCAACGACCCCGACAACATGACGATCGTGCACCACATCAATCAGGCGATCAAGGCCCGCGGCGTGATGCAGCGCGACGTCGACTACGTCGTCAAGGACGGCGAGGTCATCATCGTCGACGAGTTCACCGGCCGCCTGATGTTCGGCCGCCGGTACAACGAGGGGCTGCATCAGGCGATCGAGGCCAAGGAGGGCGTCACGGTCGCCCACGAGAACCGCACGCTCGCGACGATCACCTTCCAGAACTACTTCCGCATGTACGATAAACTCTCCGGCATGACGGGCACGGCCCTGACCGAGGAGGCCGAGTTCCGCGAGATCTACGGCCTCGACGTGATCGAGATCCCGACCAACAAGCCGGTCGTGCGCGAGGACGCCCCGGACGTGGTCTATAAGACCGAGCGCGGCAAGTTCGAGGCGGTCATCGACGAGATCGCCGACGCGCACGAAAAGGGCCAGCCGGTGCTCGTGGGCACGATCTCCATCGAGAGATCCGAGCTGCTGAGCGCCATGCTCAAAAAGCGAGGCATCCCGCACAACGTGCTCAACGCGAAGCACCACGACAAGGAGGCCGAGATCGTCGCGCAGGCCGGTATGCCCGGCGCGGTGACGATCGCGACCAACATGGCCGGGCGCGGCACCGATATCGTGCTCGGCGGCAACGCGGAGTACCTCGCCAAGGCCGGCCTGCGCAAGCTCGGCTACGAGGAGGACCTCATCAACGCCGCCGACGCCTATTTTGAGACCGGCGCGGAGGACATCCTCGAAGCGCGTCGGCTCTTTCAAGAGTTTTACGAGAAGCACAGGGGGGAGATCTCCGGTCAGGCCGAGCTTGTGAAGCGGGCCGGCGGCCTCTATATCATCGGCACCGAGCGGCACGAGTCCCGCCGCATCGACAACCAGCTGCGCGGGCGCTCCGGGCGGCAGGGCGACCCCGGCAAATCGCGGTTCTATATCTCGCTCGAGGACGACCTGATGCGCCTCTTCGGCGGCGAGCGGCTCCAGGGCATGATGGACACGCTCGGCATCGAGGAGGACATGCCGATCGAAAACCGGATGCTCGCGAGCTCCATCGAGAACGCGCAGAAGAAGGTGGAGGGCCGCAACTTCGGCATCCGCAAGAACGTGCTCCAGTTCGACGACGTGATGAACAAACAGCGCGAGATCATCTACGGCCAGCGCTCCAAGGTGCTCGAGGGCGAGGACCTCAAGGAGTATATCGCCCAGATGCGCGCCGAGAGCGTCTCCAAAAATGTGGACACCTACCTCACCGAGGGCAGCGCCCCGCAGGATTGGAACCTCGGCGGCCTGCGCGACTATTACCTGGGCTGGATGCTCGCCGACGGGGACCTGCGCTATAACAGGGAGGACCTCGCGGCGCTCACGAAAGCCGACGTCGAAAGGACGCTCCTTGACCGCATGGAGGAGGTCTACGCCCTCCGCGAGAAGATGTTCGGCCCCGAGCTCACGCGCGAGCTCGAGCGCGCCCTGCTGCTGCGCAACGTCGACCTCAAGTGGATGGAACACATCGACGCGATGGAGGACCTCAAGCAGGGCATCTACCTGCGCGGCTACGGCCAGCGCGACCCGGTCATTGAGTACCGCATGGAGGGCTTCGACATGTTCGACCAGATGGTCGACTCGATCCGCGAGGACACCGTGAAGATGCTGCTGACCGTGCGGGTCAAGGCGGGCGCGGCCCCAAAGCGGGAGCAGGTCGCGAAACCCGACATGGGCGTCGGCTCCGACTGCTCGGCCCCGGCCGTCCCGGTCAAGAAAAAGAAGGTCGGCCGCAACGACCCCTGCCCCTGCGGCTCCGGCAAGAAATATAAAAACTGCTGCGGCAGATAAAACATGGGATTTGTCCCCCGCCCAAGGCGCCCGAACGGACCCGGCGGCGGGGGATTTCTCTTTTTTTGTGAGAAGCGGGACGCGGACGAATCTTCCGCGAAACGCCGGGCGGCGCGCTTTCGGCCGCGAATCTGAAAGACCGGGGGGATTTTTGTGCCCAGCTTAAATATCGTGCTCGTCGAGCCGCAGATCCCGCAGAACACCGGCAACATCGCCCGGACCTGCGCGGTGACCGGCGCAAGGCTCCATCTGGTCGGGCCGATGGGCTTCGAGCTTGACGACGCGAAGATGAAACGCTGCGGGCTCGATTACTGGAATCTGCTCGACGTGACCCTCTATGACGGCCCCGGCGATTTCTTCGCGAAAAACGGCGGCCCGTTCTATTATTTTACCACGAAAGGGCTGCTGCGCCACAGCGACGTGCGCTACCCGGACGGCTGTTATCTCGTCTTCGGCCGGGAGGACGCCGGGCTGCCGGAGGAGCTGCTGTTCCAAAACCCGGAGTCCGCCGTCCGCATCCCGATGCGCTCGACGCTGCGCAGTCTCAACCTCTCGAACTCGGTGGCGATCGCCGCCTACGAGGTCCTGCGCCAGTGGGATTACCCGGAACTTCAGTGGAAGGGCTCGCTGCGGGCCTACGACTGGGCGGACGCGGGTTTACAGCAGGAATAGGCTTCGCGGCCCCGGGGCGGGCGGTTCTCCCCTAAACACAAACTCTACGCGGAAAGGCGGTCGGGCCTTTATGGAAAGAATTCAAAAAATCGTCGGCGCGCTGCGCAAGGCCGTGCAGGATTACGACATGATCCAAGACGGCGACCGGATCGCGGTCGGCATCTCGGGCGGCAAGGACTCCCTGACGATGCTCGAGGCGCTCCAAATGATGCGCACGCGCATCGGCCCGGAGTTTGAGCTCGTGGCGCTCGCGCTCGACCCCCGCTTCGGCGGCGTCGACTCGGACTACTCCGCCGTGGAGGCGCACTGCCGGGCGCTCGGCGTCCCGCTCGACATCCGCCGCGCCAACATCGGCACCATCGTCTTTGAGACGAGGAAGGAGCACAACCCCTGCAGCCTCTGCGCGCGGATGCGCCGCGCGATGCTGCACGACGCCGCCAAGGAAGACGGCTGCAACAAGCTCGCCCTCGGCCACAACTTCGAGGACGCCGCCGAAACTTTTTTGATGAACCTCTTCGACGCGGGCCGGGCGGAGTGCTTTTCCCCGGTCACCTATATGAGCCGCAAGGACATCACCGTGATCCGGCCGCTGATCTACTGCCGGGAGGCGGACGTCCTCGCCGCGGCAGAGGGCCTCGGCCTGCCGGTCATGAAGAGCGCCTGCCCCGCGGACAAGCACACCGAGCGCGAGCACGTCAGGGAGCTGATCGCCCGCCTCGAGGCGGAGGAGGGCTACGGGAGCGTTTCCCGGCGCATCGTCGGCGCGCTCCAGCGCGGGGCCATCTGCGGCTGGGGCCTTGAGCGCCCGGAGCCGGTCGTCTTCGAGGGGAGATAGGCCCCCGGAGAAAGCGGGGCGCGGCGGGGCGTTTCCAAAACAGATAGAAAACAGGAGGAGGCCGCCCGACCGGGCGGCCTCTTCCTTTATTGCCTCCGCGCCCGGCCGTCCCGAGAAACCGGAAGGCAGACTTTGAGCGTCAACCGCTTTACGGCCTGCGGCCCCGGGCGGCCCCGAGAAACCGGAAGGCAGACTTTGGGCGTCAACCGCTTGGCGGTCTCCGGCCTCGGGCAGCTTCAGGCGGCCCCGAGAAACCGAAAAGTGATCTTCGAGCGTCAGGTGCCCGCCGCCTCAGGCTGTCCCGTCGCCTCAGGCGACCTCAGGCTGCCTCGAGAAACCGGAAAGCAATCTTCGAGCGTCAGGTGCCCGCAGCCTCAGGCTGCCGGAAAGCGATCTTCGAGCGTCAGGTGCCCGTCGCCTCAGGCGACCTCAGGCTGCAAAAAATCTCCGGAGCCTTTCGGGCCCCGGAGACAAGATCTTTTTTTGCGGATGATTAACGTTTGCTGAACTGCGGCGCGCGGCGGGCCTTTTTGAGGCCGTACTTCTTGCGCTCGGTCATTCTCGGGTCGCGGGTCAGGAACCCGGCCTTCTTGAGCGCGGGGCGCAGCTCCTCGTTATACTGGAGCAGCGCGCGGGAGATGCCGTGGCGGATCGCGCCGGCCTGACCGGTGACGCCGCCGCCCTCGACGGTGCAGATGATGTCAAAAGCGCCGTTCGTTTCGGTCAGCTCAAGCGGCTGGCGGACCAGCAGCTTCAGCGTCTCGAGGCCGAAATAGTCGTCGATGTCGCGGTTATTGATCGTGATCGCGCCGGTGCCGTTGGGATAGATGCGGACGCGGGAAACAGAGCATTTTCTCCTGCCGGTTCCGTAGAAAAAGGGGTTGGATTCGTACATGTCTGATTTCCTCCTTCCGTTCAGAGCTCAAAGGCCTGCGGGGCCTGAGCTTCCTGTTTGTGTTCGGCGCCGGCGTAGATGCGGACCCGCTTGAGGGAGTTCGCGCCGACGGTGTTGTCCGGGATCATGCCCTTGATGGCCTTCATCATGGCAAAGCACGGGTCCTTTTGCATCAGGTGGCCGTAGCTGATCGCCTTCATGTGGCCGATGTAGCCGGTGTGGTGATAATAGAACTTCTTCTCGAGCTTCTTGCCGGTCAGGACGGCCTTGGCCGCGTTGATGATGACGACGTGATCCCCGCAGTCGGCGTGCGGCGCGAAGTCCGGTTTGTATTTGCCGCGGAGCAGATCCGCGGCGATGACGGCGGTGTGGCCCAGGGGCTTATCCGCGGCGTCGAGGATGTACCATTTGCGCTCGATGGTCGAGGCATTCGGCATAGTGGTGTTCATGGTAAGACCTCCGATAATCCTTTTCAAAAAATAGTTTCGTTACGAAAGCGACAACCGTTATTATAGCGGCGCGAAAACCGCTTGTCAATCTTTTTCCGTTCAAAAATCAGTTTAGAAAACGAATCCTCCCGTTTTCTCACGTTTTCGCTTAAAATCTCTTGTTTCCTCTTGCTCTGTTTTTGTTTTTTGATGAAAGGGCGGCCGGGCGGGACGCCCGGAAAGCCGTGCTCAAAACAAAGGCCGGCGGGCAAAGGCCCTCCGGCGAGACGGCGTATCCGGGGGCCGAAAAAAACGCTCAGCCCCATTCGAGCACGTAGATATCCACATAGCGCAGGCCGTTGAGCACGCACTCGTAGTAGGTGGGATAATAGAGATCCACCATGTTCTTCCCGGAGAGCATGGCCCCGCCGGTGTCCGCCGCGACGCAGTAGCCGTAGACGAAACAGCTCCCGCCGTCGTGCGCGCAGATCCAGAGCTTCGTGCCGTAGGGGATGATCGAGGGGTCCACCGCCACGTAGCCGACCCCGGCGCGCCTGCCGGTCGCGGTCCCCGCGCCGGGCCTCGCGTAGTAGCCGGTCGCGCGGGCGTTGCTGAAGAGCTGCAGATAGCTCGCCGGGCGGCCGTTCACGATCCGGGCGCCGAAATCCAGCTCGGAGACCGGCCCGTTGTCGCCCTTCAAGTAGAGGTCGTCGGTGGGCTTTTTGATGATATCCTCGGAGAGCAGGGTCCGCCCCTCCTCCACGCCGTCGACGGTCTTCTGCTCATAGGTCAGCAGCTTGGCGCCGTCCTTGCCGTAGGAGAGCAGGACCGTCTTCCCCTCGCGGATCAGCGAGGTGCCGCGGTAGCTCGCGCCGTGCGGGATCGGTTCCTCCTCCGTGGCGGTGTCGTAATCGACCCGCGTGACCCGGATCCGCTCCCCCTCGGCGAGCAGGCTTTGGATCGGCCGGTCGATGAGATCCGTATTGCGCAGCTCGACGCCGATTTTATAAAGGGCGTCCGCGACGGTCCCGCCCGCGATCCGCAGGCGGTAGGTCAGCGAATCCGCGAGCACGTCCACCTCGAACGAGCGGGCGACGCGGATCTCCGCCGTGACGTCCGCGTAATCCGCCCCAAGGCCGGAGGTCTCAAAGCCGGTCACGGAGAGGGTATCCCCATAACCGACCGTGATGCCGTATTTTTCAAGGATGCGCGCCGGGTCGTCCTCGGTGGTGCGGACGGCGAAGACCTCTCCGCCGTCGTCGATGCGCACGGTGCGGATCTGCGCCGGGATCCAAAAGATCAGCGCCGAGGCCGCCGCCGCGAACAGCATCAGCTCAAACTGCCGCGAACCGAGAAACGCGAAAAACCGGAGCGCGCCCGCTAAAAATTTTCTCATGATGCGCCTCCCCAAAAAAGCATCGCTTATTATAGCCGAAATGGGGAAGAATGTCAAATCTTTCGCCTCCGCGGCGGGGAAAAGGGCGGTTTTTTCCGCTTTGCGCGGGACTTTTCCGATCTTTTTATAATGCCGTCCCCGGCGCGGGCGGCAGCTTTTTCCGCCGATGCATTAAATTCCCCCGGCGATCTCCGCAAAAAACGTTGAATCCCCATGCCGGGAATGTTATAATAAAGATTAAATTTTTTTGGGGAGGCGCGCGCGGTGAAGCTGCCGGAACAAAACGTCCTGATCGTGGCCGGGCATTACGGCTCGGGTAAGACCAATTTTACGCTGAACCTTGTGAAGCGCCTGCTCGCAGCCGGCGAGGACCCCGCGCTCTGCGACCTCGACGTCGTCAACCCCTACTTCCGCGCGGGCGACTACGCCGCACAGCTTCCCTGCAGGCTGATCGCGCCGACCTTCCTCGGCACCACGCTCGACACGCCCTCCCTCTCCGCGGAGATCGACGCCGCCATCCTCTCCGGCAAACGCCTGCTGATCGACGCGGGCGGCGACGACGCGGGCGCGGCGGTTTTGGGCCGCTACGCCGCGAAGCTGCAAAAGGCGGGGTACGCGATGCTCTACGTCGTCAACCAAAGCCGCAACCTGACCGGCACGCCGGAGGACGCGGCGCAGATTTTAAAGGAAATCGAGGCGGCCTCCCACCTCAAGGGGAGCTTCCTCGTCAACAATACGAACTTCGGCCGGGAGACCGCCGCCGCGGACATCGAGCAAAGCGCCGCCTACGCCCGGCGGGTCTCCGCGCTCACCGGGCTGCCGCTGCTCGCGACCTGCGTGCTCAAGGGCTGCGAATCCGCCGAGGTGCCGGAGCCCTTCCCGGTGGAGCTGCTCGTGAAGTTCCCGTGGGAACCTGCTTAAAATCTGCTTCGCAGATTTTAAGCCTGCGAGTTTTTTCGCCGGCCACAAGCGGGCCGGCGCCGCGCAAAGCGCGGATAAAAAAACTCGTCTTAACTTAATGCCTCGCCCGCCTTGTAGGACGGCGGGCGTCCCCTCTGGGGACCGGTGAACTTCGTCTTAACCAAAACCCGGAGCGGATTTACGCCTGCGAGTTCGCCTCGCCACCGGAAGCGGCGGCGCCGCGCGGCACCCGGAAACGGGCTACGCCGCGTAGAATCCGGGCGCGAATCGTCTCTATGTAAAAATTCTGCGGACCGTGCCTGATTCTGTCTTGGAGGCGGGCGGCCCTTCGGAAAGCCTGCCGTTTCGACCGGAAAGGAGCTGTTTTTGATGGAAAAAACCCCATGCCGCTGCAAGACCTCGCGCTGTTCCGGCGCGGACAAAAAAGATCGCCCCGCCGAGCGGATTCTCTGGGCCACGGACGACGGGCCCGTCGCCAACCGGGAGTTGATCTGCCGAACCTGCGTCTATAAAGAAAAAGGCTCCGCCGTCTCCTGCGTGAAATACGCGGAGAAGCCGGAGAGCGTACAGAAAGAGGGCAAATGCACGTTTTATCTGCGCAGTCCCGGGGATTGCTGCTAAGCGCGTAAATCCGCGGAGCGGATTTACGCAAAGGAGTTTTTTCGCCGGCCACAAGCAGGCCGGCGCCGCACAAAGCGCGGATAAAAAAACTCGTCTTAACTTAACGCCTCGCCCGTTTTGTGGGACGGCGGGCGTCCCCTTCGGGGGCCGGTGAACTTCGTCTTAATCAAAACCCGGAGCGAATTTACGCAAAAAGTTCGCCGCGCCACCGGAAACGGCCCGCGCCCGCAAAATGCGAGGGAGTCTGCTACTTCTCGTAGAATCCGGGCGCGAATCGCCTCTATGTAAAAATTCTGCGGGCCGTTTTTATCCTCCTTTGAGGCGGGCGGCCCTCCGGCGGACAAAAAACGAGGTTCCCGCCGACGGGGGCGCCCGACGGCTTATTTTTGTAATTCTATTTTTAGGGGGATTGCCTTATGGCGAAAGTTACCATCGACGAGCTGGTCTGCAAGGGATGCGGCCTGTGCGTATCCGTATGCCCGAAAAAGATCCTGCGTCTCGCGTCCGACCGCATCTCCGCGAAGGGATACAACCCCGCGGAGATCTCCGACCAGGCCCTGTGCATCGCCTGCGCGATGTGCGGCGTCATCTGCCCGGACAGCGCGATCACCGTGGAAAAATGAGGGCCGCGCCTCCCGGAACCGTCAAGAAAATTTTATTCCGCACATTTTTGGATAACAGGAAAGGATGAGGATACTTGGCTGAAAGAGTACTTATGAAAGGCAACGAGGCGATCGCCGAAGCCGCCATCCGCGCCGGCTGCCGCCATTACTTCGGCTACCCGATCACGCCCCAGACGGAGATCGCCGCCTACATGTCGCGCCAGATGCCGAAGATCGGCGGCGTGTTTCTTCAGGCGGAATCCGAGGTCGCCGCGATCAACATGGTCCTCGGCGCGGCCGCCGCGGGCGTGCGCGCGATGACCTCGAGCTCCTCGCCGGGCATCTCGCTCAAATCTGAGGGCGTCTCCTACATCGCGGGCTCCGATCTGCCCTGCGTGATCGTCGACTGCATGCGCGGGGGCCCCGGCCTCGGCGGCATCCAGCCCTCCCAGTCCGACTACTGGCAGGCGACCAAGGCCTACGGCCACGGCGACTTCCAGCTTCTCGTCTTCGCGCCGAACTCCGTGCAGGAGATGGTCACGGCCGTGTTTGACGCCTTTGAGAACGCCGACCGCTTCCGCATGCCGGCCATGGTGCTCGCGGACGGCCTGCTCGGCCAGATGATGGAGCCGGTCGTCTTCCCGGACCGCGAGACCGTCACCTACGAAAAGCCGTGGGCGGTCACCGGCCGCCACGGGACGCGCGCGCACAACGTCGTCAACTCCCTCTACCTCTCCCCGAAGGAGCTCGAGGAGACAAACGTCGCCCGCTTCGCCCGTTACGAGGAGGTGAAGCGCCTGCTGCCAAAGGCCGAAAGCTATCTGACCGAGGACGCGGACGTCGTGGTCGCCGCGTTCGGCGCGACCTCCCGGATCGTCAAATCCGCCGTGAACGCCGCGCGCGACCTCGGCATCAAGGCCGGCATGGTCCGCCCCTACACGCTCTGGCCGTTCCCGGCCGAAAAAATCAAGGAGGCCTGCGAGCATGCTCAAAACGTGCTCGTCGTCGAGATGAACATGGGCCAGATGGTGGACGACGTGAAGCTCGCTTTGAACTGCGCGAAGCCCGTCTCCTTCTTCGGGCGCACCGGCGGCATCATCCCCTCGCCGGGCGAAGTGCTCGACCAAATCAAAAAACTCGCGGGAGGTGAGCGCTGATGGCGATCGTCTATCAAAAATCGGGCTGTCTCACGGACACGCCGCTCTCCTATTGCCCCGGCTGCTGCCACGGCATCATCACGAAGCTCGTCGCCGAGGTGATCGAGGAGCTGGGCGTCGAGCCGGTCACGATCGGCGTCGCGCCGGTCGGGTGTTCGGTCATGGCCTATAATTTCTTCACCTGCGACATGGTGCAGGCCCCGCACGGCAGGGCCCCCGCCGTCGCCACCGGCCTTCGCCGCGCGCTTCCGGAGGGCGTTATCTTTACTTATCAGGGCGACGGCGACCTCGCCGCGATCGGCACCGCCGAGACCGTCCACGCGGCCACCCGCGGGGAAAACATCACCGTGATTTTCGTCAACAACGCGATCTACGGCATGACCGGCGGCCAGATGGCCCCAACCACGCTCCCCGGCCAGATCACCCAGACGACGCCCTACGGCCGCGACCCCAGGACGGCGGGCTGGCCGGTGCGCATCTGCGAGATGCTCGCCACCCTGACCGGCACCGCCTACGCCGAGCGCGTCGCCGCCAACACCGTGCCGAACATCCGCCGCGCCAAGGCCGCGATCAAAAAGGCTTTCCAATACCAGCTCGACCGCAAGGGCTTCTCGATCGTGGAGGTGCTCTCCACCTGCCCGACCAACTGGGGGATGACGCCGGAGGAATCCATGAAATGGGTCGACTCCGCCATGATCCCCTATTACCCGCTGGGCGTCTACAAGGACATCGACAAGGAGGCGGAGTGAGATGGCGTCTTACAACATGCTGTTCGCCGGCTTCGGCGGGCAGGGCATCCTCTTCGCCGGCAAGGCCGTCGCCTACTCCGGCATGATGGAGGGCCGCGAGGTCTCGTGGCTCCCGAGCTACGGCCCGGAGATGCGCGGCGGCACCGCGAACTGCTCGGTCTGCCTCTCCGACGAGCCGATCGGCTCGCCGCTCGTGCTCGCGCCCGACTGCCTCGTCGCGATGAACAACCCCTCCTTTGACCGGTTTATCGGCTCGGTCGTGCCGGGCGGCGTCGCGGTGATCGACACGACGCTCGTCGACCGCGCCTGCCCCCGCTCCGACATCGCCGCCGTCTTCCTCCCCGCCACGCAAATGGCGCAGGAGAACGGCCTTCAGGGCCTCGCCAACATCATCCTGCTCGGCGCGCTGCTCAAAAAAACGAGCTTCACCACGGTAGAAAACCTCGAGGCCTGCTTCCATAAGATCGTCCCGGCCAAAAAAGCCGACCTGATCGAAAAAAACATGCGCGCCTTACGGCTGGGCATGGAGTTCGCGGGCTGACGATCCCGCTTTATGAGCCGAAAGGCGGGACTTGCGGCCCGGCATGGAGTCCGCGGGGTAAAGCGTGCCTCCGGCCCGGCCGGGGGCACGCCGCCCGGCCTTTTTCCACCGCCCGGAAGCGCCCGCTCCCGCCGCACCTCCAAAGCGGAAATTGTCGTACAAAAAGAACGGCGCCGAAAAGCTTTCGGCGCCGTTCTTTTTGAGTGATTTTAGTTTGAGGGTTGTTTTGAGGAGGGTGTACGTCGAAAAGATTGCGGCTCTCTCCGGGTACAGTTTTATTATAACATCGGAGGAAAAAATTTTGTTAAGTAACGGTTAACATTCCCTTGAAAATATCGGATATTTTATGAATAAAACGCCGGTTTTCCGCCCCGCCGCCTCCGATCGGCCGCAAAAGGCGTCCGCCGCCTCAGGCGGCCGGCCCGCGCGGATTTTTTTTTCAAAAAACTCGAACATACGTTTGCATTCGTGAAAGAGATGTGCTATACTGTTTTCATACGACCGGAACCTTTTTTTGCGAAAGGAGTCCTTGCCATGACGCAGAAATCCGACGAAATCTATGCCTATATCTCCGAGCACCTGAGCGAATACGGCTATCCGCCGACGGTGCGCGAGATCTGTGCCGAACTCGGCATCCGTTCCACCTCCACGGTCCACCGCTACCTGCGGGAGCTTCAGGCCGACGGCAGGATCACGATGGGCGAGAACCAGAACCGCGCCATCACGCTCAACGACGCCGCGCCCGCCGGGACGATCCCGGTGCTCGGCCGCGTCGCCGCCGGCTCGCCGATCCTCGCGGAGGAGGAGATCGAGGAATACATCCCGTGGTCGGGCGGCACAGCCGGCCTCTTCGCGCTTAGGGTGCGCGGCGACAGCATGGTCAAGTGCGGCATTCTGAGCGGAGATATCGTGGTCGTGCGCCAGACGCCGGACGCGGAGAGCGGCGAGATCGTAGTCGCCCTGGTCGGCGGCGACGCCACCGTCAAGCGTTTTTATAAAGAAAACGGGCATTTCCGCCTCCAGCCGGAGAACGACGCCTACGAGCCGATCCTCGTCGACGAGGTGACCATCTTGGGCAAGGTCGTCTCCGTCGTAAGGACCTACGACTGACGCGGCGGCCTGAGTCCGCACGGCAGCCTGAGGCTGTGCGCGATTTAAGGAGCGGTGGAGCCTATTCCGAAGGCAAAGGCAGGCGCGCGGGCCAGTTTTGAGCACCGAAAAGTTTCCCGTGCTCACGCCGCAAGATCTTGAAAGAACGGACCCGCGGCGGGGAGGCGGCGGGAGGGTTTTGCGCGCCCCGATTTTTTTATAAACGGCGCGGGCCTTATCCCCGAGACAAAAACGGGCGGCTGCGTTTGCCCCTTTATGTATGGCAGGAGGCGTTCCTGCCGTTTTTTTATGCCTTTGAGGAGATCTCCCCGCTTTCGGCGGTTTAGCCGCCGCCCTGCGCGGACTGATCCAGGGACTGCTCGAGCGGGGAGTCCGTGTCCTTTCCGCCCCAGTCGGAGAAGATGCCGGTCACGAATCCGGTGCGGGTCTCTTCGGTAAACTGATTGCCCTGCGCGTAGCTCGCGGCGGCGCTCTCAAAGTTGGCGCGCCAGCCCTCGGAGGCGTAGCGGTAATAGGAGGGCACCCAGTCCCCGGCTTTCAGATAGGCGGCGAGGCTCAGCCGCAGGGAATCCGGGAACTGCCCGACAGAGTCGCCGTTGCCGGGGGTCGCGCCGCTCGTGTTGCCGGAGACGGTCGCGCCGCTTGCCGCGCCGTTTGCCGCGCTGTTGGCCGCGCCGCCCGAGGCGTTCCCGGCCGCGGGTGTCTTACCGGAGGCGGACGTTCCGCTTGTGGTGCCGGTGGCGGCGGGTGTGCTCGCGCCGCCCGAGGCGTTCCCGGTCGCGCCGCTTGCCGCGCTGTTGGCCGCCCCGCCCGAGGCGTTCCCGGCCGCGGTCGTCTTGCTCGTGCCGGCCGCTCCGTTCCCGGAGGCGGCGGGTGTGCCCGCGCCTGTGAGCGTCGCCCAGTCGGTGCCGAACGTGCCGGTCAGCAGGCCGAGGCCCGCCGTATCGCTATAAAGCCATTTGAGAAACGCCTCCGCCTCGGTGATCTGCCTGGCGTCCGCGTTGGGGTTGACCGCGAACCATGAGCGGACATTCACCGTGATGCAGCGGTCCAGTTCGTCCGGGGTCTTCGGCGTCACGTCGGCCGCGCCGCCGGAGGTCGTGGTGGTTCCGGAGTTGGCCGCGCCGCCGGAGGTCGTGGCGGTTCCGGAGTTGGCCGCGCCGCCGGAGGTCGTGGTGGTTCCGGAGGTCGTGGCGGTTCCGGAGGTATTTGCCTTGCCGGAGTTGGCCGCGCCGCCGGAGGTCGTGGCGGTTCCGGAGGCATTTGCGTTGCCGGAAGTGGCCGCACCGGAGGCGGTGGTTTTACCGGCGTTGGCCGGGTGGGGGACTTTAATCGGGAGGATCAGCAGCCGGTCGGCGGCCTCCGATCCCGCTTTGAGGTTGTCGGCAAAGGAGGTGGTCCCGGCGATAAAGAGCGCCTTTCCGGTGACCAGATCGTCGTCGGAATAGGTTTTCGTCACGGCGTTCGAGAAATGGAGCTCGGCGGCGGCCGCCGCGGCGTCCGCGTAGTCGCGGAAGGCGTCGGTATTCCCGCTGAGGTCCCCGGCGAACGCGTCGCCGGCCGTATAGCCGGAGGCGGCGGCCGCGTCCAGCAGCCAAGAGGTCATCTCCCCGGCCTCCGCGGTCCGGGCGAAGACGGCCTCAAGCGCCGCGGCGTTGCCGGTCTTTGTCTTCGCGAGGGTATAGGTGTGGCCGTTTAAGAGCGCCTTTGCGGCCGAGGGCTTCGCGATCCACGCGGCGACCGCCTTGGCAAACGCCTTAAATTCGGCATAGTCGCAGGTTTGCAGGTCCTCGATCAGGTCGTCGTTGTCAGCACCCGGAAAGAGGTCCGCGAGCGTCTGAGGGTCCACGATATAGCCGCGCCCCTCGATTTCAAAGGGCAGGCCGTAGCTTCCCTCGCCGGAGACGTCCAGCCCAAGCCCGGCCGGGATCGCCGTGTAGACGGAGCCGGAGGGCCCGCCCGCGGCGTAATCTTTCATATTGGTTTTAAAATCCGTCGCCTTCCCGTAATCGGAGATCAGGTAGAGCGCGGGCCTTTCGGAGCCGATCTTTCCGACGAGGTCGTTTTCCGCGTAGGTGAAGCCGATCTTCTTCCCGGTCGCGGTCTCGTAGGCGGAGGCGAGGGTCCGCAGCGAAGCGCGCAGGCTGTCCCGGTCATGATAGATCACAAGATCGTATCCGGTGTCTTCGATTCCGCTCGATGCGGAGCTTTCCGCCGGGGGATTGTTATTGTTTTTTCGGCAGCCGGAAAGCATCAGCAGGGCGAGCAGCAGCGCCGTCGCCCGTAAAAAGCGTTTTGCAGACAAAATGAATCATCCTTTCATGGTTTTTTATTATTCTTTGCATTGCGGCGGTGCTTATCGCTGGAAAAATGAGACCGGGATTAAAAATTTTTCCGGCGTCTTGACAGGAGAGCCGGGAAATGTTAGAATAAGCCACGCAAATGCGGATGTGGCGGAATTGGCAGACGCGCTAGATTCAGGTTCTAGTGATAGCAATATCCTGTGGGTTCAACTCCCATCATCCGCACCACCGATTAAGGCAAAATATCGCTTGATATTGCGGTATTTTGCCTTTCGTTTTTTAAGGGCGGCACCATTTTTTCCCGCCCGTGCGCGGGGGGACCGCCATGTTTTTGCCAAAGGAGGGAAATAACAGGATGCCGGAACCGCTCACGCTGAACAGACTCAAACAGGATCTGATTTTTTTTCATAAAATGTACGACGTGGCAAGGCTGGTCGACCCGGTCCGGAAGACGGTTTTGGAATACCGTGGCGGCAAGATCGAAGAGATCTGCGGCTCCTGTTACGCCTATTGGAAAACCGGGCATGTCTGCGGCAACTGTATCTCCATCCGCGCCCATCATGAAAACAAGAGCTATATGAAGCTCGAGCAAAGAGACGGCGAGATCATTCTGGTCACGGCCTTTCCGGTGGAGACGGACGGGGAGGCGGTCATCCTTGAGCTGCTCAAAAACGTGACGGACAGCATGATCTTCGACATGGACGACGACGCCGGGGGCCGGATCATGCGCAAGGCCGTCCACGAGATCAACGATATGGTGATCCGGGACCATCTGACCTCCCTGTATAACCGCCGGTTTATCGACGGGCGGCTGCCGGCGGATATGGTCAGGGCCGCGGTGACGCGGCAGCCGCTGACCGTTCTTTTTATCGACGTAGACGATATGAAACGGATCAACGATACCTACGGCCACGCGGCGGGGGATCTCGCGCTGAAAGAGACGGCCGCCGCGATCAGGAGCGGCCTGCGCGCGGATACGGACTGGGCCGCCAGGTACGGCGGGGACGAATTTTTCGTCTGTCTGGGCGGCGCGGGCGAGGAGGAGGCCGCCGGCGTCGTGCGGAGGATCCGCGAAAACATCGCCGCAATCGGGATACCCCTGCAGGACGGGACGGTAAGGATCGTCGCCTCGGTCGGGGCGCAGACCCTGCCGGAGCCGCCGCCCACGGCCGGGGAACTGATCCGCATGGCCGACAAGAAGATGTACGAAGAAAAAAAGGCCCGCAAAAAGGCCCAATGAGACGGCAAAAAAGCCGGATACCGTTTTCGATGCGGTATCCGGCCTTTTTTTTGCGGCGCTTTGGGGTTTTGCGGCCCCCGCGCCGTCCTTGCTTCGATCGGAGGGCGGCGTTTTTTTCGCGATGCCTGCGGGGTCGGACGGGCCGCCGTCTCTATTATACTTTTTACCTTAAATAATAAAAATGGGAGTCCGGGGACTTGCGGGGCGGGCCGGGGACCGTGCGTGCAAAGGCAGCGGCTTGTCCCTCACTAAGGCGGGCGGGGCGGGGGATGCGTGGGGCGGCGGGGACCAATCCGGGAAGGAGGCCCGCAAGCGCATAAAAAAAGGCCCCCGCCGCCGGGCCAAGCCTCCGGTTTTCCCCTCCGGGCGGGCGCGCGCCTCTGCCCCTCAAACAACGTTAATAATATACGCGCGGCCCGCGCATCATTTTTGTGCAATATTCACTTTATCCATGAAATATGCGGGATCCTCCGATAAATATTCAAAAAAATTTATAATTATGTATTGACATCCGAAAAACACCGCGCTATAATGCATGTATATTCCACAAAACCAATAAATTATACGAAATAGCTTGGAGGAACAAACTATGAAAAAAATCCTTGCGCTCGCGCTCTCGCTGATCCTTTGCCTGTCCTTCGCCGCGTGCTCGGCGGGAACCAAATCCGGAACCGAGGTCACGACGGTCGCTGAAGGCAAGCTCACCGTCGCCACCAGCCCGGACTTCGCCCCGTATGAATTTTATTCCGTCGACGCCGCCGGCAACCTCTCGCTCTCCGGCTTCGACATCTCCCTCGCGCAGGCCGTCGCCGACCACCTCGACCTCGAGCTCGAGGTCATCCCGATGGATTTCGACAGCATCCTGCTCGAACTCAAGGCCGGCAACGTCGACCTCGGGATCGCGGGCTTCTCCCCGGACCCGGAGCGCTCGGAGGTCTATGATTTCTCCGACCTTTACTACATGGGCGGGCAGTCCCTCGTCACCCTCGCCGAAAACAAGGACGTCTACAATACTTATGAATCCCTGACCGGCAAGAGCGTGGGCGCCCAGACCGGCTCCATTCAGATGGGCCTCGCCGAAAAATATACGCCGGACGCCGACATCATCGGCCTCTCCAAGGTCACCGACCTCATCTCCGAGCTGCTGGCCGGAAAGCTGCAGGCCGCCTTCATCGAGACCGCCGTCGCCGAGTGCTACAAGCTGAATTACCCGGAGCTCGAGCTCGTCATGGACGTCCAGTATGACGACGCCGCCGGCTCCGCCGTGGCCCTTCAGAAAGGTGACGCGGCTCTGCTCGCCGCCGTCAACGAGGTCGTCGCCGAGCTGCTTTCGGACGGCTCGATGAACCAGTTCGTCGCCGACGCCAACGCCCTCGCCGCCGGGAACATCTACGAGGGCCAGATCGCGGATTATCAAGGCTGACCGGTTCCTCTCTCAACCGGTTTCACGCTCCTCCCGGGCCCTTGTCCCGGGAGGAGCAATGCTGTTTTCAGTAAATTCCCCGAAAGGAGCCTTTTTATATGTCCGTCTCTGTCGAAGGCTTTGAGAAAGTGTTCCGCTACGCCGAGCTTTTTAAGCAGGGCATGGTCTGCACCGTTTCGATCTCGGCGCTGACCGTGTTCTTCGGGTTCTTTCTCGCGCTGCTGCTCGCGTTCATGCGCCTGAGCAAGGTGTCCGTCCTGAAGATCGCCGCCGCGACCTATGTGGAGATCATTCGCGCGACGCCGATGCTCGTGCAGCTTCTGATCGTCTATCTGGTCATCTTCTCCGGCATCCGGCTGCCGAATATCACGCTTTTCGGCTTCATCAAATTCGACCGCTTCTTCCCGGGGGTCGTCGCGCTGGCGCTCAACTCCGGCGCCTACACCTCCGAGATCATCCGCGCCGGCATCCAGAGCATCGACATCGGCCAGACCGAGGCCGCGCGCAGCCTTGGGCTCACGCAGTTTCAGAATATGCGCCTGATCGTGCTGCCGCAGGCCATCAAAAACATCCTGCCGGCCATCGGCAACGAATTCGTCACGATCATCAAGGAATCCTCGATCTGCTACACGATCGGCGTGCAGGAGATCATGTACGGCGCCAAGGCCACCCAGACCGCGACTTTCGTGATCGCCGAGCCGCTGCTGATCGCGGCGGCGATGTATTTCCTGCTGACCTTCCCGACTTCCAAGCTGATCGGCTATTTCGAGAGGAGGATGCGCCGTGGCGACGTCCGGTAACGTTTTTGAAAAACAGGCCCTGATCTCGGTCTCCGGCCTCAAAAAATATTATAACAAGGATGCGATCAAGGCGCTCGACGGCATCGACGCCGAGATCTACCCGGGCGAGGTCGTCGTGGTGATCGGGCCGTCCGGCTCGGGGAAATCCACCTTCCTGCGCAGCCTCAACCTGCTCGAGAGCCCCACCGAGGGCACGATCGTCGTCGGCGGCGTGGAGATCACCGACAAGCGCTGCGACATCAATCTCCATCGCCAGAAGATGGGCATGGTCTTCCAGCATTTCAACCTTTTCCCGCACAAGACGATCCTCGAAAACATGACGATCGCGCCGGTCAACGTCAAACGCCTGCCCAAAAAGGACGCCGAGGAGAAGGCCCACGAGCTCCTGCGGCGCGTCGGGCTCGACGACCGCGCGGACGCCTACCCGATCCAGCTCTCCGGCGGGCAGAAGCAGCGCGTCGCCATCGTGCGCGCGCTGATGATGGAGCCGGCGGTCATGCTCTTCGACGAGCCGACCTCGGCTCTCGACCCCGAGATGGTGGGCGAGGTGCTCGAGGTCATGAAGGAGCTGGCCCGCGGCGGCATGACGATGGTCGTCGTCACGCACGAGATGGGTTTCGCCAGAGAGGTCGGCAGCCGGGTGCTCTTTATGGAGTCCGGCAGGCTGATCGAGGAGGGCGCCCCGGAAAAGATCTTTGAGCATCCGGAGAGCCCGCGGCTTCAGGACTTCTTGAGCAAGATCCTGCCCTGATTCGGGCGGGGAAGCCCCTCCCGGAAAACCCTTGAGCGTCCCGAGAGCCCGCGGCTTCAGGACTTTTTGAGCAAGATCCTGCCCTGACTCGGGCGGGGGAGCCCCTCCCGGAAAACCCTTGAGCACCCCGGGAGCCCGCGGCTTCAGGACTTTTTGAGCAAGATCCTGCCCTGACCCGGGCGGGGGAGCCCCTCCCGGAAAACCCTTGAGCGTCCGGAAAGCCCGCGCGGCCCTGCCCCGGCGGGGCCCGGCCGGTAAACCGCGCGCGGCCGCCTTGCGCCCCCGGAAACGGGGGCGCAAGGCGGCTTTTTTTCGCGGGCGGGGGCGAGTTTACAAATTTCTCCTTGATTTTTTCCTCCGCTGAGGCGATAATAGGGCTATTAACTCCGAGGAGGAATCCCCAGATGGATGAACTCAGAACCGTCATCGCCAGCAACATCATCCGGCTGCGCACCTCCGCCGGCATGACGCAGGCGGAGCTTGGAGAGAAGTTAAATTACTCCGACAAATCCGTCTCCAAATGGGAGCGCGCCGAGGCCGCGCCGGACATCTACGTCATGAAGCAGCTGTCCGATCTCTTCGGCGTCACGATCGACTCGATGACCGGCGGGCGGGACGCCCTCGCCCCACAGAACGCGCAGCCGTTTCTGCCGTACCGCCGCTCGGTGATCACGACCCTCACCGTCGCCGCGATCTGGTCGGTCGCGCTGCTTTTGTTCATCCTGTTTTGGATCCTCGGCGATCTGCACTGGATCATCTTCGTCTACGCGGTGCCGATCTCCCTGATCGCGGTCCTCGTGCTCAACTCGGTCTGGTACGAGGGGAGACACAACATGTACATCGTGCTGTTTCTGGCGCTGAGCCTGATTATGACCGTCTACCTGACCTTCCTGCGCTACAACTGGTGGCAGATCCTGCTGCTCTCGATCCCCTCCGCCGTGATCGTCTGGCTGAGCTTTCGTGTCAAAAAGACGCCAAAGTGATTGGACTCTACGATCCGTAGAGCCGTTTCCATGGGGCGGAGAGGCGCTTCCGGGCAACTCTCTTTTTTTCTTGAATTTGTAGAGCGCGGCGGGAAAAGAATCCCTTGTCTTTCCGGGAACGAAACGGCAAAATAAAACTATTGAAAAGTTGAAAGGGGGATCCCCGCCTTGTCCGACTACATTTTGAGCTGCTGCTCCACCGCCGACCTTTCGGCCGAGCATATGGAGCGCCGCGGGCTGCACCACATCTGCTTCCACTACTTCCTCAACGGGGTGGAGCACACGGACGACCTCGGCGCCTCGATGCCCTTCGACGTGTTCTACCGCCTGATCGCGGAGGGCGCGGAGACCCGCACCTCTCAGGTGAACATCTCGGAATATCTCAATTACTTCACCCGCTTCCTTGAGGAGGGGAAGGACATCCTTCACGTCACGCTCTCCTCCGGCATCTCGGGCAGCTACGGCTCCGCCTGCAACGCCGCGCTGATCGCGCGCGAGCGCTACCCGGAGCGCAAGATCCATATCGTCGATTCGCTCGGCGCCTCCTCGGGCTACGGCCTGCTGATGGACAAACTCGCCGACCTGCGCGACGCGGGCATGGGCATCGACGAGCTGCGCGACTGGACCGAGGAACACAAGCTTGAGCTGCACCACTGGTTTTTCTCCACCGACCTCACGCACTACATCCGCGGCGGGCGCATCTCCAAGACCGCGGGCGTGATCGGCGGGCTGCTGAGCATCTGCCCGCTGCTCGACATGGACGTCTCCGGCCACCTGATCCCGCGCAGCAAGATCCGCACGAAGCAGAAGGTCATTCAGGAGATCGTCGCCCGTATGGAAAAATACGCGCGGGACGGCGCGGCCTATTCCGGCAAGTGCTATGTCTCCCACTCCGCCTGCTACGAGGACGCCCGGGCCGTCGCCGATCTGGTGGAGGCCCGTTTCCCGAAGCTCGAGGGCAAAGTGCTGATCAACAACGTCGGCACCGTCATCGGCAGCCACACCGGGCCGGGCACAGTGGCCCTCTTCTTCTGGGGAGAAAAACGGGGCTGATTCCATTTTGGCCCAAATAAGAAAAAATGATGGGAAAAGCGGTATCACGGATATCGCTTTTCTATTTTTTAGCAAAAAATTACAAAATATTCCGCTTTCCTTCTTTTCTCCGCGACGATTTTGTGCTATCATATTCTCTAATCAGAGGAAGGAGGCGGTTCCATGGATCAGGGAGCGCCGCTGCGCGAAGCGCCGGCCTTTATGCCGTTCATTGTGACCTTTCTTTCCCTTGTGGTCGGGCTTTCCGCCGCGCTGGCCGCGCTGGCCGCCTTGGGGGGGGATTTCCCGCCGCTGTTCGCGGTCCTCTATATCATGGCCTGCTTTCTCGCCTCGTTTGTGGTCCACACGGTGCTGCACGAGCTGGGCCACCTCGTGTGCGGCCTGCTCTCCGGCTACCGGTTCGTCTCCTTCCGCATCGCGAACTTTTTGTTTCTCAAAGAGCACGGCCGGCTCGTGGTGCGCGTTTTTACGGTCGCCGGCACCGGGGGACAGTGCCTGATGCAGCCGCCGCCCTCGCTGGACGGGGACGTCCCCTACCGGCTCTATATGCTGGGCGGGTGCCTGTTCAACCTTGTGTTCTCCGCGCTGTTCTTGCCGCCCGCCGTCCTGCTCTCCTCGCCGGCGGCAAGGGCGCTCTTTCTCACGCTGTTCGCGGCGGGGATCGTCACCACGCTGATCAACCTGTTCCCGATGTACATAAAGGGCGTTCTGACCGACGGCCTCAACACCACCCTGATCGAAAAAAGCCCCGCGGCGCGCAAGGCCTTCTGGCTTCAGCTCTACGCAAACGGCTGGGTCGCCTCCGGCAAGCGCATCGGGGAGCTCCCGGCGGAGTGGTTCCCGCTGCCGGAGGGGGACGCGCTGGAAAACCCGCTCGGCTGCACGGTCGGCGTGCTGCGCTACATCCGGCAGTTCGACCGGCACGACTTTTCCGGCGCGCGCGAGACCTGCGAATACATGCTCCGAAACGGGCGCGGGATGCTGGGCGTACACCGCGACGAGCTGCGCTGCGAGCTGCTGTTCCTGAAGATTTTATCCGGCTGCCCGAGGGAGGAGGCCGACGCGATGCTGACGCCGGATCTGCGAAAATATATCCGGGCGACCGGCTCCTACGTCTCCCGCAAACGCCTGTTTTACGCCTACGAGCTGCTGATCGACCGCAGCCCCGCCGCGGCCGGGGCCGCCCTGCGCGCGTTTGAGGAGACGGCGAAGCGCTATCCCTACGCCTCCGACGTCGCGAACGAGCGCGAGATCGCGGCCATCCTGCGCGAGACCGCCGGGGCCGCCGGGGCCGTCCCGCGCTGAGCCCTCCGCCGATAAACCCGCGATAAACAAGCCTCCCCGCCGTACGACGGGAATCCTTTGGCAAAAGAATCCGCTCCCGGCCCTATGGTAAAGATAAAATCCCGGCGTTCCGCCGCCGTCCGCCGGATCTTTCTCCGACGCATCCTTCGTAAACGAACCGCCCCGCCATACGACGGGGCGGTTTTGGTTTCGCGCGCCCGCAGATGGGGCCCCTCCGCGAACGGAGACAAAAGCCCTCCGGCGGGACAAAAGCCCTCGGCGGGGCAAAAGCCCTTCGGCGGGGCAAAAGCCCCGCCGAGGCTCCCCACAGGGGCAAAAAATCCCCAAAAAAGACGATCCATCCCGGGTCCCCGATCCTTTAAGCGGGCGCGGGGCGCGCCCCGCCGCTTTCGCGGCATATTTTTTCCGCGTCTCTCATAACTTTTCCCGATAGAAAGATCGGGGGCGGGAATTTGAAAGGCAGGAGCGGACCGGCTTACCGCAGCGTCTCTCTGCGGGATCTCCGGACGGGTATCTTAAGGGCGGGCAGGGCGGCGCTGCGGGTTTTTGCCGCGCTGTGCTCGGTGGCCGCGTTCTACGCCGCCCTGATTTTTGTCGCGCGGGAGGCGCCGATGCTCATTTTCTGCTCGGCGGCGGTCTCCTCCCCGGGCGACGCCATCAGCGTGCTCAGGGACCGCTTCCGGGAGGAGCCCGCCGCCGGCGGGGAATCGCAGGGCGGCCAAGAGGATCCCGGCGGCGACGCTTCCGGCCCTCCCGAGGAGACGGACGCCTTCGCGCCCGGGACGGGATCCGGGGCGGGCGGGAATTTTAATCTCCCGGAGATCCCGGAAAACCGCAGGGGCACCGTGCTCACGCTGCAATATAAATACAGCGAGAGCGGGCTTTACCTCTCCTGCGGCGGCGGGCTCATCAAAAACTGCACCGAATATTCCGCGGCGCGCGTCAGGCAGGAGCTCGCAAAGTCCGGGAAGGGCGACTACGCCGCCCGCCTCTCGCAGCCCGCCGTGCTCATCTACCACACCCACGCGACGGAATGTTACGAGCCCGCCGATCGCGGCTACTACGACGTCTCCTCGGACTGGCACAGCAACGATCCGAACGAAAACATGGCGTCGGTCGGCGACGCGCTGCAAAAGACGCTCGAGGAGGCCGGCATCGTCGTCCTGCACGATAAAACCTATCACGACTACCCCTCTTATAAAGGCTCCTACGACCGCAGCGCCGTCACGGTCAAAAAGTATCTGAAGGAATACCCGACGATCCGCTTCGCCATCGACCTGCATCGGGACGCCATCGAGCAGGACGGCAACGTGATCCTCAAGCCGACCGCGGAGATTGGCGGCAGGGACGCGGCCCAGATCATGATTATTTCGGGCTGCGACGACGGCTCGATGAACATGCCGTATTTCTTCTCGAACCTGCGCTTCGCCGCCGCGCTTCAGGACCGGATGGAGCGCCTCTATCCCGGCCTCACGCGGCCGGTGCTGTTCGATTACCGCAAATATAACATGGATCTCCTGCCGGAGCTTCTCCTGATCGAGGTCGGCTCCGCCGGCAACACGCTCGACGAGGCGAAATATTCCGCGGAACTTTTGGGAAAGGCGATGATTTCGCTTTTGAAAGAATAAAGAAACCCTCCGGGAGCAAGACTGTTCCCGGGGGGGATTTCATGAGGGGGCTGATTCGGAACACCGCGATCTGGCTCGCCGCCGGCGCGATCTTCGCCGCCGGTTTAGCGGCGTTTTGCCTTGTGGACCTCGCCCGGACCGGCAGCGGGAACTATCCGGACAGGCTCCTCTTTTTGGAGGGGACGCGGGCCGAGCTCATGGGCGAGGAGATTTTTCTGCCCGCGCCGCCCCCGGAGGTCCGGAAGGCGGCCTGTGCCGCGACCGCGCTGATCCCTCCGGAGTGGCGGCTGCTGTTTAAAGCCGCGCTGAGGGCCGTCCAAGCGGAGTTTCATATTCCCGGCGGCGCCGTGGATGTGGACGCCGTGACGGAGGCGGAGGTCGAACCGGAGACCGCGGACGCCGGAGCGGACGCGGAAACGGACGCGGAATGACCTGCGGCCGGGGACGCCGGGACGGACGCGGAATGACCCGCGGCCGGGAACGCCGGGGCGGCTTTTTCGATCTCCGTCCCGTCCGTTTTTTATGATCCCGTGATCTCGCGCAGGTCGGAGAGATCCATGGCGGGCTGGAGGGCAAGGTTGACCGCGTCAGCGAGGGTCGACGCCGCGCGGCGGATCAGCGCGTCGATGTCGCGCGGCGTCAGCGAAAGGCGGAGCCCGTCCGACTCGCAGTCCGCCACGGTCGGCACGCCGACCGCGACGACCGGCACGCCGACCGTACGCGCCGAGATCTCCTTGCCGGCCCCGGCGACGCCGGAGCCGGGGACGATGCCGCTGTCGGAGATCTGGATCGTGCGGCCGAGGCGGCGCGCGTCCCGCGCGGCGAGAGAATCCACCGCGATCACCGCGGCCGGGCGCACGCGCTCCGCGAGCGCGGCGATCAGCTCGAAGGCCTCGATCCCGGTCTCGCCCGCGACGCCCGCGACGGCCGTGGCGACCGGGCGCAGCTTTCCGCCGAGCTGGTTTTTGACTCCCTCGGGCAGGCCCCTTGTCGCGAGGATGCGCCGCATCGTCCGCGGGCCGAGGGAATCCGGCGTCAGCTCGCCGCTGCCCAGCCCCACGACCAAAACCGTGCCCTCCCCGGGCAAAAGCTTGCGCAGCTCCGCCGCCGCCGCCCGGATCTCCCCCTCGCGGCCGCACCCGGGGTCCCCGAACGCGCCGGTCTCGATCGTGACGTAACAGCCCTCCGGCTTCCCGGCGGCCTTGACCGCCGGCTCGCCCTCCACCGTCACCCTTGTCACCGCGGTGCCGAACCTGCGGTACCCGCAGCGCACGATGCCGGGCACGCCGCCGGATTCCGGCAGATTTTCCAGCGCAAGGTCGCTTCTCCGAAGCAAATTATCGCCTCCGTATCCGTTTTCCCAAACGGAAATCCTATTATGATAAAGAAAATTTCACTTGACAGAACCCGGCGGATCGTGTATGATTTCTATTTGTGAATGTATCCGGTAGTGAAGGAGGTGTACTGATGCCCAATATCAAATCCGCCAAAAAAAGAGTCAGGATTACCGCCGTCAAGGCGGAGCGCAATAAAGCGATTCGGACCAATTTGAAAACCAACATTAAAAAAGCCGAGCTCGCCTGCTCCGGCGGCGCGGAAAATCGTGAAGAAACGGTCCGCCTCGCCACGAAACGCGTCGATCAGGCCTGCGCCAAAGGTGTTCTTCATAAAAACACTGCTGCGAGAAGAAAATCCGCCCTTGCCCGCAAACTCAACGCCTCGAGCTGAACCGCTTTGGACAAACTTCGCCCCCGCCGTAAAACGCGGGGGCGTTTTTTACGCTCCTGGAAGAAAAAACTCCTTGAGCACGCCGCTTTTCCGCCTATTTGTCCTTGGGCTGAAACAGCAGCGCGATCGCTATGCCAAACAGGATCGAGGCCGCGATGCCCGCGGAGGAGGCGGTTAGCCCGCCGGAGAAGATGCCGAGGACGCCCTTCTCCGCGACGGCCTCCTTGACGCCTTTGGCCAAAAGGTGGCCGAAGCCGGTCAGCGGCACGGTCGCGCCGGCCCCCGCGAATTTCGCGAAGGGCTCGTAGATGCCGATCGCCGAGAGGAACACGCCCGTCACGACGTTGCCCACGAGGATCCGCGCCGGGGTCAGCTTCGTGCGGTCGATAAACACCTGCCCGATCGCGCACAGGATGCCGCCAATCAGAAAGGCCCGCACATATTCCATCAAAACAGCCTCCTTTCGTCCGCCGTGAAACAGACCAGGTGCGCGACGCCCGGGATGGTCTCGCCCTGCTGGATGCTGGTGGGGCTCAGCAGCGCGCCGGTCGCGATCACCAGGGCGCTCTTGGGGCCTTCTCCCTTCTCCATGCGCGGGAACAGGTGGCAGGAGGCCACCGACGCCGCGCACCCGCAGCCGGACGCGCCCGCCTCCACCTGCTGCTTCTCCCGGTCGTAGAGCAAAAGGCCGCAGTCCTGATGCCTCGCCATGATGTCGATGCCGTCCTTTTGCAGGAGCTGCCCGAGCAGGTCCGAGCCGACTTTGCCCAGATCCCCGGTCAGGATCAGCTCGTAGTCCTCCGGCTTCGTGCCGGTGTCCTCGAGAAACGTCTTGATCGTGGAGGCCGCCGCGGGCGCCATCGCCGCGCCCATGTTGTTTTGGTCGTTGATGCCAAGGTCCTGAATCCGCCCGAAGCAGACGGCCTGAATGAACGGCGCTTTCCGCTCCCCGGAGATGACCGCCGCGCCCGCGGCCGTGGCCGTCCACTGGGCGGTCGGGGGCCGCTGGCCGCCGTATTCGAGCGGGAAGCGGTACTGCCGCTCGGCCGAGCAAAAGTGCGAGGAGGCCACCGCGAGCATGTTTTTTCCGGCCCCGCCGTCCACGAACACCGCGGCGAGCGCCATCGCCTCCGCAAAGGTCGAGCACGCCCCGTAGAGCCCGATGAAGGGCACGCCCGAGCTTCTTGCGCCGTAGGCCGACGCGATGCACTGGTTGAGCAGGTCGCCCGCGAAGATGAAATCCATATCGGTCATCTTGCGGCTGGCCTTGTCCAGCGCGATCTTGCAGGCGAGCTCCTGCATCCGGCTCTCCGCCTTCTCCCAGGTCTGCTCCCCGAAGCGGGAATCCGCCTCGATCAGGTCGAATTCCTTGCCGAGCGGTCCGTCGCCCTCCTTTCCGGATCCGACCGCCGCCGTCGCGAGCACCGACGGACACGACGGCGTCGCCAGCGTGTCCCGTCCGATTTTATACGCCATAGCAATCACCCCATAAACGCGCATGATTTTCATCCGTTATTTTCTCCGCCGAAACGGAAATTATCAGGAAAACCTTTCGCGGCGGATTTTTCGGCTCGGGCGCGGGGGGGCGAATTCCCTTTCCCCAAAATAAAAAAGGCCCGGTGACGGATACCCCCGAGGGGCCGCGCCGGGTCCTTCCCATCAAACAGAAAAGGAGCCGCGCGGCTCCTTTTTTATTATGCCGAACCGAACAGCAGGAGGAAGAGGCCGTAGACCGCGCTGGCCGTGACCCCGTAGACGATGACCGGCCCCGCGATGGTGAACATCTTGGCCCCGAGGCCGAGGATCCAGCCCTCGCTCTTAAATTCCATGGCGGGCGAGACGACCGCGTTCGCGAAGCCCGTGATCGGGACCAAGGTCCCGCCGCCGCCGAATTTGGCGAGGTCGTCGTAGATGCCGAGGCCGGTCAGCACGGCGGAGAGCAGCACCAGCGTGACCGAGCAGGCGGTCCCGGCCGTCTCCTCGTCCAGCCCGGCCTGCGTATAGAGGGCGATGAGCGCCTGACCGAGGCAGCAGATCGCGCCGCCGATCAAAAACGCGCCGCTGAGGTTGCGAAGCTCTCTGGTCGGCGGAGAGGCCTTTTCGTTGAGTTTTTTATATTCTTCGGGCGAAACGGACAAGGTGCGCGCCTCCTTTTTTGAGTTTTTCCGGTGCTATTGTGCCGCTTTTTTTGAAAAACATACCCTCCGGCGCGCGGGCCGGGCTTTTTTTTGCCCGTTTTTTCCCGCGAAGGCCGGAACGCCCGCAAAATCCGCGGCGGGATGATATTCGCCCCCGTTCCGGGGAAAATAGGAAAAACTGAAGCTTCATTGTTTTAAAAAGGGGGATGCGCGGTGCTCAAAAAAGGAGCCGCTTTGCTTTCCGGCGCGGCGGCCGGCATGCTCAACGGATTTTTCGGGACGGGCGGCGGGCTTGTGGCGGTGCCGGCGCTCGAAAAAGGCGGCCTCTCGGTCAAGGAGGCGCACGCCACCGCCCTCGTGCTGACCGCGAGCCTCTCGGTCGCGAGCGTGCTGCTCTACCTCGGCGGCGGCAGGTTTTCGCTCGGGGATGCGACGGGATTTTTGCCCGGCGGGGTCCTCGGCGCGGCTGCCGGGGCGCTCCTTTTCCGGAAGCTGCCCGCCCGCCTCCTGCGCAAGGCGCTCGGGGCTTTCATGATCTATTTCGCGGTCCGGACGCTTTTGCGATGACGGAGTTTCTGGCCGCCTTTTTTTCCGGCGCGGCGGGCGCGATGGGCCTCGGCGGCGGCACCGTGCTGATCCTCTATCTGACCGCCTGCGCCGGGTACAGCCAGCCCGCCGCCCAGGGGATCAATCTGCTGTTCTTTCTGGCGTGCTCGGCCGTCTCGCTCGTCTTTCACGGTACGGGTGGCTATGTCCGCTGGAGGACGGCGGCGCTCTGCGTGCTCGCGGGCCTGCCCGCCGTCTGGGTGGGGTTCCTCGTCTCCGATCTGCTGGGCCCGGAGCGTCTGCGGGACGTCTTCGCGGTCTTTTTATTGCTGCTCGGCCTGCAGCAGCTCTTCGGGGGAAGCAAAAAGACGGGGAAATAAAAAACAAGGGGCCGCGTTCCGGGGAAATCGGCATGACCGAAGCCTAAGCGTACCAAACATGCGCGTGTCCATTTCATCCTTCCGGTCAGGCAAAAAGAAACCCTGTGCGGGGACTTTCGTCCCCGCACAGGGTTTCTTTATTCAGGATCACTTCGCGCCGATCAGGTCGCGCACGCACTTTCCGGCGAGCAGGTACCCCGCCGCGGGCGGCACAAACGAGACGCTGCCCGGCGGGTGGCGGCCGTTTTGGCCGTCGAAATGGGCCTTGAGCGGCTCCTCCAAGCTATATAGGACGGTCAGGCGCCCGACGCCGGCCCTTCGCAGCTCCCGGCGCATGACCCGCGCGAGCGGACAGCCCGAGCCGGCGGTTTCACCGATATCGCCGATGTGCAGCAGCTCCGGGCGGAGGCGGTTGCCGGTGCCGAGGCAGGCGACGAGCGGGATGCCCCGCGCGGCGCACTCCTTCGCGAGAAAGAGCTTCGCGGTCACGGTGTCGATCGCGTCCACGACGTAATCGGGCTTCCAATCAAAGAGAAAATCGCTGTTCTCCGGCAGGAGGAACTCGTCGGCGAGCGCAAGGTCCGCCTCGGGCACGATCTCGTGGAGCCGCTTCTCCGCGGCGTCGACCTTGCGCAGCCCGACCGTGGCGGCCGTGGCGAAAAGCTGGCGGTTGCGGTTGGAATCCTCCACCGCGTCGCCGTCGATCAGCAGCAGGCGCCCCACGCCGGCCCGGCACAGCGCCTCGGCGCAGGCTCCGCCGACGCCGCCGAGCCCCAGCAGCGCGACCCTCGCGTTTCGCAGCTTCTCCATGTTCTCGCCCCCGAGCACGCGCTCGGTGCGCTCCATCCAGCTCAAAATAGCCCCGCTCCCTCTCCCAAACCGCAAAAAAACAATAAAACGCCCCGCCTTACCGAATAGCCCCGGATTGAAACCCGTCTTCGACAGGATGGGTAAGTCAGCCCGGCCGCTTCGCGCTCCCTCATGAATGAAGGCCTGCGTCTCCGCGGACCGGAGTCCGGCTCCCGTTTCAATTTTTGTTGGATTAGAATAAGGGGCGGGTTCTCGCGCAAGGCAGGGTGCGTTTTATCGTCGGGTTTCGGGATTTATTTCTCCTTGGAATCCTCTTCTTCGTCGTCGGCGAAGTCGTAGTATTCCTCAAGGCGGTCCATGAAGATCTCGGAGATCTGACTGAATTCGTCCTCGTCCTCGATCGGCTCAAGGAACTCCTCGCCGTTGTCGTCGACGACCTTCAGGATCACCAGTTGGCCGTCCTCGTCGGAGACGTTCTCCGCGTCCTCGGTCGGGATCAGCGCGAAATATTCGTTCTCCTCCGTGTTGAGCGTGTCGACGACCTCGAACTCGTGCTCCACGCCGTCGTCGTCGACGAGGGTCAGGATATCCGGGCCATACTCGTCTTCTTTTTCTTCCGTCTCTTCTGCCGGGGTCGCGAGTTCTTTTTCGTTTTCGTCGCTCATTCTATTTTTCCCTTTCCTCATTAAAAAGAGTTTTCTCGCTATCATATTATATGAAAAATCCGCGCAAGTCAATCCGTTCGCCCCGCAGTTTTTTTGCGGAAGGCCCGCCGGGGCCCCCTTTGATCGGAATTTTGCGGAAAAGCGCGCGGGGAGGGGGAGAGACCTCCGGGTTCATGCCTGTTCCCCATTGAATTCGATATTTCAATCCACGCGCCCCGTTGGGGACGCGGCCTGTCAATTTACTCGGAGGCGGATTCCTCGGGCGGGGCCGGCTCCACGATCCGGACGGAGCGCACCGTCACGGGCTCCGTGAGCGTGTAGCCCGCGGTCCAGCCGGAGGTCTCGGCCGCGGCCGCGGTTTTGAGCATCAGATCTCCGGAGACAAGCTCGCCGAAGACCGTGCAGACGCCGGTGAGCTCGGGCACGCCGCCCCGTTCGGCGTAAAACTCCGCCACCAACTCGCTGAATTCCTGCTCCCTGATGAAATCGGAGGACTCGGCGGCGAGGGTATCCGCCGTGATGAAAAACAGGGAGGTCTCGCCGTCCTCCGAGACGAAACCCGCCGCGCCGTAGATCGGCGCGAGGCCGGTGTCCTCCGCCGGGAGGTCCCCCGCGACGACCGAGGTCTGGAGATACCGCCCCTCCACGCTGCGGTCGATCGTCATGCCGTCGAAGGCGCCCGCCTCCGCGAGCGCCGCGAACGCGGCGGCGGCCTCGCTCTCGGGCCTGAGCTTCACCGTGAACTCGCCCATGTCCGTCGTGAAGACGGCGGTGCGGTCGTCCTCCGCGGACGCCGCCCCCTGCCAGATCAGCTCCCCGGGGAGCGTCGGCCCTTGGGGGAGCTCCTCCGCGCCGGACTCGGCCTCCCCCGGACGGAACATCTCCGCGACCGCCGAGCGCAGCCCCTCCGCGCCGGGCAGCACCCAGAAGGCGAGGCCCCCCGCCAGCAGCAGCACGCACCCCAGCACCACAAAAAGCGGCGCTTTCGATCTCCGGTTCCGATACTTTCCGATCCCGTTCATGGAATATCCTCCTTATCGTTCGACCAGCTTCACCGCCGCGCGGTACGGCATACAGACCGCCGTATCGCCGGCTTTGGAGAGCCAGCCGGTGTTTTCGCAGATTTTGTCGGGGCAGCTCGCCTCGTAAAAGCGGATCTTATGATCCTCGATCTTGAGCCGCACGTCCGGCTCGCCCAGCTCGATCACGCCATCCCCGGCGTCCGCGAGGTCGATCCGCAGGACCTCCCCGCTGCCGACGGTCACCACCGCGACCGGATACCGCCCCGCCGGCATGTGCCGCCGCGCCAGCAGCACCGCGGCCGCCGCCAAAATCACGGCGATCACCAAGAGCGCGTCCCTTTTGGTCAGCAGCTTTCGCTCCATGCGGCGCCTCCGTCCCTCATTTATTATAAATCATCTAAAAAAACAGCATATCCGGGGGAAATCTCCGAAAGCCCTCCGGCGGGAGGCCCCACCCCGGCCGCAGCCGCGGCATCGCGAACGCCTCCCACCCGCCAACAGGAATAGAGGCGGGGAAATCGTCTATTGCCTCAGGCCGCCCCGAGAAACCGGAAAGTGAACCTTGAGCGTCAGGCGGCCGCCCCGAGACACCGGAGCGTGAACCTTGAACCTTAGGTGCGCGCTGCCTCAGGCTGCCGCCCATAAAGCAGCTCCGCCGTCACCGGGTTCGAGAGCAAAAATCCCTTCGTCGTGAGCCGCACGACGCCGCCTTCACAGACGCAGAGCCCGTGCGCCGCGAGGCGCAGGGCCCGCCCGGCGATCTCCGCCGCGGGCGGGGGGCCGGCCGGGGCCGGGGGGAACCGCTCCGAGAGCTCCGCGAGCGAGAGGCCCCGCTCGAGCCGCAGCCGCAGCATCGCGAACTCCTCCCACCCGCCAACAGGAATATCGGCGGATGGATCGTCCGTCGCTTCAAACTGCCCCGAGAAACCGGGAAGTGAACCTTGAGCGTCAGGTGCTTTGCGGCCCTTGGCCGCAGGCTGCCTCAGGCGACCTTCATCGAGCTCGGCCTCGGAGAAATCCCTCTCCATAAAGTCCCGGCAGCTCCTGTCAAAATAGAAGCGGCGTCCGCCGATCAGCGAGTGCGCCGACGGCCCGAGCCCGAGGTACTCCGCGCCGAGCCAGTAGCCGAGGTTGTGCCTCGACTCGAAGCCCGGCTTCGCGAAATTCGAGATCTCATATCTTTGGTAGCCGAGCGCCGAGAGCCGCTCCGCGGCGAGCTCGTAGAGCGCGGCGGACTCGTCCGCGTCCGCGCAGCGCGCCCGCAGCGGGGAGGCGGCGAGCGGCGTGCCGTCCTCGATCTTTAAAAGATAGGCGGAGATATGCTCCGGCGCGAGCCGCCCGCAGAAATCGAGCGTGCGGCGGAGGGATTCCTCCGTCTGGTAGGGGATGCCCAGCATGACGTCGAGCGAAAGGTTCCCAAATCCGGCCTCCCGCGCCCGGCGGAAGGTCTCCTCCGCGTCCGCGGGGGTGTGGATCCGCCCGAGCGCCGCGAGCTCGCTTTGCTCCGCGGACTGAAGCCCCACGGAGAGGCGATTGAAGCCCGCCCGCCGCAGCGCCGCGAAGTCGGTCTCGACGCCGGGGTTCGTCTCGGCGGTGATCTCGGCGTCCGGCAAAAACGGGGCCGAGGCCCGCGCCGCCTCAAGGATCTCTATGAGCCGCGCCGCGCCGAGGACGGTCGGGGTGCCGCCGCCGAAATAGACCGAGGACACGCGCCGCCCGGACAACCCGGGCCGCCCGGTCTGTCCGTCCCGCCCGGGCCGCCCGGGCCGCCCGAAATAATATCCGATCGCGGCGCAAATGCGATCCGTATAATTTTGGAACTCGGCCTCCCCCGCCGCGAATGAATAAAAGTCGCAGTAACTGCATTTTCGCACGCAGAACGGAATGTGGAGATACAGCTCCACCGGCGGCATATCGGCCATTTGCTTCCTCCCGCTCAAAAGAAACGTTTTTCGTCGGAACGGTGCTCGAAGCGCCGTTTTCAACTTCCAAATGTTGGAATTTGTCACTTTTTGGAGATGCTCATCCGCTTAAAATCAAGGATCTTTTGAGCACTTTTCAACTTTTTCAACGGTCTGTGTGTGGAAAACCCGGATTTCTTCCCTCCGAGAGGCGGAATTCTGATGGTTTTCAACATTTTCAACCGATTCATCAACTAAACGGCTTCAAATATGGATTTGTACATTTGTTCTCGGTGGAAAGCCGTTTTTTCATACTTTGGGGTATGTTTTTCGGGTGGTTCCCATAAAATGGGAAACCTGCGGATTCCCTTTTTTCCGCCCGGAAACTGCGCGAATATCCGTTTTTGCAGTATGCAGGTTATCCAGT